>NZ_CP028347.1:2139171-2476257 GCF_003454795.1 Novosphingobium sp. THN1
GGCAGACATGGCGGCGCACATCGCCGGCAAGGTTGGCCGCGCGCTCGCCCGCGAAGGGTTGCAGGCGGCGGTGGTCTCGCCCGAGGGCGTGATCCTTGCCGCAAACGCGGCCTTTGCCCAGCGCGCGACCGGCTCGGTCAGTGCCCAGATGGCGGGTGCCGATTTCGTCTCATTCCTCGCCAGCGACGAAAGCGACCGGATCTACTACGCCCGCGAGGGCGGCAAGGGCACGCCGGTCAAGTTGGTCCACGTGCCGGTGGCGGATCCCGATGGCGTCGCCAATACCGATCCATCGCGCACGACTTCGCTGTTCCTGCTGATTGACAATGGCGGCTTCGGGCAGGGCATCGGCGATGTCACGGCGGGCCTGCCGCAGATCGAAGCGCTGCTTGCGCGCCTGCCGCTCGGCCTGGCGATGACCGACCGTGACGGGCGCTTCCTCTTTGCCAACGCCGCATTCCTGCGCGCTGCCGGACACGACGACACGATCCCGCCGCCTTACCCGTCCGACCTTGTCATCAGGGAAGACAAGGGCGCGCTGGTCGATGCCGTGCGCCGTTATGCGCAAGGGCAGGCGACCGCGGGCGACGTTGCCGTGCGGTTGCGCGCCGCACCGGATGAGCCGGTCTCGCTCAGCCTTGCCGGCGTGCGCGGGCTTGGGGAAGGGGCCGTCCTGCTCAGCCTCAAGGATTCCTCGGAAGAGACCCGGCTCAAGCGGGAGATTGCCCAGGCGACGAAAATGCAGGCCGTCGGCCAGCTTGCCGGGGGCGTGGCGCACGATTTCAACAACGTGCTGACTGCGATCATCGGCTACTGCGATCTGATGCTGATGCGCCACACGCCTGGCGACAGCGATTACGACGATATCCAGCAGATCAAGGCCAACTCGAACCGCGCAGCATCGCTCACGCGCCAGCTTCTTGCGTTCTCGCGCCAGCAGACTTTGCGGCCGCAGGTGCTGCAACTGCCCGACGTCGTGGCCGAGGTTTCCGCTCTCCTCAAACGGTTGATCGGCGAGAAGATCACGCTCGAAGTCGTGCATGATCGCGACCTCGGCTTCGTTCGTGCCGACCCCACACAGCTTGAACAGGTGCTGCTGAACCTCGCCGTCAACGCGCGTGATGCCATCAACGACAAGCTTGCCGCCACGGGCGCCAAGGGCGGCGGCGTGGTCAAGCTGATGACCCGGCGGGTGACGGCGGCTGACGTCCGCGCCATGAAGAGCGAGATCCTGCCGCTGGGGGATTACACTGCGCTGATCGTCGAAGATAATGGTCACGGCATCAAGCCGTCGCAGATCGGCAAGATCTTCGAGCCTTTCTTCACCACCAAGGAGAAAGGCAAGGGCACCGGCCTTGGCCTTTCCACCGTCTATGGCATCGTGAAGCAGTCCGGCGGCTTCATCTTTGCCGAAAGCGAGGTGGGCAAGTTCACCCGCTTCAGCATCTATCTTCCGGTCCATGTACCCGATGCCAGCGAAGCGCCCGCGCGCCAGTTGGCAAGCCCTGAACCGAAGCGGGAATGGTCAGGCGGCGGCCGGATCCTGCTGGTCGAAGATGAAGACACCGTTCGTGCCGTTGCCGAACGCGCGCTCGTCCGCCAGGGCTATGAGGTGACCACGGCGGCCGATGGCGAGGAAGGGCTTGAGGCGATCGGCCGGGGCCAGTTCGATCTTGTCGTGTCCGACGTGGTCATGCCGACGATGGACGGCCCGGCCATGGCCCGTGAGATTCGGGCCCTGCGTCCAGACCTGCCGTTCCTCTTCATGTCGGGCTATGCCGAGGAGCAGCTTCGCCGCGAGATCGATATCCCGAACATGCACTTTCTCGCCAAGCCATTCTCCGTTCAGCAGATATGCGACGAGGTGGAGAAGGTCCTCAGGGCACGCTGAGCACGCGAAGGCCGGAAACGGTCGACCACTTCGACCACCTGACGAGAACATTCATCTGCAATTCGTCGATGCTTGTGCTTCAAACAGCTGCTCAGTCAGCAGATCCCGGGCGATGAGCAGATCGCAACGCGCGAAAATTCCGATGCAACTCGGTAGTGTGAACAAGCCCAAGCGCTGATCCACACTGCCGAAACGGAGGGATGGGACAAAATGGATATGCTCGATGCGATCGACTTCAGGATCCTCACGCATCTGCAGCATAATGGCCGGGCCACAAACCTCGCGCTCGCTGACGTCGTCGGCCTGACGGCCAGTCCCTGTCTGCAACGCGTAAAGCGGTTGGAGAGCATCGGACTGATTCGCTCTTATGGTGCCCGGCTGGCGCTCGCCAAGCTTGGCGAACAAGTTGTCGTATTCACGGAAGTGACGCTGACCAACCACCGCAGGGCCAACTTCGAGAGGTTCCTGGATCGCGCTCGCGAGATTCCCGAAGTGATGGAATGCCATCACGTGACCGGGGGCATGACTATCTGTTGCGTGTCGTCGCACGTAGCATCGCGCGTTATAGCCAGGTCCTTGAGCGGCTGTCTGCGGGTAATTCCGGAGTTGGCCGGATATCGAGCTACATAGTGCTCGGATCCCCCATAGAGCGCGATATCCTGCCTCTCAGGGAACTGTTCGAGCCGGACCCGCCCGAAGAAGCGTGACCTTGCCCGCATAAGCGTCGGAACAGGCGCACAGCCTTATCTGACGAATTTCAAGATTCGGCTGATTCATCTTGCCAGTCGAATTCCAAAGTTCAGCACATCCTTCCGCTTTCCGGCCCGTAGACGTTGCGCAGAGAAATCGCGGAGGTTTGCAAATGGCCCTGTTTCGCCCGAAGTACGTGACTTTCGATTGTCACGGCACTCTCATCAATTTCCAGATGGCCGACGTCGCGCGGGAGCTTTACGGCGATATGCTCGACGAGCCCCGCATGGTCGAATTCATTCGCAACTTCCAGGCTTATCGCATCGACGAAGTCTCGCAGGACTGGAAGCCCTATGCCGACGTCGTCCACAATGCCCTTGCACGCGCCTGTCGCCGCAACGGTGTACTGTTCAAGCCCGAAGATGCGGAACTGATCTACAGCCGGATTCCGACCTGGGGACCGCACCCGGATGTTCCCGAGGGCCTCGCACGGTTGGCGCAGCACATCCCGCTGGTCATTCTCACAAACTCGATGGTGTCGCAGATTTCGTCAAATGTCGCGCGTCTTGGTGCTCCGTTTCATGCGGTTATCACTGCCGAGGAAGCCGGGGCCTACAAGCCCCACCTGCGCGCATTCGAACACATGTTCGACGTGCTTGGTTGCGGACCGGAGGAAATCACGCACGTGTCTTCCTCGTTCCGCCACGACCTGATGTCGGCCTACGATATCGGCATCAAGAGCAAGGTTTGGGTCAATCGCGGCCACGAGCCAGCCAACCCCTTCTACGAGTACACCGAGATTTCCGACGTTTCCAAGCTGCCTGCGGTCTTCGGGTTCTGAAAGGCACCGGGCAAATGGCTGGGATCACCCCTTCGGTTGAAACACGCAACAGGGCAAAGAGCGAGGCCGAGTATCGCGCCGCGGCAGCGCTGCTTGCCCTGTCGCCCTACGAGCCTGCGGCCGAACTCCCGCCCAAGTTGCTGGAGCGCCACTACGGGCTGAAGGGTTCGGCCATTCTGCTTGCCTCGGAGTTCGAGCGCACCCTTGCTATCGAAGTGGCGACTGGCCAGCAGTTGATCCTCAAGCTTTCGGATCGGCCCGAGGCACGGAACAGCTTCCGTTTCCAGAGTACTGTGCTGCGCCAGCTCGAGGACGTTTCGGACGTGCAGGTTCCGCGCGTTCTCGAGACCATCGACGGCAAGGGCCTGTTTGCC
The DNA here is from genome assembly GCF_003454795.1 of Novosphingobium sp. THN1. Lineage (GTDB taxonomy): Bacteria > Pseudomonadota > Alphaproteobacteria > Sphingomonadales > Sphingomonadaceae > Novosphingobium. The sequence continues at coordinate 2,142,968 of NZ_CP028347.1, forward strand.
GATGGAGCGGTCTGCGGTTACTTGCAAACCCGGATCGGGGGCACGCCGCTGCACGCGCTTGAATCGACGGAACAGTTGCTGGCGCAGGTCGGTGCTACACTGGCTCTGCTGGGGCAATCGTTGCGCGGCGTGGAGGCGCCTGCGCCTGATCGACCTGTGCTCTGGCAGATCGGGACTTGGCCCTGGCTGGAAGAGCTGCTGCCTTACCTTCCTGCCGGTTCCATGGCGGACCAGGTAAAGGCGGCTCTGTCAGACTATCTGACCCATGTCGAACCACGCATCGGTGAACTGGATTGGCAGATCACGCACAACGATCCCAGCCCGCACAACATGTTCCTGACAAACGGCGAGATTGCGTTCATCGACTTCGGTGACGGGAGCTTGAATCCGCGCATTCAGGATCTGGCGATCGCTGCCGGCCACTTCGTCACCGATCCCGGCAAGCCATTGGGTGGAGCGGCGGCGATGATTGCCGGCTTTCACGCTGTGCAACCATTGACCTCCCTTGAAGCGCGCCTGCTCGTAGGGTTGATGCGGGCGCGACAGAGCGCGCTCATCCTGATCAATTATTGGCGGGCCGATCTCTTTCCGGATGAGGCCAGTTACATCAGGAAAAACGTACTGCGCGCGCAGACCGGCCTTGCGATCCTGTCGGCGCTCGATGCTGATGCCGGAGAGAGGGCAGTGCGCAGTGCGATGAACCAGGCCGCCTGAAGCGAGCCTCACCTCAACTCGCATCTTCGAACGGAAATCACGCCATGTCGACCGACCTGATGCCCAACCGCTATCGCCCCGGCGAGGTTTCACTTCCCGAACGGGAGGCAGCACTTATCGCGCGGCGCGACGCTGTACTTGGCGCATCTTACCGGCTCCAGTACCGCAAACCTGTACACTTTGTTCGCGGGGAGGGGATGTGGCTCTACGATCCTGACGGCAAGCCCTATCTCGATTTCTACAACAACGTGCCCTCTTTGGGCCACTGCAATGCCGAAATTAACGCTGCGATGGCGGCGCAAGCTGCGCGCCTCAGTGCAAACACCCGCTATCTCGAACCGCGTGTCGTGGAATATGCGGAGCGACTCGTCGATACGTTCCCGGCAGAGCTTGATCGCGTGATATTCACTTGCACTGGCAGTGAATCCAACGATCTGGCGCTGCGGATTGCGCGCCTCGCCACCGGCAATGAGGGCGTCATCGTTTCTGCCTACGCCTATCACGGCACCAGCGCCGCCGTTGCAGCAGTATCACCGAACCTTGGTGATGCAGTAAACCTGAGCCCCTCGGTGCGGATCGTCAACCTGCCTGGGCCGAGTGGAATTCCCGACGAGCAGGCGAATGAATTCTTCGAAGCTGAAGTACGCGCTGCGATTCACGATCTGCGCCGTCGCGGCATCGGCATCGCCGCCTTCATGTTCGACAGCATCTTTTCAAGCGACGGGGTCTGGATCGACCCTCCGGGTTTCCTCAACGGCGCCGTCGCGGCGGTTCGGGAGGCAGGGGGCCTCGTAATCGCTGACGAGGTGCAGCCCGGGTTTGGTCGAACAGGTGCCCACTTCTGGGGGTTCGCTCGCCACGACATTGTCCCCGACCTGGTGACCCTGGGCAAGCCGATGGGCAACGGCTTCCCGATTGGTGCGGTTGTCGGGCGTCGCGGACCGGTCGAGACGTTCGGTGTCACGGCGCGCTATTCGAATACGTTCGCTGGCAACACCGTGGGCATTGCTACGGCTGATGCAGTCCTGACAATTCTTCAGCGCGATCGCATCCTCGATAACGTCCTCACGGTCAGTGAAACCCTGCGAAAGGGTCTCGAGCAGATTGCCAGCCGGACAGGCGGCATTCTTGGCATTCGCAACGCGGGGCTGTTCTTCGGCATAGACATCGGCATGGGCGCAAGCCTTCCCGCCGAACGTCGCGCCATGGCGCTCGACGTCGTAAACGCCATGCGTGACAACGGCGTTCTCATCAGCACCACCGGGGCTAACGAAGATGTGCTCAAGGTGCGCCCTCCGCTTGTTTGCCAGGATGAGCACGTGCAGTTGTTTCTCCGTTCGCTGGAAGATGCGTTGCGGATCATCACCAGCAGATGACACCTTCACGGCAGCGTGGACAAATTCCGCGCGGTCATGGCCGGAGACAACAACCGACAGTTCAAGCGGCGAGGTGGATGTGATGTCGAGCGCATTGCCGACACCCGGCTCGTCTCTCTTGCGCTGGAACGTGCTGATGAAGATACATCAGCGCACTCGGAATGCTGTGTAACCAAGAAACCCGGGTACTTCTGGCGTTCATCTCGGTTCGTGAAAGTCTGCTGAAATGCAGTAAGTGGCAGAGCGGAAGGCCACCGAAACTTGCCGAGAAAACCTAAGAAATCCGCCGCTCATTGATTATTCGCCGGAAGCGATACCCCCAATGTTACCCCCAGGTGGCCAAACATTTTTTCAATCCGAGCTTTTTCAGCTCCGCGCTGTCCTAGCGCTACGCACGTATCAGACGGCCTTCGACGGCATGATAGCGGAACTCGGTTATAGTTCTGTCTCTGATTCGTTCGACAGCTTCGTTGATAACTTGCAGCGGCACGACAAACCACTCGCGCGGTTTGACCATGTGACCGAGCCGATCAGGTATGGTCAGATCGAGCTGCGCGGCGGCGAAAACCTTGTGGATCAGGCTTTCCAGCTTCTCCGCTTTTATCTCAATCAGCAAAGGCGCTTGTTGAGAACACCGAAATTTGACTTGGTGGCTCCTCACCCCAAGTGAGGCGCCTGCCATTCGAGTTGGACGCCGGGGTCGGTCTGCTCTGCATCGGAATTTCTAGAAGTGCGTGCCGAAAGCTGTGACTTTCGCTGCCCCTGGTATTGCCGACACACTGCTGTTCGCGCGACCATAGTCCAGAGGATGGCAGGGATCTGAACAATGAAGGGTGCATTGCCGCCAGTCACGCAGAGCCGTATCATTGGTCTGAGCGCGGGCTATCTTGGGTTGCAGATCACGTTCGGGATAGAGAGCGCCAGCCTCAGCCGCGTTTATCAGGGCTTTGGGGCCGGCGTCGAAGATCTGGCACTACTGTGGCTCGCAGGGCCAGTATCAGGGCTGCTGGTTCAACCGGTGATCGGCCGCCTGAGTGACAGGAGCTGGACGCGGTTCGGGCGCCGTCGGCCATGGCTGCTCGGTTCGGGAGCCATCGCGACTGCTGCGCTCACAGGGATCGCGTTCGCGCCGAGCCTGGTCTGGGCAATCGCAATGATCTGGCTGCTCGAAATCTCGATGAACGCCCTTAATGCACCCTACCGAGCGCTGGTTGGCGACACTTTGCCCGAGCAGCAGCACGGCAGGGGCTTTGCCATGCAGACCGTCTTCATCGGTGTTGGTGCGTTCCTTGGTGCCCTGGTGCCAAAGGCCCTCAGCGTCGCTGGAATGCCCAATGTCGTTGCCGAAGGTGCCACGCCGGTCTCGGTGCGGCTGGCGTTCCTTGCGGCGGCGACATGCCTGGCGATCTCGGTTGTCGGCACGGTCCTCAAGGTGCGCGAATACTCGAAGGAAGACTACGCGCGCTTCGGCATCTGTTTGACGGATCAACAGGTGGACGAGCGCGAGGCCGGACGGACTTCGGCAGACTGGCTGGTCAATCTTCTTGCCTATCGCCGGATCGCGGCCATGCAGTTTTTTGCCTGGGCTGCGCTCTATCTGCTATGGGTCTACGCAACGCCGGTCGTAGCACAGGGCGCTTTCGCTGCCATGTCGGTAGAAGATCCGCGTTATGGCGACGGCGCGGACTGGGTCGGTGTCATGTTCGCGACATACAATGGCGTGGCGGGGCTCTTCGCCTTCATCTTGCCCCGCCTCTTCGAGAGGTTCGGCGTGTCTCGCGTCCATTCCACTAACCTTCTGGCCGGTTCCTTCGGCTTTGCAGGTGTGGCGCTGGCGGGAACCCCCTTGTTGCTGCTGGTCTGCGCTGGCCTGATCGGCATAGCCTATGCCTCGATGCTCAGCGCGCCCTTCGTCATGGCGAGCCGTATCGCCCGGCAGGGAGAGGCAGGCGGCGCGATCGGCCTGATGAACGTGTTCATTGTAGTGCCGCAGCTGGTGATGGGCCTGGGCATGGGCGCGGTGGTCCGGATGTTTCCAGCGGGCAACCCGTCAGGCACGTTGCTGATCGCCGGGGCTTTCTGCTGTCTCGCCGCCGTCATCGCGGCGACCGGGGCACGGCGATCTGCAATATAGTTTGCAAACTGTGCAATATTTTGCGCAAATTCATCTCCGATGGCTCGGTCCAAGGAGAGTTGCATGGAAGATGGCGCCGGAGGCAAGTTTACCCTGAAACACATTGCCGAGGAGCTCGGCCTCTCGACCGCCACGGTGTCGCGGGCGATTGCAGGGAACACTGCAATCAGTGAGGAGACACGCGAACTGGTGGTCCAGACGGCGGCACGGCTGGGCTACTCCGCACCCAGGCGGGGGCCGAAGGGCAAGTCCGGCAAGGGGAACCTGCCAGAACAGGTCTGCGTCGTCCTGCCTGTTGCCACCGGGCATGGCGGACAGCTCGGCAATCCGTTCGAGTTGTCGCTGCTCGGCGGCATCGGCGCTGCGCTAAGAGAAAGGCGTCGCGATTTCTCGATCAGTTGGCAAACTCCGCATGACGATCGGACTTTGAGCGAGTTCATCGACACCTCCCATTATCGCGGGTTCATCTTCTTCGGGCAGTCGCAGTTTCATGATGCGCTCAATCGTTTCGGGGCGGCCAATCGTCCGATCGTGGTTTGGGGCGTGGAAACCGAAGGGCAGCGCTACTGTTCGGTGGGCACCGACAACTTTGATGGTGGCTTCCGCGCGACGCGCCACCTTATCCGGACCGGTCGGAAGCGTATTGCGTTCTTCGGATCCATGCCGCCGATCGCCGAGGCGCGGACGGCACTGTCTCAGATCGCCCAGAGGCTCGAGGGCTACAAGGCTGCCTTGACCGCCGAGGGCATTCCTTTTGATCCTGCAATCGTCCAGACTCCGTTCTCGAGCCGCTATGAGGGTGCTGATGCCGTCGACAATCTCGTCGAGCGCGGGGTAGCTTTCGATTCGATCGTTGCTGCCTCGGACATTGTTGCGCTCGGCGCTTTGCAGGCGCTCAAGCGGCACGGCCTGCGTGTGCCCGAAGATGTCGCCCTGATCGGCTATGATGATATCGACGTTGCCTCGTTCTCCAGCCCGCAGTTGAGCACCGTGCGGCAGGACGTGATCAAGGCTGGCAACATGCTGGTGTCCAAAGTGCTGCGCATGATGGACGGCCACCGCGCCGTATCCGAGCGATTGCCAACAGAGCTGATCATTCGTGGATCGTGTGGCGCGTGACTGCAATCCCTCGCGCCAGGAATCGAAAAAGTTATGCAACTTCCAGCCATACGGCTCTGGGCGATTGCAGTTAAACCAAGCTAAATCAGTTCATTATCATCCATGGAGCGGTTGGATGGACTGCAACTCTGGATGTTATTGCACAAATTCATTGCAATCGATTGTTGTTTTGCGGGAAAAGAGCGTCGGCCAGACGGCCACCAATGAGTCGTCTGCAAGCACCTTTTCAAGGGGGATGTCATGAAGGTTTCGACGCGTATCGCCGCGCTCTCCACTGTCGCACTCGCTGCGATGGCCGCACCTGCCCACGCCCAGACTGCGCAGCCTGCGGCCACGGACGAAGCGACTGCGGCTGACGACAGCCTCGGCCTTGCCGAGATCATCGTCACTGGTGCCAGCTCGGGCCGCAAGAAGATGGAAACGTCTTACGCGATCACCACGCTGTCGTCGGCCGAGCTGCAGCAGCGTGCGCCGGTCAGCATTTCGGAAGTCTATGCCACGGCGCCGGGTATCTTTGCTGAGTCCTCGGGCGGCGAAATCGGCAACAACGTCTATTCGCGCGGCCTTCCCAACGACAATTTCCGCTACGTGCCCGTCCTTGAAGACGGCCTTCCCGTGTGGGAAGAAGGCGCCGGCGCCTTCACCAACGCAGACATCTTCTATCGGGTGGACCAGACCATCCAGAGCGCCCAGATCGTGCGTGGCGGTTCTGCTTCGATCACGGCTTCGAACGCACCTGGCGGCGTGCTTAACGTCATCACCAAGAAGGGTACGGCAGACCTCCAGGGCCTCGCCAAGCTGGAGTGGGGCGACTACGATCACTATCGCGGCGACTTCAGCCTGACTGGCCCGATCAACGACAAGCTGCGCTTCAACGTCGGTGGCTTCTATCGCTCGAACAACGGCATGCGCGATCCGGGCTTCACCGGGAACCGCGGCGGCCAGTTCCGCGCCGGCCTCACCTATCTGCTCGACGATGGCGAAATCTACGTCGGCTATCGCAAGCTCAACGATCGCAACATCTTCTACACCGGCATTCCGCTCGCCAGCAAGAGCAAGGGCCTGCCCGGTCTCGATGCGGGCGATGGCACTGTGGTGTCCCCGGCGTTCCGCAATATTGCTGTGCCCGACCTCTATGGCACGGGAACGACCTCGATCGACCTTGGCAACGGCGTCCACACCAACACCGATACGTTCACCGTCACCTTGGACAACAAGTTCAACGACTGGCTGAGCGTCAGCGCCAAGGGGCGCTACACCGGCGGCGTGGTCGACTTCAACGCGCTGTTCAGCGATCAGGTGGCTGGCGCGCAGGCATTCCTCGACAGCTCGCTGAGCCGCCTGCAAGCCGCAAATCCAGCCACCGTTCGCGCAGGCTATTTCAATGCAAACACCGGGGCCGCGATCCCCACGGCCAACATCGCCAATGGCCTGACGCTGGTCCAGAACATCTTCTCGACCTATGTCGATGTCGACAACCTCGTCGGCGACCTCAGCTTCACCGCCAAGACGGGCAGCAACACGCTGACCATTGGATACTATCACAGCCAGTTCACGCAGCGCCAGCAGTGGAACTGGAACAACGTGCTGACCGAGGCTGCCAACCAGCCCCGCTCGATTGACGTGTTCGGCCTTGATGCGGCTGGCAACAAGACCATCGGCCTTACCCGCAACGGCATCGTCGGCCTGCACAGCAACCTGCAGGACTTCCGCGACGACGTGACGATAAACGCGCTGTACCTTACGGACTCGTTCGAAGTCAGCTCGGCTCTGCGCCTCGACTTCGGCGCACGCTACCACCACGTCAGCAAGAAGGGCACGATTGCCCAGAGCAAGACCGTCAATCTGGGCGATCCGAGCACGGTGCTCGATGATGCCGTCACGGTACTCAGCGGTGCGATCACGCCGTACAAGTTCAAGACCGGCGAATGGGCGTTTTCGGCGGGCCTGAACTACACGTTCAACCCCGACCTTGCCGCCTTTGCCCGCTACAGCCGCAGCTTCCGCGTCACGCCGGAATTCTCGCAGTGGTTCAACTGCTGCAATCCGGTGGAGGACCGCATCGATCTGGTCGAGGCAGGCCTCAAGTACTCCTCGCGCCCGGTCTCGGCCTTTGTGACGGTGTTCTACAACAACTTCCCGAACATCTCGTTCAACAACATCGTCGCAGGCGCTCCGCAGACGGCCACTGCCGCTGCGCGCTCATACGGTGTCGAACTCGAACTGGCGCTGCGTCCGGTCGAGATGTTCGAGGTCAACTTCTCGGGCAACCTGCAGTCGATCAAGTACACCGGGTTCAGCGGCGTCGACGGCAACGGTCCGTTCGACTTCAGCGGCAACCGCATCGTGCGCCAGCCGGCCATGACCTTCTCGATCCGCCCCGTCCTCCACCTGCTCGACGGCAAGGTCGATATCTACAGCAACATCATGCACACCGGTAAGCGCTTTGCCGACGTTTCCAACCGGATCGATCTGCCGGCCTTCACCGAGGTCAGCCTTGGTGGTCGCTGGAACATTGCCGACAACCTCTCGGCCGAAGTCATCGTGACCAACCTGTTCGACACGGTCGGCCTGACTGAAGGCAATCCGCGTGCAGGCGTCATCAATGGCGTCAACGAGACCGCGTTCCAGGGCCGCCCGATCTTCGGCCGCCGGGTGCGCGCAGGCGTGACCTTCCAGTTCTGACGACGATGGTACTCCTGACTTTCACCCGTCAATTCACCTCCCACCTCGCCGTGGCAGCGCTTGCTGCCACGGCATTCTTTTTCGCGCCTGCGGTGCGCGCGCAGGAATGGCTTGAGGTGCGCTCGCCTGATGGGCGGCTGGAAGTGGACTTCGCCGTCGACAAGGGCGAGGCTGTCTATCGCGTGAGCTTCAAGGGAAAGCCGATCATGGATCGGTCCCTTCTGGGTTTCCGCTTCAAGGACCGGGAGCCGCTGGTTTCAGGCCTGATGCTGTCCGACACCAGGCGGACGTCGACCAATGCTACCTGGGAGCAACCGTGGGGCGAGCGCCGCGTTGTAAGGGACCAGAGCAACGGCTTGGTCGCGACCGTAAAGGCACCGGACGGACGCCAGTTGCGCGTCGAGTTTCGGGTCTTCGACGACGGGTTCGGCTTCCGTTATGTCCTCCCTGGCGAAACGTCAGACCGCTTTGTCATCAGCGATGAAGTCACCCAGTTCGCATTCGCGCAAAACTACCGGGCCTGGTGGATTCCAGCCTATCGCGAGAAGTTCTCCGAGTACGAGTATTCGCGCTCGGCACTGTCCGCCTTGCCCGCCGTCCAGACGCCCCTTACACTGGAAGGCGACGGCGTTGCCATGGCGGTGCATGAGGCTGCTCTGGTCGATTACGCGTCGATGAACCTGCGGCTGGTTGCGGACAATACAAAGACCCTCAAGGCCGATCTGTCGCCATGGTCGAACGGCGATCTCGTGCGCGGCCATGGCGGTCTCGTCACGCCATGGCGCGCCGTGCTTGTGGCAGACAGTGCCGCGAAGCTTGCCGACTCCACTCTGATCCTCAACCTCAACCAGCCGAACCGGTTGGGGGATGCATCCTGGGCCAAGCCGATGAAGTACATCGGCATATTCTGGGGCATGCACATCGGCAAGTACACATGGGAACCCGGCCCTGACCATGGCGCGACCACCGCACGCGCACTGCAATACATCGACTGGGCAGCCACTCATGGCATTCCGGGTGTGCTGTTCGAAGGGTGGAACAAGGGCTGGGATGCGCCGCAATGGTGGCTGAATGGTCACTCACACTTCATCCAGAACGAAGCTGCAGCGGACTTTGACATGGACGCGGTCGCCGCTCACGCCAAAGTACGGGGCGTGGAAATCGTCGGTCATCACGAGACGGGAGCCCAGGTGCAGGACTACCTGCGCCAGCTCGAACCAGCGCTCAACTACTACGATCGGTACGGCATAAAGGCGATCAAGCTTGGCTATGTCGGTACGCGGCACGACATGGTCGAATGGCCCGATGGGCAGTATGCGGTCGAGAATTTCCAGCAGGTCGTCGAGGCAGCGGCAAGGCACCACATCGCGGTTTTCCCGCACGAGCCGGTCAAGGACACTGGCCTGCGCCGGACCTGGCCCAATCTGATGAGCCGCGAAGGCGCGCGCGGGCAGGAGTACAATGGCGGCAGCCCGGATACCGGCAACTCGCCTGATCACCTCGCTATCGTTCCGTTCACGCGAATGCTGTCAGGTCCCTTCGACTACACGCCCGGCGTCTTCAACTTCGATTACAGGGACAAGCGCCCCAACAATCGCGTACCCTCGACACTGGCACAGCAGCTTGCCCTCTTCGTGGTGATCTACTCGCCTGTGCAGATGGCGGTAGACCTGCCCGAAAACTACGAGGGCAATCCCGCATTCCAGTTCATTCGCGATGTGCCCACCGACTGGGAGCAAAGCCGGACTTTGGCGGGGCAAATCGGCGAGTATGTGGTCACCGCCAGGCAGGCGCGATCCGGAAAGGACTGGTTCCTCGGAGCCCTGACAAACGACACCGCGCGTAATCTTACGGTTTCACTGGACTTCCTAGAGCGAGGCAAGCGCTATGAAGCGCAGATCTATGCCGACGGGCCGGGAGCGGATTGGCGTACAGCCCCTGAGCGCATCCTTTTGAAGCGAAAGATCGTCACCGCCAAAAGTGTTCTCACGCTTTCTCTGGCCTCTGGTGGCGGCCAAGCCATCCGCCTCCGCGCATTGTGATAGGCGGCTTTGGTAAGGTAATGTTAGACGACCCCCAACCGCATGGTGTCAAGACAATCGTCGACATCGCGAGGTTGGCTGGCGTCGCCCCCTCTACGGTCTCGCGCTCGCTGGCCGGCAAGCCTGGCGTGAGGGCTGAGACGAGGCGGCGCATCGACGAGATAGCCAAAGCATGCGGCTTTTCGATCAATCTCCAGGCCAGTGACTTACGCCGGGGAAGAGGTTCGAGGCATCCCGCGCCCCGCGCCTCATCCGCTTCGGCCGGTCTCGCGAACGACCGATTTCTTGACCGTGTCGCGAAGTCTATGGTCGACTTGGCGATCAAGAGCAGCGATCAGATCAACATTATCGTCGAACACAAAATCTCCGATAATGGGCAAAACCAAGAGCACGTGACACTAACCTTCATGGCAGAAGGCCTCAATCGAGCTACTGCCACAGCGCGCTATCGCATTGTCGTGTCCAAAATCATGGCCGACAACAATGAGGCGCCATCAGCGCCATGATCCACGTCGCGAGACACTCGGGTTTCAAAATGGAACTCCGATGTTTCAGACGCTTGTTACTGCCATAATCATGCCGCCGAGCTGAACCGTACAATTGCTCGCAAAGTGGCAACGCGTATCAAGCCGCTCTACACGCCATTGGCAGTTATTGGCGAAACGAGACGTTGGGCCGCGCAGAACCGAACGACCGGTTCTTCTCGCAACTGGCTGTGGTCACATTCGGCGGGGCCTACGCCGTGCTGGCCTACATGGCGCAGGAATCGGTGCAGCATTATGGCTGGTTTAGCGCGAGCGAAATGGCCGATGGCCTTGGCCTTGCCGAAACGACGCCCGGCCCGCTTATCATGGTCAAACAGTTTGCGGGCTATCTTGCCGCATTCCGCGCGCCTGAACCGTTTTCACCGCTGGTGGCCGGGCTGCTGTGTGCTTTGCTGACCACGTGGGTCACATTCGCTCCTTGCTTCCTGTGGATTTTCACCTTTGCGCCGTGGATCGAACGCATGGAGAATTCCCCGCGCCTGAGGGGCGGGCTTGTTCTGGGGCTTGCCGCCTGACGAGAGCCTGCGGCTTGGATCAGCAGGTCGGCGGTTCAACCATCCGAGTTGAAGTGATCCGCCAGTTCGTCTGCGCCAAAGCCGTGGGTGTAGGATTGTGGATCGAGTGGAAGCATGGTGGCGTTCCATGCTTCCCAAGCCGCCCTCAGTTCGTTGAATTCTGACGAACGAAGGTTTTTCAGATTGGCGCGCTCCAGCGGATCGGCCTGCGTATCGAAAAGGAACTCGTTCTCGCCGATCTTGAGGTACTTGAGATTGCCGTTTCGCGCAGCGCGCTGGTTGTGTTTCTTGTAGCGCCAGAACAACGTGCGTTGCGGCAGTTCGCGCCCTGCAATGGCCGATGCAATGTCGTTCCCATCGCTTGGGAATGCCTGATCCGGGGCCGTGCCCGCTGCGGCCAGAAACGTAGGCAACCAATCCATCGATATGATTTGCGCATCGCTGGTCGCCCCGGCTCTGGTGACGCCCGGCCAGCGCACAATGGCTGGTATTCTCAGGCCACCTTCGAGGAGTTCGGTCTTGCGCCCTGTAAAGGGCCAAGTGTCTGAAAAGCGTTCGCCGCCGTTGTCGCTGGTAAAGACGACGATGGTGTCCTGATCGGCCCCGCTGGCCTTGAGGGCCTCAAGCACCCGGCCGATCTGATAATCGAGACGTCGGACCATGGCGGCATATATCGTGGCGCTGCCGCCATCGAAGTGGAACAGGGCCTTGGGGTCCTTGAGCGCGGCAATGCGAGCAGATTCGCTGGCGTCGTCAGGCCCTTCCCACGGCCAGTGCGGCGCAGTGAAGTGGAGCGACATGAACCAAGGGGACGTTGCCGCCGAGGCTTCATGGATTTCCGCTATTGCACGGTCGGCCAGCAGATCGGTCAGGTAACCGGCCTTTTCGACAGGCGTTGGTCCGTCCCACAGGTCGAGCTGACCGTTGCTGGTGGCGTGGGTGTAGTAGTCAACCCCGCCGCTGCGGATGCCCCAGAACTTGTGGTAGCCACTCTTGAGCGGGTCGAAGTCGGGCAGGCTCCCGAGGTGCCACTTGCCGATCAGCGAGGTGCGATAGCCCGCCTTGGCGAGTAGCGACGGCAGTGTCGGATGCGTCGGCGGCAGGCCGATGCTGGGGCGGTAGGCGAGTGGCTCCTCCAGACCCACGGGCAGGCGATACTGATAGCGGCCGGTGATGAGCCCGACGCGCGTGGCGGTGCAGACTGCGCTGTTGGCATAGGCATTGGTAAAGCGCAGACCCTGCGCCGCCAGCTTGTCAAGCACCGGGGTCTCGAAATCGCGGCGGCCGTAGCAGGACAGATCGGCATAACCGAGGTCGTCGGCCATGATGTAGAGGATGTTCGGCCGCCTTGCGCGCTGGCGGGCAATCGCCGGGGTGGCCGCAAGAGCTGCGGTCGCTGCGGCTCCGCGAAGGGTGGCGCGGCGGGTCAAATTGAAGGTCAGGGTCATGGTGCGGTCCGTGGTCGCTGATGGCAGATGGACCCGCGCGTGGTCGCGTAAGGCAGCATGATCCTATTGCTGGTCCCATCAATGTCTATCGCATAAATAGACAATTGATCTTGTCTGTCGGGTAGTTTTCCTTTTGCGTTGAAATGTCCCCCACGCTGTTGACCAGAGCGACTCAACTGGATAAGTAGAGATTAACCCGCAGGGCTTTCGACGATCAGGTCGGCCTGCACTACAAGGGTCCTGATCCGCGGCATTTGATGGGAAGCAGCTTGCTCCGCGTAAACAACCGCTAAAGCGCGCGATGCTGGGGCGACGGCGCCAGGCATCGTGTTCCCCTCCAACGAAGAGGTGATACGATGCACAAGCTGATGATGCGCGCCTAGGGCGCGCAAACCACCGGACACGATGACGGACCTGACGCCCTGATCGGGCGCAGTGCGCTTTCGTCCGGCCTTCCAACATAACGCCAGTTCGGCGCGGCCTGCTTGGGCCGTCGCCCGGAGGAATGCGTCATGCGACCGCTAACCAGCTCCGACCTTGCGGAACTGGCCCGGTATCCCGCGTCCCTGCAACAGTCGATCGTTGCCCTTTGCGGCGTCGCCTCCGGCGACACTGCACGCGAAGCCGTGCCCGTTCCCGCCACCTTCAATCGCCGCACCGAAGCAGCGGCACGATTTGGTTCAGGGAAGTAATAGAATGAACAGAGTTTTTCGTTTCAAGCAGCGCCAGTTGATCCTCGCTGGCGTGGCGCTTGGTTCCCTTATCGGCACGGCTCCGGCTTTCGCCGCCGAGCAGCCCGCCGATGTCGAGGCGCCAGCAGCGGCGGCCGAGGAGGCCGGTGAAGCCATCGTCGTCACCGCATCACGCCGTCGCGACGAGGATGTCCAGGACGTGCCCGTAGCAATCAGCGTCATCACCAGCGATGCGCTGGAAAAGCGGGGCGACTTCACGCTTGGCCAGATCCAGCAGCAGGTGCCGAGCCTGCAGGTGTTCAGCTTCAATCCGCGCAATACGAACATCAACATTCGCGGGCTCGGCTCGAACGTCGCGCTGACCAATGACGGGTTGGAGAACGGCGTCGGTTTCTACATCGACAACGTCTACTACGGCCGCGTCGGCCTTTCGCAGTTCGATCTGGTTGACCTGCAGAGCATTGAGGTGCTGCGCGGGCCGCAGGGCACGCTGTTCGGCAAGAACACGACATCCGGCGTCATCAACATCACTTCGCGCAAGCCGAGCTTCGAACCTGAGTTTTCGGGCGAGGCGAGCATCGGCAACTACGGCTTCCGCCAGATCCGCGCCTCGGCTTCGGCGGGCATCGCGCCCGATCTGCTGGCGGTGCGCGTCTCCGGCGCGATCAGCGGCAATGATGGCTTCCTGTTCAACAAGACCACCAGAACCCGCGCCCAGAACTACCGCAACGAAAGCATTCGCGGCCAGTTGCTGTTCACGCCCGACCCGGACTTCGAAGTGCGGATCATCGGCGACTACGCCAAACAGGAGCAGGACCACGTTCTCTCGGTCTTTGCAGACCTGCACACGACATATGCCAATGGCGCGACCATCCCCAACAACTTCGCCCTGCGCGCCGCCCGCTTCCCCGGCTACACGCTGCCCGCCTTCAAGCCGTTCGACCGCGTCGGCGAGGCCGACAGCCACTACCAGTCGAACATGGAAGGCTATGGCGTTTCGGGCGAGGTCAACTGGGACTTGGGCGGCGCCGCGCTGACTTCGATTACCGCTTACCGCTGGTGGGACTGGAATCCGGCCAACGATGGCGACAGCACCTCTCTGCCGATTACCACCAAGGCCCAGCAGGCCAATCGCCAGCGCCAGTTCAGCCAGGAGCTGCGCCTTGCTTCGAAGGGCAATCGCACCGTCGATTACGTGATCGGTGCCTACTACTTCTGGCAAACGGTCAAAGGCTATGGTGCGACCCGCTATGGCTCGGCAGCGGCCCTATGGAACCTGCCCGCCGCCAACCAGACCATTGCCAATGCCGCGCTCAACGGCTTCGAGGCCAATTCCACATCGACACCCGAGACCCGCACCTTCGCGCTGTTCGGGCAGACCGACTGGCACTTGTCCGATGCCTTGACGCTGACCACCGGCCTGCGCTGGACATACGAGAAGAAGGAAGGCGCGTTTAGCCAGTTCTGGGTCGATGGAGCCGACCTTTCGGGCTTCACTCCGGCGCAGGTCACGGCGATCAACGCGATCCGCACGCAGTTCAATCCGGTTACCAGCTTTGCCACGAAGTTCAGCGACAACAGCCTCTCTGGCCTCGTCACGCTCAACTGGAAGGTTGCAGCCGATGCCAGCATCTACGGCAGCTATTCGCGGGGGAACAAGTCGGGCGGCCTGAACCTCACCGCGCTGCCTGCAGGTATCCAGCCTGAAGTTGCGCCGGAAAAGGTCGATGCCTTCGAGCTGGGCTTCAAGTCGCAGTTCCTGGACCGTCGTGCCACGTTCAACGCCGCCGCCTTCTGGACCGAGATCCGCGACTACCAGACCGCGATCACCGAGCAGGTGCCCAACACCGTCAACGTCCGGCAATACATCGCCAACATCCCCAAAGTGCGGTCGCGGGGCGTCGAGGGTGATCTGGCCTTCCAGGCCAACGACAACCTCTCGTTCACGGCATCGGCCAGCTACACCGACGCCAAGTACGTCGAATATGCCAACGCGCCACAGGCGGTGGAGAACCTCAACCTCGGTGGCATTCAGGACCTTTCGGGCAAGCCGCTTTCGGGCGTGCCGAAGTTCGCATGGTCGATCGGAGCCGATGGCAACGCGCCGCTGGGCGAACTCGGCGGGCGTGAACTCAGCTTATACGCCCATGCCGACTATGCCCACCGGTCGAGCTTCAACACCTCCGCCACCAACTCTGTCTGGGCGCAGGTGCCGGGCTTCGGCATCGCCAATGCGCGCGTCGGGCTGAAGACCGACGACGGCCTGTGGGACCTCTCGGTCTGGGCGCGCAACCTGTTCGACAAGGACTACTTCCTCAACCTCTCCGCCGCCAACACCGGTGTGGTTACTGCCCAGGTGGGCGAGCCGCGCACTTACGGTGTGACGTTGCGGACGCGACTGTGAGGCCAGCCGCATGACAACACAGTCCCCTGCCAACTACCACCGCCTTGCTGCGATCTACGTGCCGGTCACCGCGGCTGCCCAGCCAGTTGCAGCCTGGCTGCCGGCCATCCTGGCGCGTGACTACGGCGTGCCGCTGACGCTTGTCGGGACGCTTTACCTCGCCGGCCAACTTCTCAACTGCGCGCTCGATCCCGTGGTTGGTGCGCTGAGCGACCGCACGCAGAGCCGCTTCGGCAGGCGGCGACCATGGGTAGCGGGCGGGGGATCGTTGTTCGTCGTCGGCAGCGCGATGCTGTTCTTTCCGCCAGCCAATCTCGGTCTCGGTTGGTTGGTTGCTGCCCTGGCCGCCTACTACATCGGCCTTGCGTTCCTCTCGACGCCGCTGCTGGCGTGGAGCGGGGAGATTGCCACGGGCTATAACGACCGGACCCGCGCGGCCTCGACCTTCACGCTGTGGCAGTCGATCGCGCTGGTAGGCGCGCTGGCATTGGCCGCACTGGCGCAGCATCTGCGGCCCGGTGATGGTCAGTTGCAACTGACGCTGTTCGGCTCGCTCGTGCTGGCTGCGGCCATCCCCGCGCTGTGGCTGACGCTCTCGAACCGCGATGACAGTGCGCCGCCGGTGCTGGCAGCGCCCCTGTCACCACTTTCCGCAGCGCGCGCGGTGTTCGGCAACCCGCTGCTGCTGCGCGTCCTCGCCTCAGACGCCGCCGTGCGCGCAGGGCAAGGCATCCGGACGACGCTGCTGCTGTTCTATGTGACATTCTACCTTGGCAGGCCTGAATGGGGTGCGGGGCTGTTCCTGTTCCAATACGCCTTCGGGATGCTCGCCGCGCCGATCTGGCAACGCATCGGTGTGGCCTTGGGCAAGCGCCGGGCCGCCATCCTCGCCGAGGTGCTGCAGGCGCTGATCAATCTCGCTTTGGTGCTGACCACGCCTGATCGGTTCTGGCTGGTCCTCGCGCTCGCCTTTGCCCAGGGACTGACGCAGGGATCGGGCAACATCATGCTACGTTCGATGGTCGCCGACGTAGCCGACAAGCAGCGGGCCGAAACCGGTGAGGAACGCGCAGGGCTTTACTACTCGGTGTTTGCCCTCGCCGACAAGATAGGCGGAGCGCTCGCCGCTGGGATCGCCCTGCCGCTGATCGCCTGGTTCGGCTTCGACCCGAAGGCCGTCACCAACGCCCCTCAGGCACTCAACGGACTGCTGCTCGTCTTCTCGATTGGCCCCGCGCTCGCCCACGCCGTTTCCGCTGCCGTCATCTCGGGCTTCGCGCTCGATGCCGAACAGCACAACGCCATTCGCCATCGCCTGGACACCGCAGCCGACCCCGCGCTCCAGCCGGCCGAATAACACCCCCAAGCCCAACCTCACGCAGGAGTAACCGACATGAATGCCATCACCACTTATGCCGACGCCAAGGACCCGAACTCCCCGCTCGAGATCGTGCCGATCACCGGGACGATCGGGGCGGAAATCCGGGGCGTGACGCTCTCGGGCGATCTTGATGCCTCGACCGTGCAGGCGATCAAGGATGCAGTTGTGCGCCACAAGGTCGTGTTCTTCCGCGGCCAGAAGGAACTGGATGACGCGCGCCACGAAGGCTTCGCCTCGCTGTTCGGAGATCCGGTCGCACACCCAACCGTGCCCGTTGCCGAAGGTTCGCGCTACCTGCTCGAACTCGACAGCAAGGAAGGCTATGCCGCCTCAAGCTGGCACACCGACGTGACCTTCGTCGATGCCTATCCCAAGGGCTCGATCCTGCGCGCGATCACCATCCCGGAAGCGGGCGGCGATACCGTCTGGGCCAATGGCGAAACGGCCTATGAAAGCCTGCCGGAAGCGCTGCGCCAACTGGTGAACAACCTGTGGGCCGTTCACACCAACCTATATGACTACGCGGCGGTGCTCTCGAACGCGCCGAAGAATGACGAGGCAGAGGCTGCCCGCTCGGCTTTCAACCGCAAGGTGTTTGCCTCGACCGTCTATGAAACCGAGCACCCGGTGGTTCGCGTCCACCCCGTGTCAGGCCAGCGCAGCCTGCTGCTGGGCCATTTCGTCAAGCAGTTCGTCGGTTTGAACCAGGCCGATTCACAGCGCCTGTTCCAGATCCTGCAGGATCACATCACGCGCCCGGAAAATGTCGTTCGCTGGCGCTGGCAGCCGGGCGACGTGGCCTTCTGGGACAACCAGTCGACCCAGCACCGCGCCGTCGCAGACTTCGGCCTGCAGCGCCGCACCCTGCGCCGCGCGACCATAGCTGGTGAAGTGCCGGTCGGCATCGACGGCCGTAACAGCCGCACCGTGCGCAAGGAGAAAGCCACCGAGTACCAGCCAGCCTGAGGGGTGGCAGCGGGGTGGCAGCCCTCACTGCTGCCCCGCATCACGCAAACACTTGACCGCTTCCGCCTAGACCTGACGTTCATCTGCCCCAACTTCAACGACGACATCTGGTCGCTTCCCGCCGCTTTTCCGTACAGAGCAGACGCAAGGGTCCGGGCAGGCATCATGCCTTCAAGCAACAAGTCAGTCCATTCGCGTGCAAGCTCTCGCCTGCGCGGCAGGAACTCGGCCCGGTTGCAGGCGCTCTCGACCTTGTTCTCGGGAGCGTGGGCCAGCATGAGGTCGATAACCTGCCAGTCGCCTTCGATTCCCGCCAGCTTCGAGCGCTCGTTCATGATCGACGAGAAGGCCGGCTGGACCCGCTACCCCCACACTTACCTCCAAATGGGCGGTGCAATGGTGGCACGCGGTGGCACACCTCGCACGTCTCAATGAGACAGAACGCCCGGTTTCATTGGGGTTTTTGGCATGGGATGGCACGTCTTGGCAAGGTGAAGTGGCGGAGCGGGAGGGATTCGAACCCTCGATACGCTTTTGACGTATACTCACTTTCCAGGCGAGCGCCTTCGACCACTCGGCCACCGCTCCGCATCTTGCTCTGGAAGGCGCCCCCTAGCCGCACAAGATCGCTTTCGCAAGGCGTGGCTTCCTGCAATGATGAAGTTATGTCGCTTCTTCTTGCACTGGCCGCCGCTGCGGCTTCGCCCGCCGCTCCCAAGCCTGCCGTCGCGCTGTCTCCGGGGGAGGTCGTGGCGGCTTCCCCGGCGGCGGATTGGCAGGCGATTTCGCCCGATGACCTGCTGGTGATGGACCTTGCACCCGATGCCAAGGGCAAGCCCCGGCGCGTGGTGATCCAGCTGATGCCCGAGCCGTTCTCGCAAGGCTGGGTGGGCAATGTCCGTATGCTCGCAGCAGCGCATTGGTGGGATGGGCTGACGGTCTATCGCGTGCAGGACAACTGGGTGTCGCAGTGGGGTGATGCCGATGGGGAGGACAAGGCGAAGGCCAAGCCGCTGCCTGCGGACATCGAGCAGGTGCCGCAGGAGCGCTATGTCGTGAGGCCCGAAGGGCCTGAGCGCAGCACGACTCATGAAGAGCTCGATAGCTGGCTGGCGACAATCGAAGGCACGCATGCGGCGTGGCATGCGCTGGCGCGCAAGGGGGCGAAGGTGAAGGATTCCGATCCTTACGCCGACGAGACCTTTTTCTATCGCGGCTGGCCGGTGGCGGCATCGCAGGCGGGGCCGAGTGCGTGGCCGGTGCACTGCTATGGCAGCATCGGCGTGGCGCGCGACATGCCGCCCGACACCGGCACCGGGGCCGAGCTTTACGCCGTGATCGGTCATGCGCCGCGCCAGCTCGATCGCAACCTTGCCGTGGTCGGGCGGGTGATCGAGGGGATGCAGTTCCTGTCCTCGCTGCCGCGCGGCCCTGCGCCGATGGGCGTCTATGCCGATCCGGCCGAGCGGACGCCGATCCTGTCGGTCCATCCGGCGAGCGAGGTGGTGGATATGCCGGTTTACGAGTTCCTTTCAACCGAAAGCAATTCATTCCGCAGTTATGCCGAGGCGAGCGCCAACCATCGCGAGGCGTTCTATGTCCAGCCGGCTGGCGGGGTGGACATCTGCAATCTCAAGGTGCCGGTGCGGCGTCGCAAATGACCGGTGAAGAGCATGCTCTGACTGTCACCCTGTGGCGCTGGGCAGGGGGTGCCAATGGCGGCGACTGGTTCTTTGCCAGTATCGATGGTGCAGTGGGCGAGGCGCTTTCGGCGACCGCGCTTATGCAGCGGCTGGAGAGCGGACGGCGTTCGGGCTGGGGTTCGGTCAAGGTCGTGGCGCGGGTCGGCGAGACCGAGTGGCGGACTTCGGCGTTCCCTTCGAAGGCGCAAGGGTGGATGGTGCCGATCAAGGCGGCGGTGCGCAAGGCGGAGGGGCTGGCCGAGGGCGAGCCTTTCGCGCTTTCACTGAGCTTTTAAGGAAGGCCCCCGGTCTGGCGCAGGGCCTCAGCGAGCGCGATCGAGGCGGAGGTGGCGAGGTTCATCGAGCGGACCTCTGGCCGCATCGGGATGCGCACGCGGGCATCGGCAATGTCGGAGATTTCAGCGGGCACGCCGGCGCTTTCCTTGCCGAACAGCAGGATGTCGCTGGGCGCGAAAGTGAAGTCGTAGATCGAGGCGCTGCTCTTGGTGGTGAAGAGGACGAGGCGGCCGGGGCCGGTCGCCTCGCGGAAGGCGGTGAAGCCGGGGTGGCGGACGACGCGCACGTGATCGATGTAGTCCATCGCGGCGCGGCGCACGCGCTTGTCGTCCCATTGGAAGCCGAGCGGCTCGATCAGGTGAATTTCGGCGCCAAGACAGGCGCCGGTCCGCATGACGGCGCCGACGTTTCCGGCGATTTCGGGTTCGAACAAGGCGATGCGCATCGGCGCTGATTGGCGGCAGGGTGGGGTCTTGGCAAGGGGGTGACAGGCTCAGGATGAGCGGGGATTTGCGATATGGCCGATCATCCGCTGGCGAATGCGGACGGTAACGCCGGGGGGAAGCACAGATCGCGCGACCGGTGCGGTGCCGTTGCGGCACGCAGCGGGGAGGGCGCGGGACCGGTTGCGAGTGGCCGGGGGGCGGTTCCGAACCCCTTGTCGGCTCAGCCTGAGGGCGGACATGTTTGACGGGACGAAGCGTCAGCAGCGGCTCGCGTACTGCCTTGGCTTCTGGCAAGCGGCTGCGTGAAAAGAACCCGTCGTTTGCGCCGACACAGTCGCACAATCATGGCGGGTTCCGGATCCGCAGCGTCGCTCAGGGTTCGGCGCCGTGCTATCAGCCCTGGGGTGTCCTGTCTGTCCTTGGGTAACGACGAAGGATTGCCCGGTGGGTCTTGGGCTTTACGCCCCTCGTTGAACCCGCGCGCACCTGCCGCACCGATCGCGCCGGAAGCCTTTGCCACAGCATCGGCGTCCGAAGGGAGAGGAGCGGGTTGGCCTCGTGCTCTCTCCTGACCTGTGGGCGGGGCGTATAACCTATATGGTTTGTTTTGTCAAGGTCCTTCAACGCCACCCTTCACCGTCATCGTGGGCTTGGCCCGGGATCCCGCTTCTTGGTTACGAGGGAGCGCAAGAAGAAAAGCGGGCCCCCGGGTCAAGCCCGGGGCGACGAAAGGGTTTGGGCACCAAGTAAAGTGCCGCCGCAATTCGGTTCTAAATTAACAGGATATCGGTTCCACTCCCACTTTACTCCTTCACCGTCTCCATCGCCACGAAGGTCGATGTGCTTGCCACGTGGGGCAGGCTGGAGATCTTTTCACCCAGCACCGTGCGATAGCGGCGGATGTCGGGGGTGCGGACTTTCAGGAGGTAGTCGAAGCTGCTGGCGATCATGTGGCATTCCTCGATCTCGGGGATGCGCAGGACGCCGGCGTTGAATTCGGCGAGGGCCTTGTCGCGGGTGTCGGACAGTTTCACTTCGGCGAATGCGATGTGGTCCATGCCGAGGCGCGCGTAATCGACCTGGGCGGCAAAGCCGCGGATTACGCCGCCTTCGACCAGCCGCTTGAGGCGGACCTGGCAGGGGGTCTTGGACAGGCCGACCTTTTCGGCAAGCGCGGTGACGGGAATGCGGCCGTCGGCCTGCAGGACCTTGAGGATCTTGCGATCGTAATCGTCCAGATCGACCGAAGTAAGGCCGGGTTTGTGCATTTTCGTTCTCGATTGACCAGAATAAAAGGTAATCAGGCTCGGATATGAACCTTGTTCGGTCAGATTGCCGCCAAGGCTCGTGGTATGTCAATGCGCATGATCACGCCATTCGCCTCGTTCGCCCCGCCTGTCCGTCCTGTCACGCCGCTGCGCCGCGCGATCACCGCTGCCGCGCGGATCGACGAGGCCGAGGCGCTGGCGCCCTTGCTGCGCGCGGCGACGCTGCCCGGCGACATGCGCGCGGACATTCGCGCGACGGCGAGCGAGCTGGTGACGGCTTTGCGCAGCGAGCATCGCGGGACGGGCGTGGAAGGGCTGGTGCAGGAATATTCGCTCTCCAGCGAGGAGGGCGTGGCGCTGATGTGCCTCGCTGAGGCGCTGCTGCGCATTCCCGATACGGCGACACGCGATGCGTTGATCCGTGACAAGATTGCCGATGGCGACTGGAGCGCGCATCTCGGCGGAGGGCGCTCGCTGTTCGTCAACGCGGCATCGTGGGGGCTTGCGGTGACCGGCAAGCTGGTCAGCAGCGTAGACGATCGGGGCCTTGGCGCGGCGCTGACGCGGCTGGTAGCGCGGGCCGGGGAGCCGGTGATCCGGCGCGGCGTGGACCTTGCCATGCGCATGATGGGCGAGCAGTTCGTGACTGGCGAGACCATCGAGCAGGCGGTTGGCCGTGCGCGCGAACTGGAGGCCAAGGGCTTCCGCTACAGCTACGACATGCTGGGCGAGGCGGCGACGACGGCGGCGGACGCGGCGCGCTATTATGCCGATTACGAGAAGGCGATCCATGTGATCGGCGCGGCTTCGGCAGGGCGCGGGATCGTGGAAGGTCCGGGGATCTCGATCAAGCTTTCGGCGCTGCATCCGCGCTATTCGCGGGCGCAGGCGAGCCGCGTGATGGACGAGCTGCTGCCGCGGGTGAAGGCGCTGGCCAAGCTGTGCATGGGTTATGACATCGGGCTGAACATCGATGCCGAGGAGGCCGACCGGCTGGAGCTTTCGCTCGACCTGCTGGAGAGCCTCGCGACCGATCCCGAGCTGGCGGGCTGGCAGGGGCTGGGCTTCGTGATCCAGGCCTATGGCAAGCGTTGCCCGATGGTGATCGACTGGATCATCGACCTCGCGCGGCGATCTGCGCGGCGAATGATGGTGCGGCTGGTCAAGGGCGCGTACTGGGACGCCGAGATAAAGCGCGCGCAAGTGGAGGGGCTGCAAGACTTTCCGGTCTATACCCGCAAGGTCCATACCGACGTTGCCTATATAGCCTGCGCGCGCAAGCTGCTGGCGGCGCCCGATGCGGTGTTCCCGCAGTTTGCCACGCATAATGCGCAGACGCTGGCGACGATCTACCACCTTGCCGGGCCGGATTATCGGCCTGAGGACTACGAGTTCCAGTGCCTGCACGGCATGGGCGAGCCGCTTTACCGGCAGGTGGTTGGCGCTGACAAGCTCGACCGGCCGTGCCGCATCTATGCACCGGTGGGGACGCATGAGACGCTGCTGGCCTACCTTGTGCGACGATTGCTGGAGAACGGGGCGAACAGCAGTTTCGTGAACCGGATTGGCGATCCGGCGGTGCCGGTGGCGGATCTGGTGGCCGATCCGGTGGAGGTGGTGCGGGCGATGCCGCAGCCGGGGGCGCGGCATGACGGGATTGCGCTGCCGTGCGATCTCTATGCCGACCGACGCAATTCGGCGGGGCTGGATCTGGCGTCTGAGGCGGTGCTGGAAGGGCTGACGGTTCAGTTGCAGGCCAGTGCTGCGGTGGATTGGCGTGCGGGTGTGGGCGAGGGGCGGGTGGTGCTCAACCCGGCGGATCACCGCGACGTGGTGGGGCATGTGGCCGAGGCTTCGGCTGACCAGGCGGTGGCCGCCGTGGCGCGGGCGGCGGCTTCGCGATGGGCGGATGAGCCGGTGGCAAGCCGGGCGGCAAGGCTGGAGCGGGCGGCGAACGCGATGCAGGCGCGGATGCCGGTGCTGCTTGGCCTGATCATGCGCGAGGCGGGCAAGTCCCTGCCCAATGCCATTGCCGAAGTGCGCGAGGCGATTGATTTCCTGCGCTATTATGCGGCGCAGGCAAGGGCGACGTTCGGGGCGGCGCAAGTGCCGCTCGGGCCGGTGGTGTGCATCAGTCCGTGGAACTTCCCGCTGGCGATCTTCACCGGACAAGTCGCGGCGGCGCTGGTGGCGGGTAACGCGGTGCTGGCCAAGCCTGCCGAGGAGACGCCGCTGATCGCCGCCGAGGCGGTGCGCCTGCTGCACGAGGCGGGGGTGCCGGAGGATGCGCTGCAACTGGTCTGCGGCGATGGCGCGATCGGCGCGGCGCTGGTGGGTGCGGAACAGACGGCGGGCGTGATGTTCACCGGATCGACCGAGGTGGCGCGGCTGATCCAGCGGCAGCTGGCAGGGCGCTTGTCGGCCGAGGGCAAGCCGATCCCGCTGATCGCCGAGACCGGCGGGCAGAACGCGATGGTGGTCGACAGTTCGGCGCTGGCCGAGCAGGTGTTGGCCGATGTGATCGCCTCGGCCTTCGACAGTGCGGGGCAGCGCTGTTCGGCGCTGCGGGTGCTGTGCCTGCAGGAGGAAGTGGCCGACCGGACGCTGGCGATGTTGAAGGGCGCGCTGCAGGAGTTGCGGATCGGGCGGACCGACGCGCTGAACGTCGATGTCGGGCCGGTGATAACGGCGGAGGCGCAGGCCAATATCGAGCGGCATGTGGCGGCGATGCGGGCGCGGGGGCACAAGGTGAGCCAGGTGGCGCTGCCGGAGGATTGCGCGCATGGGACGTTCGTGGCGCCGACGGTGATCGAGATCGGCTCCATGGCGGACCTTGGGCGCGAGGTGTTCGGGCCGGTGCTGCACGTGCTGCGCTTCCGGCGCGAGGGGCTCAACCGGCTGATCGACGAGATCAACGCCAGTGGCTACGGCCTGACTTTCGGGTTGCACACGCGTCTGGACGAGACGGTGGCGAACGTCACCGCGCGCATCCGTGTCGGTAACATCTACATCAACCGCAACGTGATCGGCGCGATTGTCGGCGTGCAGCCGTTCGGCGGGCGCGGGCTATCGGGGACGGGACCGAAGGCGGGTGGGCCGCTCTATCTCGGGCGGCTGGTCAGTCGCGCGCCGGTGTTTGCCGGGCGCGGGGGGCGCGTGCCGGGCGCAGCGCAGGACCTTGCCGACTGGCTCGACGCGCAGGGCGAGGCTGAGCTTGCGCGCAAGGCGCGGCGCTATGCCGATGCCTCCGCGCTGGGGCAGAGCTGGAGCTGGCGGGGCCAGTGGGCGAGCGCAATCTCTATGCGCTGCATCCACGCGGGAGTGTGCTGCTGGTGCCGGAGACGCGCGGCGGGCTGATCGAGCAGATGGCGGCGGTGCTCGCCACCGGCAATCGCGGCATGGTGCAGGGGATGGCCCTGCCGGATGGGTTGCCGGAGAGCGTGGCGCGGCGTTTTGCTGCCGGGGGCGAGGGTTATTCGGTCGCGCTGGTCGAAGGCGGGACGGAGCGGGTGCGGGCGGTGCTGGCCGAGGTGGCGGCGCTGGACGGACCGATCGTCACCGTCCACGCGGCCGATCCGGGCGCGCCGCTGGCGTGGAATTGCGACTGGTTGCTGGAGGAGGTCTCGACCTCGATCAACACGACCGCGGCGGGGGGGAATGCGAGCTTGATGATGATCGGGTGAGGGGGCGCTGCGCACCGTTGTTGTCCGGGCTCGATCCGAAATCCCGCTTTCTCTTTCGAGTGCAAGAAAGGCGGGGTCCCGGATCAAGTCCGGGACGACGGGTGTTGGATTGTAGGGGGGGTGGTATGGGTAGCGAAATTACCTAAAGGGCAGATAGTAGACCAAGTCGAAGCTCAAAATCCTATTTGTCTTGATATTCTCGGTTCAGGTGTGGACGACTTTCTCGTTGATAAAACCGCTCTCGTTGCCGCACAAACGCAACAATAAATGCGGTGTAATAGAAAAGGCACAGGCAAACACTTGCCGCAGCCAAAACCCAAAAAATGACACCATTGGTTACTTCGTTCCATACGAATGTCAGCACGGTCGCGGTAAAAATTAAAGGTCCTAGCTGAAAAATACGCGAACTGAATTTCGACAGATCACCGCGTCTGTCCAGCCAGTTGCTTAATGCTTGAAAAAGTGCCACGAATTCCCCCTATTTAGCTCGGTCCTTGTATTACAAGCAGCGTTTAAAGGGAACGACGGAATATGCGTCGTGACCTAAAGTTGGCTTTTGGACAAGATTGCCCGATAGCTGCCGTTGATCCTCCCTGTTTTCACCGCAGGTGCAAAGGGGGGGGGCGCCGCCGTAGGCGAGGGTGTAGGGGGTGGATAGTTGCCCCTCCTTCAGTCGCTTTGCGACTGCCACCTCCGCATTTGTCCTTTGGAAGAATAGGGAGGCTCGGTTTCGGTTCGCCCCATCCTGCCAAAAGCGCCAGTAGGCATGGCCCGTTCCCCTCTGCGATGAAACCGGCAAGGCTGCCTGATTTTCTGGCGGCTTAAAGCAAGGTCCTGATTTCAAAGGGCTGGGAGAGTGGAGTGCCGGGACGGTGTTGACTGCCGATGATCTGATCGCGCGCCATGGCATTCTCAATGCGCTGGCCAATCACAGCCGGGGCGTGGATCGGGCGGATGCGAACCTGCTGGGTTCGGCCTATCATGCCGATGCGACGGTGGATTACGGGTTCTATGCCGGGCCTGCCGCGACGCTGGTGGAGATTCTGGCGGGCGCGCAGAAGGGCTCCCTGCCGACGCTGCATCGCACGTCCAACTGCTGGATCAGGGTCGAGGGCGAGCGGGCGACTTCGGAGTCCTATGTGATCGCCTATGTCGAGGAAGCGGAGCTGCAGCGGTTCGTGCTGGGGCGCTATCTTGACCGGCTTGAGTGTCGCGATGGGGAATGGCGGCTGTGCCATCGGACCTATGTGCTCGACGGCAATGTGAACCGCCCGAACAGCGCCGTGCGCGCCGATCCGCCGACAGGCTTTGAACATTTCGTCCCCGCAGGCGGCAAAGGCGCCGCCGATCCGGGCCGGGGGCTGCTCGCCTTCCACGCCGCAAGTGCAAGGAATACAACGATGACCACGTCACCGAACAAGGAAGCCGCGCTGGATGCGGCGCTCGCCCGCGCCGAGATCCACGATCTGTGCATGGCCTATGCGCGCGGGGTGGACCGGGCCGATGCCGAATTGCTCGCCTCGATCTTCACCGAGGATTCCACGGTGATTTCGGGCGTGGTCAACGGATCGGGCAAGGACTTTGCCCGCGAGATCACCGCGTTCGTTTCCGGCAATCTGGAGATGTGCTTCCATTCGGTGGCCAACGAATGGGTCGAGGTGCGCGGCGATGAAGCGGTGGGCGAGCATTACGTGATCGCGCAATCGGTGCAGGCCGGGACCGAGGTGCTGACCGGCGGGCGCTATATCGACCGCTATGTGCGCCGCGACGGTCGCTGGCTGATCCAGAGCCGCACCTTCGTGGCCGACTGGAGCCATTCGCACGAGTCCACGATGCAGCGCGACGGCTTCTACGAGGCGCTGACCAACCGGGGCTGCTTCGGTCGGCAGGACCCGGTCTATGCCCACTGGGCGGGTTGAGGAAGGACGCATGATGAGCATTCGCGGACATGTTCCCCTGCCGATGGACGGGCGCGATCCTTCGCACCTGCGCGGCGATCCGATCACCGGTGACCGGTACTTCTCCGCCGAGTTCGCGAAGAAGGAATGGGACCACATGTGGACGCGCATCTGGCACATTGCCGGGCGCACGGCCGAAATTCCCGAAGCGGGCGATTTCCTCGTCCACAACTTCATGAAGGAATCGGTGATCGCGGTCCGCCAGGAGGATGGCTCGGTCCGCGCGTTCTACAATTCCTGCGGCCATCGCGGCATGCGCATGGTCCACGATTCCAGCTCGGTCGAGGCGTTCCATTGCCCTTACCACGGCTGGAAGTGGGGCATCGACGGGGTGCTGGAACATGCCCAGGACGCCGATGTCGATTTCAAGGCGGGCAACCCCTGCGGCAAGCTGAAGCTGAAGGAGCTGCGCTGCGACAGCTGGGGCGGGTTCGTGTGGTATTCGATGTCGGACGACAGTCCTTCGTTGATGGACTTCCTCGAGCCGATGCCAGAGCTGTACAAGAACTACCCGATGGACAAGGCCGTGCGGGTGGCGTGGTACCGGATCGAGATCAACGCCAACTGGAAGTTCGTCACCGACAACTTCTCGGAAAGCTACCACACCCGCACCGCGCACCCGCAAGTGCCGCCGTGGATCGATCAGGACGTGGACTCTGCAAGGCACGAAATGTGGCCCAAGGGCCATGGCCGGACGGTGCAACCGATGCGGCCCTCGCTGTCGGACCGACCCGAGGGCGGCGGCAACGCGATGTTCGAGGCCGAGCTGGCCAAGTGGGACATCGATCCCGCGTCTTACGCGACCTATGAGGACTTCGCGATGCAGGGCTGGCTTGATCTCAAGGCGGCCAAGCAGAAGCTGTGGCGCGAGAAGGGCTATCTCCACTACGAGCACATGGACGACGAGGAAATCACCGACAGCCCGCACACGGTGATGTTCCCCAACGTGACGATCAGCTTCCTGCCCGACAACCTGATCCTGTTCCGCAGCGAACCGCACGCGACCGATCCGGAGAAGTGCTACTTCGACCTGTGGTGCATGGCCTTCCCGGTGGAAGGTCAGACCGAGGTCCAGTCGATCATGGCGGGGATGAAGCCCTTGCGCGAAGTGGCCGAATGCGAACACCGCGTGTTCGACGGCGGGCGAGGGGTGCCGGAACTGGCCGGGCAAATCGTCTATCAGGACATGGAACTGGCCGAGGCGATGCAGGCGGGGATGCACTCGCGCGGGTACACCGACGCCTACCTCTCGGATCAGGAAACGCGCATCCGGTTCTTCCATGAAGTGCTGAATGACTGGATCGAGGGGCGGCAGGGCCGCTGAAGTTGCACTCAACACCAGAAGAATTTTTCCGGAGAGAAATCAGATGAGCGGCGGTGAGATGACGTGGGATCTCGAGGCGGATGTGGTCGTACTGGGATCAGGCGGTGCGGCGTTGACGGCCGCCATCGCAGCCCATGATCACGGCGCGAAGGAAGTGGTGATCCTCGAACGTTCTGGCATGGTCGGTGGCACCACCGCAATGTCCGGCGGGATGCTGTGGATTCCGGGCAACCATCATCAGCTGGCGGCGGGGATCGAGGAGTCCGACGAGGACGTCGTCGCCTATCTCGACAGCCTGGCGCCGGGCGCGCTCGATCCTGAAACGCTGTGGGCGTTTATGCAGGGCGGGCCGGAAATGCTGCGCTTCCTTGAAGACAATACGCCGGTGCGCATGGCCTCGTTCTCCGACTTTCCGGACTATCAGCCCTATTCGCCCGGGGCCAAGCCCGATGGCGGTCGCTCGCTCGACAACGAGGCGTTCAGCTTTGCCCGGCTGGGCAAGTGGGCGGCGCGCGTCAATCCGAGCAAGATGGCTTATCCCTTGCGCGGCAGCCTGATCGAGGCGACGCGCGGCACGCTCGACGAAGCCACGATGGCTGAGCGCGAGGCTGGTGACTATCGCGGGCTGGGGCAGGCGCTGGTCGGCTCGCTGTTCCTCGGCGTGATCGAGCGCAACATCCCGGTCGAGTTCGAGAAGCGTGCGCGCAAGCTGGTCAAGGACGGTGCGCGGGTGATCGGCGTGGTGGCCGAGGACGCGAATGGCAAGGACTTCCGCGTGCGGGCGCGGCGCGGCGTGGTCATCGCCACGGGCGGGTTCGAGTGGAACGAGACCCTGGTCAAGGCCTTCATCCGCGGACCACTGACCGGCCCGGTGAGCGTGCCCGAGAACGAAGGCGACGGCCTGCTCATGGCGATCGAGGCTGGCGCGCAGCTTGGCAACATGCAGAATGCCTTCTGGATGCAGAGCGCACTGGAGTTCAAGCCGCAGCACCGCAATGCCAAGCCCAACTACATGCTGGGTTCGGACGAGCGCGCGCGTCCCGGCGCGATCCTCGTCAATCGCAAGGGCAAGCGCTTCGTCAACGAGGCGGCGAACTACAACGCGCTGGGCAAGTCGCTCCATGCCTTCGAAGGCGGCACCCACGAATACGCGAACCTGCCGTACTGGCTGATCATCGACCAGCGCTATCGCGACAAGTACCCGCTGTTCAACTCGCTGCCGGGCTCACCGACGCCGGGTTATGCCATCGAGGCAGCGACGCTGGCGGAACTGGCGGAAAAGGCCGGCATCGATCCGGCTGGTCTTGAAGCGGAAGTTGCCCGCTTCAACCAGATGGTCCGCAACGGCCATGACGATGACTTCAACCGCGGCGACACCACTTACGACAACTTCTACATGTGGGGCGACATGGCGTTCGACCCGCCGTACCGCACGCTGGGCATGATCGATCAGGCACCGTACTATGCGGTGAAGATGGAAGCGGGCGCTCTGGGCACGGCCGGTGGCCCGAAGACCAATGCCGACGCGCAGGTGGTGGACTGGAGCGGCAACCCGATCCCGGGGCTTTATGCCGCTGGCAATGCCATGGCGGCGGTGCTCGGCGAGGTCTATGGCGGCGCGGGCGGTACGCTCGGACCGGGGCTGACCTTCGGTTATCTCGCCGGCAAGCATCTCGGCACGCATATCTCCAACCATTGATCCATGTTGGCAGAGCCCGGCCAGCGGGCTCTGCCGTCGCATGGGCCGGTCGGTTCGTCCTTCGGGCGGAACAGCGGCCGGGCACAGGGCTTCTCTCCGCTCAACGCCTCAGGAGAGATTGATATGCCGGCATCCGCCATTTTCGACACCCATGCCGAAGCCGAACGCGCCGTCAGCGATCTGCGCGGGCTTGGAGTACGTGACACGCAGATGTCCGTGATCGCCCACCACGGTGGCACGACCATGACCCGCTCTGGCGATGGCGAAGTGACCGACGAGCATCACCGCAACGTGCTGCGCGGCATTCTTGGCGGAGGCGCGCTGGGCGCCGGGCTGGGCGTGGCGGCACTGGCTATCCCCGGCGTCGGCCCGCTGGCTGCGGCAGGTGCGATTGCCGCCTCGGCCGTGCCTGAAGCAATCGGCATCGGTGCGGCGCTGGGTGCCATCGGCGGCTCGCTCAACGAAGTGCTGACCAAGCACGGCATCAGCGACGATGACGCGACCTACTACAATGACCGCATGAAGGACGGCGCCGTGGTGGTGACGGTGCAGGACGACTTTGCCGACAGCCGTCAGGTTTCCGAAGTGCTGCAACGCAATGGTGGCCACAACGCGACCACGCCGCTCATGATCTGACCCTATCGCAGTACCGTGCGCGGAATGCTGATGGCGCAGAATACGCCTTCGGGGCGGAACTGGTAATCCAGTTCCCCTCCGATACCGTGGGTGACGGACCGCTCTATCAGGCGCGTTCCGAAACCGCGTACGGACGGTTCCGAGACGGGTGGACCACCCGTTTCGGCCCACCTCAGCACCAGAGCCGCGTCATCTCTGGACGTGCTGGTGCAGGTAACCTCAACGCTGCCATGCGTTGAAAGCGCGCCGTACTTTGCCGAATTGGTTGCCAGCTCGTGCAGAACCATGCCGAGCGCCTGGGCGGTGGCCGACGTGAGAATGAGGTTAGAGGTTTCGTCCCCGAGCGCGAAGTCGATCCCGTAAGGGGTCAGTTCGTCTTCGATCAGGGCCTGCAACCTCACGCCGTTCCAGCGGTTCTCCGAAAGGTGGCTGTGGGCGCGGCTGATGGCGGCGATGCGCCCCATCAGGGCTTCCTTGAAATCGCTGACAGTGCCCTGCGCCTTCATCATCTGGACGATCGACTGGACCACCGCGAGCAGATTCTTCGCGCGGTGATCGACTTCGCGTGTGAGCAGGTCTTCCCGTTCGCGCGCCTGCTTCAGATCGGTGATCTCGACGCAGAAGATACCGACGCCGCGGCGGAAACCGTCCGCGCCGTGGACGGGGTAGAACACCTCCGACCAGGTGCGCTTCTCGCCAGGCTGCGCCGGGGTTTCGCCGGTGATCTCGACCCCGCGCAGCACTTCGCCGCTTTCCAGGACCTTGCGCAGCAGCGGTTCGGCCGAGGAGCGCAGGTCGGGGAGAAGGTCCCAGACGCTCTTTCCGAGATGCTCCTCTGTCGAAAAGCCGTTCATCTCGGCCAGCGCCGTGTTGATGCGCGCGAACTTGAGATCCCCATCAAGCAGGCCCACGCCGACAGGGGCCTCGTCATAGATCGCCTGCAACTCGTCGATCACGCCCAGCAGATGGGCCTTCTGTTCCGCCTGATCGCGACCTTCGCGTTCAAGCGCCGCTTTGGCCGCGATGAGGTTCATCGCGCCGGTGCAGAGCGAGTGCACGACTTCGAGGACGATTATGGTGCTGGGGATGTAAACCAGCATGGCGAGCGGCGCGCCCGGCTGCATTTCGAGACCAGCGCCGGGATCGAGGAATAGGTAACCGGCACACAACCACGCGAGGAATGCCGCCGTGTACCCCGGCAGGCGGCCGCCAAGAAACGTCGCGATGACAATGGATGGATAGAAAGGCAGGAGCGGCGCAGGCGGCGGCGTGCCCATGGCGATGCGAACCACAAGAGCAAGCGCAATCAGGCCGAACGCCGACAGCACGCCATGGACCGGCTGGCCCATGAAGACGTGGCAGAGCGAGAACGGCCACCGGCCAAACAGGTGCGCTTCGCCCTTCTGGCGACCCGGATGCATCCCCCATTGCCCTTTCGGCATGTGCAGGCGCAGCAGGATGGCTGCGCGCATCCATCTTGCCCGAGTTTGCCCTCGTGGCAATCCCTGCACAATGCTGAGCCATTG
Organism: Novosphingobium sp. THN1; assembly: GCF_003454795.1. Taxonomy (GTDB): domain Bacteria; phylum Pseudomonadota; class Alphaproteobacteria; order Sphingomonadales; family Sphingomonadaceae; genus Novosphingobium. The sequence continues at coordinate 2,175,508 of NZ_CP028347.1, forward strand.
AAAAAGCGGCAGTTATGGCGAAGTAGGACGCTGCTGGCCGAGATGTCACAAGATAGGTTAGTGAACTTGGGGGCAGGGGCGACAGATCAGGGGGTGGGCGCTGCCGCCAATCCGTTTGCAGGCCACCATGACAGCGTGTGCACATCGTGCGCCGAGGTCCATATGCCCTTGGGCGTGTAACGCAGCGCGCCGCTTCCGGCAGGCTTGCCGCCACGCTGCGCGACGGTCATGGTCACCGGGTCGATCGCCGCCCAGACCTGATCGTCAGTGGTGCGCAGCCAGACCATGCCGCCGCCGGTGTCGATGTCGCCCCACTTGAGGTTCGCGCCGACCTTGACCCGCCCGACGACTTGTCCCGTGGCCGGATCGGCGCGGACAAGCGTGCCGTCGCCCTGTTCCTGCACCCATACGCCACCTTCGCCAGCGGCAAGGAAGCCCGGCATCGTGCCGAGCGCGGCGCGGGCGACGACGGTGTTGGAGGCGGGATCGATCTTCTGCAGCGTCTGTCTGGTGGCGCTCACTGCCCAGACGGCGTCATAGCCGTAAGTGACGTACCAGGTGTCGGCGTCCACCGGGATGGAGGCCACGACAGTGTTGGTCTTTGGATCGACGCGGGCAACGGCGCCTTCGGGCTTGCTTGCCAGCCAAATCGCGCCTGCGCCATTGGCGACGATCAGTTCGCCCTGCTTCTGGTTGGCAATGCCGGTGGGGATCGTGGCGGTGATCTTCGCCGTTTCGAGATCAATACGCACCAGCGAGCCATCGGCGCAATTGGCCACCCACAGCGAGCCGAAGGCCACGGTCATCGCGCCGCAGGGGCGGGCGATCGCCACTTCCGCAAGTTTCCCGGTGCGCGACCACTTTTCCACCTTGCCGCGATTGGTTGCCCAGACCGCGTCGCCATCGACAGCGAGGAAATCGGCGAAACCGGGGACGGTCTGGGCCTGTTCGACCTGGGCGTGGGCGATAGTCGGGGCGAGAGCGGCGGCGGCGAGAAGTAGTTTGCGGAGCATGGGTGTCCTTCCTGCCTGTCAGCTACGCGAGGCGATGTAAGCGCGCCATCCGCCAAGGTGCGTAATGTCCTCGGCTCCGGCCAGCGCGCGCGGTTCCGCGACGAAGCCCTTGACGCTGCTGCCGTCGGCCAGCGTGACCGTGCCGATGGCGAGCGGCGGCGGGACTTCGACGGTGAAGCTGCCGAATTCGGCGAGGCCGAGTTCGTAGACTTCGACCTTTATCGACGCGCCGCCTTCATCGAAGACCAGCGCGGGCTTGGGCGGCGTGCTGTTGGCGATGGCGTAGAGCTTGTAGGTGGGCGCGGTTTCGAAGGCGCCGACGAACTTCGCATCGCGCGAAGTCAGCTGCCAGTGCAGCGGCATGCCTTCGAGGTGTGCGCCAACGACGGCCAGTTTCACGGTCTGCATCTTGCCCTCCAGGTCGAGCGGGGGTGGGGGAGTGAGGTTCGCGGCTTCGAGCCACTGGTCGGCAGCATCGAGCAGGGCGCGGTCAGTGGCGGCAGGGCCGATCAGCGTGATACCGAAGCCAGTGCCATTGTGGCGGGTGCCTGCGGGTACCGCCACGGCGGCCATGTCGAGCAGGTTCACGAAATTGGTGTAGAAGCCGAGGTTGCTGTTGAGCGCGACCGGCGCAACCGCCAGCTCGGCGACGCGATAGGTGGTGCCGGTGGTGGGGAAGGCGAGCATGTCGACGCTTTCCCACAACTGGTCAGCATGGCGCTTCAGTTCGGCCATGCGGTACACGCCGTTCCAAAGTTCCACGGCGGTCTTGTCCCACCCGGCTTCGACGACGGTGCGCACGGTGGGGTCGACGGCCTCGGGGATGTCACGAAGCAATGTGGCAATGGCGGCGGTGCGTTCGGCCACCCATGGTCCACCATAGAGCAGATGCGCGGCTTCGAGCAGCGGGGCGATGTCGATCTCGACCACTTCGGCGCTCTGCGCGAGGGTGGCGAGGGCCTGATCGTAGAAGAATTCGGACTCACCGTCGCCAAAGAACGCGCGCTGATCGCGGCGGGGGACGCCGATGCGCTTGGGGTTGAGCGCAGTTTCGGGAAGTTGGCGCGACCATGGATCGCCCGCGTCGAATCCGGCCAGCGTGTGGTCGACCAGGCGAGCGTCGATGGTGTCGGAAGCGAAAACGGTGATGCAATCTATCGAACGACAGGCGGGGACGAGTCCCTTGGTGCTCCAGCGGCCCTTGGTCGGCTTGAATCCGATCAGGTGGTTGAACGCGGCGGGCACGCGGCCGGAACCTGCGGTATCGGTGCCGAGCGCGATGGGCACGAGCCCTGTGGCAACCGCGATGGCCGAACCGGAACTGGAACCGCCGCTGACGTAATCGCGGTTATAGGCATTGCGCGGAATGCCATAGGGGCTGCGCGTGCCGACGAGGCCGGTGGCGAACTGATCGAGGTTGGTCTTGCCGATGCAGATCGCGCCTGCGGCCTTGAGCCGGACGATGACGGTGGCGTCTTCGGCTGGCACATAGGCAAATGCCGGGCAGGCGGCGGTGGTCTGGAGGCCCGTGACGTCGATATTGTCCTTCGCGGCATAGGGCACGCCGGCCAGCGGCAGGACTTCGCCTGCGGCCACGCGGGCATCGATGGCGCGGGCCTGAGCAAGCAGGTCCTCCGCCGTGGCGCGGCTGATCCAGACTTGCGGCTGGATCGCGTCGTAGGCGGCGATGCGGGCGAGGGTTTCTTCCATGACGGCGACGGCGGGCGTCGTGCCGGCATTGACCCGGGCAGCGATGGCGGCGGCGCTGCGACGGTCGAGCACGGTCATGCGCTCCTCCGCAGGGCCAGCATCGGCGTGCCGGGCTGTAGCGGCTGGCGCTCCTTGATGTAGAGCGCGGCGATTGTGCCTGCGCCGGGGCTTTCGACCGGGCACTCCATCTTCATCGCCTCGATCACGGCGATCGTCTCGCCCGCCGCCACGGTGTCGCCGGGTTGGACCAGCAGCTTCCACACGCTGCCGCCGAACGGGGCTTCGATCAGGTCTGCGCCTTCGGGGACGTCCACCGCGTTTTCGGCGGGGGCTTCGCTTTCCGTAAGGGCACTGACGCGGTCGAATTCGCCGCGGCGTTGCCATTCGGCGCGTTCGGCATCGAATGCGGACTGGCGGCGGGCTTCGAAGGCGGCGATGTCCTCGGCGTTGTCGGCCAGGAACTTGCGGTAGTCGGACAGGCGGAATTCGGACGGTTCGATCCTCAGCGCGCGCTTGCCGCTGGGGAAATCGCGGCGCCACTCGGCCAGCTCTTCGGCGCTGACCGGGTAGAAGCGGATCTGGTCGAAGAAGCGCAGGAGCCAGGGCTTGCCCTCGATGAAGTCTGCCGTCTGACGATGCGTGTTCCAGACCTGCACGGTGCGGCCGAACAGCTGGTAGCCACCGGGGCCTTCCATGCCGTAGATGCACATATAGGCCCCGCCGATGCCGACGACGTTGGGCGGCGTCCAGGTGCGGGCGGGGTTGTACTTGGTGGTGACAAGGCGGTGGCGCGGATCGACCGGCGTGGCAACCGGCGCGCCGAGGTAGACATCGCCCAGACCCATGACGAGGTAACTCGCCTCGAAGATCAGATTCTCCACCGCAGAAACGTCTGGCAAGCCATTGATGCGGCGGATGAATTCGATGTTGTCCGGGCACCATGGCGCATCGTCGCGCACCGCGCTCATGTACTTCTCGATGGTCTCGATGGTGGCGGGGTCGCGCCAGCTCAGCGGCAGGTGCACGATGCGCGATGGGATGGCAAAGTCCTCGAGATCGCCGAGGCGCTGCTCTGCTGCCATGAGCGCGGCAAGCGCGGCGGATTGCGTCAGGTTGTGACCGTCGAAATGCAGCTGGAGCGAGCGGATGCCGGGGACGACGTCGATCACGCCGGGCAGGGCCATGCGCTCCAGCTCCGTCATCAGCGCATGGACGCGGATGCGCAGTTCCAGATCGAGGACGAGCGGCCCGTATTCGACGAGGATGTTGCGATCGCCTTGCTGGCGATAGACGACGCGGGGACGTCCGGGCGCGGCCTCGATTGCCCCGAGGATCGGCGTCTGGGTGGCGGCATCGCAGGGACGGCTGGAGGCGGGCTTAGCGCCAGTTGCGAGGTATTCCTGCTGGGCACGGTCGGCGGCGGTAGCTTCGTCCATGGTGACGGGGACGAAGCGCACGCGGTCACCCGGAACGAGCTGGCCGATCTTCCAGCGATCCGCCGCGATCACCACGAACGGGCAGACGAAGCCGCCCAGCGAGGGGCCATCGGGGCCGAGGATGATCGGCATGTCGCCGGTAAAGTCCACCGCGCCAATGGCATAGGCGTTGTCGTGGATGTTGGAGGGGTGCAGGCCCGCCTCGCCGCCATCTCGCCGCGCCCATTCGGGCTTGGGGCCGACAAGGCGCACGCCGGTGCGGTTGGAGTTGTAGTGTACCTGCCATTCAGCGGTGACCACCATGTCGATGTCGGCCTCGGTGAAGAAGTCCGGCGCGCCGTGTGGGCCATAGAGCACGCGCACGCACCAGTCGCTCGGGAGCGTGGGCAGGGGCGGCGGGGCTAGCGGTTCGCCGACGGGTTCATGGGCGAGGTGGAGGACGTCACCCGCGACGAGACGGCGTGCGGCGTGGCCGCCGAACTGGCCCAGTTCGAAGGTGCTGCGGCTGCCGAGGTAGGGGGCGATGTCGAAGCCACCTGCGACGAGCAGGTAGCCGCGCATGCCGCCGCCCTTTGCTCTGCCGATGACCAGCGTCTGCCCTGCCTTTGCCTCGAAGAGTTGCCCTCGAGTTACCGGTTTGCCTTCGAGAGTTGCGCCGAAGTCCGCGCCGGTAAGGCACAGGGTGGCATCGGCGGCGAACTGGAGGGTGGGGCCGGTAACGGTCATTTCCAGACCCGCCGTGCCTTCGGGATTGCCGAGCAGGCGGTTGCCGAGGCGGAAGGACTGGTCGTCCATCGGGCCGGATGGCGGCACGCCGACCGCCCAGAGGTGCTGGCGGCCCGGCCAGTCCTGCACGGTGGTGGCGGTGCCACCGCTCAGGACGCGGATGGATTGGGTTTTGAAAACAACATCTTCGAGCGCACGAGTTGAGACTTCACCTGAAGTGAAGGCAGGCGCGGCGACGACGCTGCGCAGCCAGCGCAGGTTGGTCTCGATGCCATCGACGCGCGACTTCGCCAGCGCCTCCTGCATGGCGGTGACGGCCTCGGCGCGGGTGGGCGCGTGGACGATCAGTTTGGCGAGCATGGGATCGTACCAGGCGCTGACTTCGCTGCCGGCCATGACCCAGGTTTCGGCGCGGATGTCGGCGGGAAATTCGACGCAGGTCAGCGTGCCCGAGGTGGGGCGGTAATCGAGTGCCGGGTCTTCGGCGTAGAGGCGGATCTGCACCGAATGGCCGTTGGGGTGGTCGGCGCAGTGTCGAGGAAGCTGTAATCACCGGCGGCGCCCCGGATCATCCATTCCACCAGATCGACGCCCATGACCATCTCGGTCACGCCGTGTTCGACCTGCAGTCGGGTGTTCATTTCCAGGAAAAAGAATTCCTTGCGCTCGGAATCGTAGAGAAATTCTACGGTTCCGGCAGAGCGATAGCGCGCGGCTTCGCCGAGGCGGATGGCTGCGGCGTAGAGCGCCTGGCGGACAGGTTCGGGGAGGATCGGGGCGGGGGCTTCCTCGACCACCTTCTGGTTGCGGCGCTGCAACGAGCAGTCGCGCTCGCCCAAGGCGACGACGCGGCCTTCGCCGTCGCCGAAGATCTGCACTTCGACGTGGCGGGCGCGGCGGACGAAGCGTTCGAGGAAGACTCCGGCATCGCCGAAGTTGCTCTGGCCCAAGCGGGCGACGGCGGCGAAGCCTTCGCGGATGTCGTCAGCGGTCTCGCACACGCGCATGCCTATGCCGCCGCCGCCTGCGGTGGCCTTGAGCATTACGGGCAAGCCGATGGCCTCGGCGGCGGCGAGGGCTTCGTCCTCGCTCGTCAGCAGGTCGCTGCCCGGCGCAAGCGGCACGCCATGGGCGGCGGCGAGTTCGCGCGCGCTGTGCTTGAGGCCGAAGGTGCGGATGTTGTCGGGCGTGGGGCCGATGAAGACGATGCCCGCTTCGGCGCAGGCGGCGGCGAATTCGGTGTTTTCGGAAAGGAAGCCGTAGCCCGGATGGATCGCGCCTGCGCCGGTGCGTTTGGCCGCATCGATGATCGCGGCGATGTTGAGATAGCTCTCGGACGGGCGCGCGCCGCCGATGCACACGGCTTCGTCAGCCTGCGCGACGTGGAGGGAGGCTTCGTCCGCCTCGGAATAGACCGCCACCGAGCGCAGGCTCATCTTGCGCAAGGTGCGGATGATGCGCGTGGCGATGGCGCCGCGATTGGCGATAAGGACCGTGTCAAAGGCAATGGGGGCGGTCATGCGGCGACGATCATGCGGACGGGGGTGGGATTGAAGGCGTTGCAGGGGTTGTTGATCTGCGGGCAGTTGGAGACGACGACAATCACATCCATCTCTGCGCGCAGGTCGACCGTCAGACCGGGGGCGGAGATGCCATCGACGATGCCGAGTGCCCCGTCAGCCTCGACCGGCACGTTCATGAAGAAGTTGATGTTAGAGACGATGTCGCGCTTGCCGCGGCCTTCCCAGAGGTTGGCCTCAAGGAAGTTTTCGACGCAGGCATGTTGCGACTTGGTGTGATGTCCGTAGCGCAAGGTGTTGGATTCACAAGAACATGCGCCACCGATCGTGTCGTGGTATTCGACCGCGCTGCCGGTGATGGTCATCAGCGGTCGGCCTTCGTTGGAAAGCAGCACTGTGCCTTCGCGCAGGAACAGGTTGCCCTGTGCGGCGACGGTATCCTGCGCGCTGTAGCGTTCGGAATCGTCGGCGGCGCTGTAGATCAGGAAGTCGACCGCTTGGTTGCCTTCGAGATCGACGATGCGCAGCGTCTCGCCCTGCTTGACGTGGTGCGCCCAGGGCGCGCGGGCGGGGACGATCTCGTCGTGGACGATCGTGCCGGAAAGGCCGGAGATATGGGGATCGGTCATCAGGCCTGTCCTTTTCAGCGGCGGTAATAGTCTTCGACGTTGAGGAAGGCGCGCTGGCCCTCCGGCGTCGCGTTGCGAATGGGGTCAGCCTCGGCGGTGACTGACCCGCGCCAGGCGGTGAGGCGCAGCGGGGTAACCGAGTATTCCGGCCTTGAATCAAGGACATGGGGGACGTTGGTGACAACCACGATCACGTCCATCTCGGCGCGCAGGACCACGCTGCGGCCCGGCGCATAGGGTCCGACGAGCGGGGTGATCGTGCCGTCGTCCTCGATGCGGGTGCCCTTGAACAGGGTGACGCAGGGGTGGACATCGCGGCGACCGAGGCCGTGCTTGGCCGCGCCCAGAAGGAAGCGGTCGCGTCCGTTGGGATAGGCGCCGCTGTTGCGGCCTTCGCCGTACTTGGCGAGGTTCGTGGCGGCGTTCGAGGTGCCTGAGAAGCAATCGTGCGTGCCTGCGTCATCGGCCTCTATGCTCATCAGCACGCGGCCCATGTCGGACAGCAGGAGCTTGCCGGTGCCGAGGTAGGCGTTCCACTGCACCTTGACCGTATCGGCGAAGTTCAGGCGCTCGGTCGGCATTTCGGCGTTGAACAGGTTCAACGAGGCGCAGGCATCGCCCTTCACGTCGATCAGCCGCAACCGAGTGCCACGGGCAAGGCGGCGGGTGGCGTAGCCGCCGGGGCGACGGTTTCTTCCCAGAGCAGGTCATCGGCGCTGATCCCTGCCGGCAGGTCGCTGGCGACAGGCGGGAGAATTGGCATGGCTTCGACGACCGTTCCCGCCATGGAGCGGGCATGGTCGCGGGCGGCGTTGGGATTCGCGAGCGTTGAGGTGGGCGCGGCGGTCATGCGGCGGCTCCTTTCTTCGATCCGGGGCCAGCCTCGGACAGAGGCGGCAGCAGGGCGGTGGTGGTGACGAGCTGGAGCTGCTGGACCCCGCGCACGCGGCGCAGGGCATCCGCCAAACCCTTGAGCCGGGCGGCGGGGCCTTGCACCAGCAGCACTTCCAGCGACTGGTCGTCCTTGAGGAAGACGTGCTGGGTGGAGATCACTTCGGTCTGGAAATCGGCCTGCGTGCCCGCGAGCTGCTGGCGCACCCGGCCCCGGTCACCGCGATAGACAAGGGTGATCGTGCCCGCGAGAATCTCGTCGGGGCGGGTCAGTGCCTCGTGCGCGGCGAGGGCGTGGCGGATCAGTTCGGCGATCAGCTGAGAGCGCGAGGGGAGCTGGCGTTCCTCGACCATCATGTCGAGCTTGCGGAACAGGTCCGCAGGCAGGCTCATGCTGAGGCGGGCGAGGCTGGCGGGTTCGCTGGACATCACGCCGCTTCCGGTTCCGGCTCAAGCGCTGGTGCGTCCTTGCGCAGGGTGAGATCGTAGACCGCCGTCGCGCCGAAGCGGTGGGGGGCGTGGGGATCGTGGCGGCGCTTGTCGAGGGCGAGGACGCGGGTGCCGAGCGAGAAGGCTTCCTTGATGTCGTGCGTGACCATGATGATGGTCAGGCCGAAGTCCTGCCAGAGCTGGCGGATCAGCACGTGCATGTCGGCCCGGATGCCCGGATCGAGCGCGCCGAACGGCTCGTCAAGCAGAAGGATGCGCGGGCGCATTATCAGGGCCTGCGCGATTGCCAAGCGTTGCTGCATGCCGCCCGACATCTGGCTGGGGTAGAGGTTCAGGCTGTCCCCAAGGCCCACTGCCTGGAGCATGGCGGTTGCTTCTTCGGCGGCGCGCTTCTTTGCCTCGCCGAAGAGACGCGCGAGCAGCGGGGCCTTGGTGCATTCGAGGCCGAACATCACGTTCTGTAGCACGGTGAGGTGCGGGAAGACCGAGTAACGCTGAAACACCACGCCGCGATCGGGGCCGCATTCGCGCGCCAAGGGTTTTCCGTCGAGGGTGATCGTGCCCGAGGTCGGCACTTCCTGGCCGAGGACGACGCGCAGGAAGGTGCTCTTGCCCGCGCCCGAGGGGCCGACGACCGAGACGAACGAGCCTTCGTCGACATCGAGATCGACCTTCTCGAGGACGACGCGGTCGCCGTATTCGACCCAGACGTTGCGGAGAGAGAGGAGCGCGCTCAATGGCTTGCTCCGTGAGCCCAGGGGAACGCCTTCTGGCTCAAGGTCCTGAGGCCCCAGTCCATGGCGATGGCGAGGAGGGCTATCCACGCGACGTAGGGGATGATCACGTCCATCGCGAGATAGCGGCGGACGAGGAAGATGCGGTAGCCGAGGCCGACATCGGACGCGATGGCCTCTGCCGAGATCAGGAACACCCATGCCGGGCCAAGCGCGAGGCGCAGCGCGAGGATCAGGCGCGGCATCGCCTGGGGCAGGGCGACGCGGATGAGGATCTGCCAGGAGCCTGCGCCAAGTGTCTGTGCCTTGGCCAGCATTTCGCGGGGCAGGGTGCCGACATGGCCGGCAACGTCACGGATCATCACGGGCGCGATGCCGATGACGATCAGGGCGACCTTGGCGGTCTCACCCAGGCCGAGCGCAACGAACAGGATCGGCAGGAGAGCGATGGGCGGGATGACGGCGATGCCGGTGACGAGAGGACCGAAAGTGGCGCGGACCGGGGGCAGGGCACCGAGGACGAGGCCGACCAGCAGCGCCATCAGCGTGGCGATGGCAAGGCCAAGGCCGAGGCGCTGGAGGCTGGCGAGGGTGTCGGCCCAGAACACCACTGTTCCGGAAAGCACGTCTGCCTTGGTCATCTGCGCCCAGAGCGCCGTCGCCATGCCGGAGGGCAGGGGCAGGATCTTGTCTGCCGGGTTCACCGCGTGGCGCGAATAGGCGGCGAACAGGTAGACGATGACCAGCAGCAGGATCGGCACGGCACCGAGCGCGAGGCGCTGTTTGCGGTCCGGTTCGCGGTTTACCCAGCGCATGAGGAAGTGTCCCGAAGTATCGAGGAGATCAGAGCTTTCCGTCGGCGGCGAGCTTCATGAAGCTGTCGTCGAAGCGCAGGGTGACGCGGGCGGGATCGCCGAGCGTCTTGCCGCCGGGGAAGGCCATGCCGACCGCATCGGCCGAGGAGGCTCCGGGGAACAGGCCCTTGGAAAAGCTGAAATCGCGCACGCGGGTCATGGTCTCGATGAGCTTTGCGTCCTGCGTGGCGGCGACCGCGTCCTTGGCCTGAGCGTAGAGGAACGTGGTCTTGAGCTGGGCTTCGAAGACTTCGGGCGTGGTCCCGGCGAGCTTGGCCATTGCGGCGCGGGCCTGCTTGCCCTGCTCGTTCTGCGCGGTCATCATCTTCATCGTATCGTACCAGATGCCGGCGAGGGCCTTGCCGAGATCGGGGTTGGCCTTGAGCGTGGCAGTATCGACGACGAGGAGATCGAGGATTTCGCCGGGGATATCGGCCGAGGTGAAGACCTTCGACACGCCGGGTTGTGCGGCCATGACCGAGAGTTGCGGGTTCCATGCGACCGCCGCAGTGGCATCGGGCGAGGCGAAGGCGGCGACGATATCGGCGTCGGAAGTGTTGATCGTCTTGACGTCGGTCAGCGCCATGCCGTTGTTGCCGAGCGCGCGGGCGAGCAGGTAGTGCGAGACCGAGAGCTCGGCGAGGTAGACCTGGCGGCCCTTGATCGCGGCCAGCGAGTTTGCGCCCTTGAGCAGGATACCATCGTTGCCGTTGGAGTAATCGCCGACGATGATCGCGCTGGTGTCCTTGCCGCCGGCAGCGGGAATGGTGAGGGCGTCCATGTTGGCGACGGTCACGCCATCGAACTTGCCGGCGGTGTACTGGTTTACCGATTCGACGTAGTCGTTCACCTGCACCACATTGATCTTGATGTGATACTTGTCGGCCCACTTCTTCACGATGCCGGCCTGCTGGGCATAGGGCCAGGGCATCCAGCCGGCGTAGATCGACCAGCCGATGCTGAATTCGGTGCGCTTTTCAGCGACCTTTTCACCGCCGGAGCAGGAGGCCAGCGCCAAGGTCGCTGCGATCAGCGCGGTCTTGCCGACCTTTCCAAGATTGGCACCGATCTGCGTCGCAAAAGCCTGTAGCACCAGCCATTCCCTTCGTGGAGTGAGCTTGATCGCTGCCCCGGACCGGAGAGTCCTTGGTATTACGATCAGCCGCTTTGGTAATACCTGCCCGGCCGAAAGTGCGGATACGTCGATTGACGTAGCGCCCGGTTTGGCGGGTTGGGCCTAAGTCTGGTATACGGGTTCAGTTCAGGGGTTTGCGGGCAAGCAACATGAACATCAGGAAATTTGCAGTCGATATGCTGCCGCCGGTGACGCTGGCGATTGTCGTTTCGTTCTGGGGACTTGCTCCGAAAGCCTGGGTGGAAAACACCTGGACCGCCATCATCATGACCGCGCTCGTGACAACGTGGGTGCTGGGACTCGAACTGGTGCTAGAGCGTCATGCCGGGTGGCGGATGAACCGCCAGGAGTTCTTCACCGACCTGTTCTACATGGTGCTGAACGCGACGCTGATTTCGAAGGTTTCGCAGCTTGTTGGCGAAGCGCCGTTGATGGCCTTCAAGAAGGCAGCGGGGATCGCCACGCCTTGGGCGGCGGAGATGCCGTTCCTGGCGCAAGTGGCGCTGGTGCTGTTCGTCTATGAGTTCGGCCAGTACTGGATGCATCGCCTGATGCACAATTGGACGCCGTTCTGGCTGACCCATGCGCCGCACCACCACATCACGCAACTGAACGCGATGAAGGGCGCGGTGGGCAACCCGATCGAGCTGGTGCTGATCAGCCTGAGCATCGTCGTGCTGTTCGACGTGTCGCAGGCAGCGGTGCTGGGCGCATTCGGCGCAACGGGGGTGATCTCGACCTTTGCGCACGCCAATGTGCGATCGGACCCGCCGAAGTTCTATTCCTGGTTCTTCACCACGATCCGCCACCACAGCCTGCACCACTCGGTCCCTTACGAGGATACGCGCTGCAACTATGGCAATTCGCTGATCCTGTGCGATCGCATCTTCGGAACCTACAAGGAAGGTGAGGCCAGTATCGTCGGGCAGGATGATCGCAGGCGGCTGTCTATCCGCGAGCAGTGGGTTTTCCCCTTCGTGCCGCTGGTCAAGGCGTGGCAGGCACGGCGCGCTGGTGCGCAGGCGGGCAGCAATGGAGTGGCGTAACGACGTTTGCGCCGGTCTGGCGAGGGCTGCCGCAGGAGCTGTAAAAAATCCTGCTTACCCGGTTGACCGGACAGGCAGCCACAGCTAGAGGCCCGACCTGCCCAGCGGACTTCGGTTCCGCGCAACGGGGCGGAGTAGCTCAGCAGGTTAGAGCAGCGGAATCATAATCCGCGTGTCGGGGGTTCGAGTCCCTCCTCCGCTACCAGGCATTTCCCGCAAGATCAGATATATAGTCGCGGCTCTTGCCAGAGGCGAGGCAGTCCTCCGAACAGGCGTTTCGGAACCTGCCGGTATGAGTGACGGTGGCCTGCACTTCTGGCGCCGCACGAGACCGTGCGCGCCTTGGCAAGTTGGGTTTGATCGTGCGGCTGGCCTGGCATTGACTCCAAGCACGCGATGTCTTGCCGTGTCGCGCTGTGACGCGAAACTCCAGTAGCCGTCACTTCGAGCGGTGCAGCCTTCAGGCCGTGAGGCGGTAGCCGAATCCGCGGACGTTTTCGACGATGGGCGGGCCCAGCGCGTGAAGCTTGCGGCGCAGGCGGCTGAGGTAGACTTCGACGATATTCGTCAGCGGATCGTCCTCGATGCCCCACACCGCACGCAGGATCTCGGTTCGCGAAATGACGGTGCCGGGGGATTCCATCAGCAGCCGCAGAACGCCCATCTCCTTGACCGTCAACTGCACCGGCGACCCGGCGCGGGTGAGGGTCATTGTCCGGGGGTCAAAGTGCAGATCGCCCACGGTAAGACTGCCATCGGGCTGGATTGGACTGAAATGGTGTCGCTCCATCCGGCGCTTGACCGCATCCATCCGGGCCAGCAATTCCTCGAATGCGAAGGGCTTGGGCAAGTAGTCATCCGCCCCACCCTTGAGACCGCGGATGCGGTCCGCCACGTCGTCGCGGGCGGTTACCATGATGATGGGTGTTGCCACGGCAGCTTCGCGCAGGGCCGAGCACAGATCGAAGCCACTCATATCCGGCAGGTTCACGTCCAGAAGAATGAAGTCGAACGCAAGGTTCGTCGCCAATTCCAGACCGGTGGCGCCGTCGGTTGCCAGCGTTACCTTGTGGCCCTCCTGGGCAAGGCCGCGGTGCAGCGTTGCGGCGAGTTCGACCTCGTCTTCAATGAGAAGCAGTTTCATGAGCTTGCACCATCTGTCGGCACATCGGACGACATTAGAGGGAGGCGTATGGTGACGACCGTGCCGACGTTGACCCGGCTGGTCAGGCTGATTGTTCCGCCCATGGCTTCGGTGATCGAGCGGGCGATCGACAGGCCAAGACCCTGCCCGCTGCCGCTACGTCTGCTGCCCCTGCGGAACCGCTGGAACAGGTAGGGCAGATCTTCGGCGGGAATGCCATCGCCATGGTCGGTGATGGTTATGATGGCCTGATCCTCTTCCACGCCGACCGATGCTTCGACATTGGGGGCGTGAGTGGAATAGCACACCGCGTTGTCGACGACGATGCGGATCACCTGCTTGAGGCGGGCTTCGTCGCCTTCGACGATGACGCTGGAGGGCCCCTCGTGAAGCACGATCTGCCCGCCGTCTGCTTCGATGACGCGGTGGAAATCGGCGATGCTGTCGGTCACTGCCGCAACCGCGTCGACCGGTTCGATGGTGGTATGCAGCATCGGCTCTTCTGCACGCGCCAGGTTCAGCATGTCCTCGATCATTTCGGCCATGAGCTCTGACAAGCGGACCACCCGATCCAGCGCGCTGCGCAGGTCAACCGATTGAGCCGAGGTATTGCGCAGCGTGATTTCGGCTTCGCTGCGCATGATGGAAAGGGGGGTGCGCAGTTCATGGCTGGCATCGGCCAGAAACTGCTGACGCAGTCGGTTCGAGCGCTCAAGCGAACGGTTGGTTGCGGCAAGTTCGCTGGTGCGCCGGGCAACGGCCCGCTCAAGCTCCTCGTTGGACCTGCGAAGCGTATCAGCGCTTTCACCGACACGAGATGCCATGATGTTGAAGCTCTCGGCGATTGCGCGGAATTCGGTTGTGCCGACGATGGGCACGCGCGGGTTGTAATCGCCTTCGGCCATGGCGCGCGTGCCTTGCAGGAGGTTTCCGAGCGGGCGGATCAGCTGGCGCTGCCCCCAGAACACGGCGAGCAGGCCGCAAACGGTCACAACCGTTACCGTCAGCGTCAGGGTATCGATTACGCCCTGGAACGTCTCGATCGAGCTGCGGTGATACTCCTTGGCCTCGCGCTCCTCGATCTTGATCGCTTCGAAGACGAGGTCTTCCCAGACCGTATCCGGTTTATCGCCCCTCAGCGAACGCTCGAGGCTGGCGCCGATCTTCTTCAGGGTTTCCCGCTGCTGGACTTCTTCTTCTATCTCCGAGGCGCGCTGCTTGCGCTTGAGCGGCGTCTCGCTGATCATCTTGATCTCGGCGTTGATGTAACGCTCCGCATTGGTGACGTGGGAGCGGACGCCATCGATGTAGAGTTCGCGGTCCTGTACGAAAGCGGCCGGATCGGTGTAGCGCTCTTGCTGGAGGGTGTATCCCAGAACGGCAAGCCGCTGGAACGCGCTGAGCGATTGCGACGAGGCTTCCGACCTGGCCTGCTGCGCACGGATGACTTTCACCGCATGGTTGGCAATCACACCGGGCACCGCGACGATGAACAGCACGAACACCAACGACACCCACAGCTTCAGGCGCAGCGCGTTCATGTGCAAATCGCCCGCAGCATGGCGAAGCGATTGCGGGCACTATGCCTGGCGTCGGGCGATGAAACGCCTCGCTTCGATTGTAACATAAAAATGGTATTCCCCTGCATGTGCCGCTGCTTCGAGCTCAAGCACCGGCACACGCCCTGACCTCGCGCTCACATTGTCCTGACAACGCTTTCCGATCAACGAATTGGCCGATTAAATTTCCATGAATGCGACAGGCCGTACGTCCGGTTCAGCAAGCCGATGGATGACAATACACCGAGTCCATGGCATCGCAGTTGCATGCGCACCACTCACGATGAAGCAAGCGTTCGCCTTTACCATCTAGGAGACGGGCCCGAGGGCGGTTCGGCCGATACGCTGTTCTATGGGCCGTTGAGCGAGGCGCTGCGCATCGCGGCCGAGCAGCCGGTTGAAGTTCAGGAAGGGCTGTTCATCGCAACCGACAATGATGTGGTGGCTTATCTGGACCTGATCGAGAGTTAAGCCTGGCGTTCAAACGGCTTCGCCTGCCGCACGGCCGCTGGCCCAGGCCCACTGGAAATTGTATCCCCCAGCCACCCGGTCACATCCACGGCCTCGCCAATGGCGTGAAGGCCAGGCGCTTTTACTGCAGCCATGGTTCTCTGGTTCAGCGCGCGGGTGGAAATGCCGCCGGCGGTGACTTCTGCCTTGGCATAGCCTTCGGTGCCGTTGGGATTGAACGGCCAGCGTGCAAGTTGCTGCTGCGCCTTGCGCAAGTCAGCGTCGCGCATGGCGGAAAGTTCGCCCTCCAGGCCGAGCCGACTGCCAAGCGCTTCTGCAAGCCGTTCCGGCAGCCGGCGTGCGAGCGCGGAGCGGAAGGCCGCGCGGGGACGCTGGCGCTTTTCCTCGATCAGCCAGTCGGCGCCTTCTTCGGGCAGGAAGTTGACGGCGATCGGCGTGCGGTGCTGCCAGTACGAGGAAATCTGCAGCATGGCCGGTCCCGACAGGCCCTTGTGCGTGAACAACGCGGCCTCGCGGAAGGATGTCTTGCCCCAGTGCGTGACGACATCGGTCGAAACGCCCGAGAGCGAGCGGAACAGCGCTTCGTCTTCACCCAAGGTGAAGGGCACGAGGGCGGGGCGGGTCTGCACCACCGGCAGGCCGAACTTGCGCGCGATTTCGAATGCGAAGCCGGTTGCGCCCATCTTGGGTATGGACAGGCCGCCGGTTGCAAGGATCAAGGCGGCGGCCCGGTACTCGCGGCCATCGATCGTCACGCGGTAACGACCGTCGGCGTGATCCACCGCACTCACGCCCTGGCCGAAGGCGAAGATGACGCCGCCATCGCGGCATTCGGACATCAGCATGTCCACGATCTGCCGGGCAGAACTGTCACAGAACAATTGGCCAAGCGTCTTCTCGTGCCAGGCGATGCCGTGGCGATGGACCAGCGCGATGAAGTCTGCAGGAGTGTAGCGCGCAAGGGCGGAGCGCGCGAAGTGCGGATTTTCGGAGATGTAACGGTCTGCCGCCGTGTGGATGTTGGTGAAGTTGCAGCGTCCGCCGCCCGAGATCAGGATCTTCTTGCCCGGCTCGTCGGCGTGATCGACCAGCAGGACGCGGCGCCCGCGCTGGCCTGCCGTCAGCGCAGCCATCAGCCCCGCCGCGCCCGCGCCAAGGATGATCGCGTCGTAGTCGGCGGCGCTCACGCGAGGAGTTCGGTGGCGAGGGCCTCGGCCACCTTGATCCCGTCAACCGCGGCCGAAAGGATGCCGCCGGCATAGCCTGCGCCTTCGCCGGCAGGGTAGAGGCCGCGTGTGTTGAGGCTCTGGCAATCCTTGCCGCGCGTTATGCGGACGGGCGAGGAGGTGCGTGTCTCGACCCCGGTCATCACCACATCGGGGTGGTCATAGCCCGGGACCATGCGACCGAAGGCGGGCAGGGCTTCGCGGATGGCTTCGATCACGTAGTCGGGCAGGCACTTCTTGAGTTCGGTGAGGTGGACGCCGGGCTTGTAGCTCGGGATCACGCTGCCGAATTCGGTGGACGGGCGGTCTGCCAGAAAATCGCCCAGTTTCTGGCCCGGCGCCATGTAGTTGCGCCCGCCCGCCTCGAAGGCGAGGCTTTCCCAGTGGCGCTGGAAGGCCATGCCCGCCATCGGTCCGCCGGGGTAGTCCTTGCTCGGATCGATATCGACGACGATGCCCGAGTTGGCGTTGAACTCGGCGCGCGAATACTGGCTCATGCCGTTGGTGACGACGCGGCCTTCCTCGCTGGTCGCGGCGACGACGCGCCCGCCCGGGCACATGCAGAAGGAATAGACCGTGCGCCCGTTCTTGCACTTGTGCGAGATCGAGTAGGCCGCGGGACCGAGGATCTTGTTGCCGGCGCTGGGCCATAGCGTGCAGTGTCGATCCAGCTTTGCGGGTGTTCGATGCGCACGCCGATGGCAAACGGCTTGGCTTCGATGTGGACCCCGCGATCGTACAGCACTTGGAAAGTATCGCGCGCGGAGTGGCCGACTGCCATGATCACATGGCGCGCGGGCAGGAACGAGCCGTCCGACAGGTGCAGGCCGGCAATCCGACGTGTCCCATCGGCGGCGGTCTCGATCTCGAAGTCCTCGACGCGCGTCTGGAAGCGGTACTCGCCCCCAAGGCTCTCGATCGTCTCGCGCATCGACATCACCATGGTGACGAGGCGGAACGTGCCGATGTGCGGGTGGGCTTCGGTCAGGATATCGTCGGGGGCGCCCGCCTTGACGAACTCCACGAGCACCTTGCGGCCGAGATGACGCGGGTCCTTGATGCGGCTGTAGAGCTTGCCATCAGAAAACGTGCCGGCACCGCCTTCGCCGAACTGCACGTTCGATTCCGGTTCGAGGACGGATCGGCGCCACAGGCCCCAGGTGTCCTTGGTGCGCTCACGCACGGCCTTGCCGCGCTCGATGATGATGGGCTTCAATCCCATCTGCGCCAGGATCAGTGCAGCCAGCAACCCGCAAGGCCCTGCGCCGATGACCACGGGCCGTTCACCGTCCCAGCCCTCGGGGCCATGACCGGGAACCTGTAGGAGGTGTCGGGCGTGGGCTTGACGTTCTGGTCATCGGCAAAGCGGGCCAGCACTTCGGCCTCGTTCGCCACGATGCAATCGACCACGTAGGTCAGCAGGATCGCGTGCTTCTTGCGGGCATCGTTGCCGCGGCGGAAGATCTGGTAGCGCGTGAGGTCTGCGGGAGCGATGTCCAGGCGCGCGCAAATCGCCGCCGGAAGGTCTTCGGCGGCGTGGTCGAGAGGCAGTTTCAGTTCATTGATGCGAAGCATGGCGCCGCCCTAGCCAATTTGGCCGGGCGGCGCCACACGTCCTTAGTCCTTGAACGGTCCGGCGAAAGCGATTTCGCTGACCGGCTTGCGGTCGCTGACCACTTCGCGCTCGCGCAGCATGTCGGGCAACAGCGACTTGTCGCCCTGCTTGCCGATCACGAAAGCCATTTCCACGCGGTAGCCTTCGGGCAGGTTGAGCACTTCGGCAGCCTTGGCGAAGTCGACCCCGGTCATGCCGTGGGTATGGTAGCCGAGGTGGAGCGCCTGAAGTGCGGCGTTAGCCCAGGCAGCGCCGGCATCGAAGCTGTGGCTATGGTTCGGGTTGTCGCCGCGATCGCTGCGCATGAATTCATCGGAGACGACATAGACCAGCACGCCCGCGTCCTTGGCCCAGCTCTGGTTGAATTCGACCAGCGCGGAAAGGAACGTGTCGAAGTTCGCATCGCCCTTGTGGGCAAAGGCAAAGCGCCACGGCTGGTAGTTGTAGGCGCTGGCGGCAAGACCTGCGGCTTCGAAGATCACGTCGAGATCAGACTGCGGCACGGCCGAGCCATCGAATGCGCGCGGGCTCCAGCGGTCGACGATGATCGGCAGGACGCGGGGGAAGCGGTACGGGTCATGAAATGCTCCTTGGAGAGGTCAGCGGAAGATAAGATGGTGGAGCCGGAGCGCAACTGCACTCCGGCTCGCGGGGGTAGGGATCAGCGGCGATCGAAACCGAACCGGCCCGAGCCGAATGCGGCCACCTGAAGCAGACCACCGGCCAGCGCCACGTTCTTGAAGAAGTGGATGAACTGGTTCTGGTCAGCCAGGTTGGCGTGGAAGCCGAACGCTGCGGCAAGGCTGAACACTGCGATGGCCGAAGCGACGATACGGGTGCGGATGCCGGCGATCAGCAGCAGGCCGCCGACCAGTTCCACGGCCACGGCAACGCCATAGGCAAGGTTCGGGGCGGGCAGGCCAGCGCTGGTGATGTAGGCGATGGTCCCGGTCGGGTCGGCCAGCTTGGAAACGCCGCTCAGCACGAAGATCGCGGCGAGGAGGACGCGGCCGGCTGCCGCAAGCAGATCCGAAGTGGCGGATGGAGCGCGGCGCGTCTCGATGGCGATTGCGGTCATGGGATCGGTCCTTTGCAACAGTCGTGATTGGGGAATGTGAGGGAACAGTTCGGTCACGGTCAGGCCGCGTCGACGAGCACAAGCTCGGCATCCTCGAGAGCGGTGATGACGATCTCGGTCACGCCGGTGATGGCCACGCCATCGCGGGCATTGGCTTCGACATCGCCGATGCGGATCTTGCCGCGGGCAGGAACCAGGTAGGCGTGACGATCTTCGGTGAGGTCGTAGCGCACCGTTTCGCCGGCCTTGACCGTCGCGCCAAGGACGCGGGCGTTGGCGTTGATCGTCAGTACGTCGCTGTCTCCGGCAATGCCCGAGGCGAGCGGAACGAACTTGCCTTCACGGCTGTCCTTGGGGAAGGGGCGCGCACCCCAGCTGGGGCGTGGCCGCGACGATCCGGGATGATCCAGATCTGGAACAGGCGGGTTTCCTCGTCCTCAAGGTTGAATTCCGAGTGGGCAATGCCCGTGCCTGCCGACATGACCTGCACGTCGCCCGCTTCGGTGCGGCCTTCGTTGCCGAGGCTGTCACGATGGGTGATCGCGCCCTTGGTCACGTAAGTGATGATCTCCATGTCGCTGTGCGGATGGGTGGGGAAGCCGCTCTTTGGCGCGATGCGGTCGTCGTTCCATACGCGCAGCGCACCCCAGTGGACGCGGGCCGGATCATGGTATCCGCCGAACGAGAAGTGATGATGAGCGTCGAGCCAGCCGTGGTTCGCTGCACCGATCGAGGCGAAGGGGCGCAGTTCGATGTGAGCCTTCGTAGCGGTCGTGTTGGTAGTCTGGGTCATGGCGATTTCTCCAAACGGGCGGCTTGGGTTCCGTCCTGTTGAGGTGGAGATAGGCCTTGCACGTCATTCGGAATATCCCGATAAGTTAAATCAGGATGTTCGAATTTCTTGAAAGGTCTTCTCTTGGACGTCGGCCAGCCAACCCTCGACCAGCTCCGCCTGTTCCTCGCGGTGGTCGATGAGGGCAGCTTCAATGGCGCTGCGCGCAAGCTCGGGCGCGCGATCTCGGTGGTGAGCTACGGTATCGTCACCCTGGAGACGCAGCTCGGCGTGACGCTGTTCGATCGCGAGGGATCCAAGAAGCCGGTGCTGACGCCCGCTGGCAAAGCCATGCTCGCACAGGCGCGCGCGGTAAGCGATGATGTCGATGCGCTGATCGCCGGGGTCCGCAATTTCAACCAGGGCCTGGAAGCGGAACTGGGGCTGGCGATCGACGTGATGTTCCCGACGCACCTTGTTGCCGAAGTGCTGCGCCAGTTCCAGATGCTCTACCCCACGGTGCAATTGCGCCTTTACGTCGAAGCACTGGGGACCATTGCGGCCATGGTGGTCGACGGGCGCGCGGAGCTTGGCATTGCCGGGCCGGAACTGGTGGCAATCCCCGATCTCGAACGCGAGGCGATTGGCGAGGTCGAACTGATCCCAGTCGCCGCGCCCGATCATCCGCTGGCGCGGCTGGATGTGATCCCGCCGGGTGAGGCGCGCAAGCATCGCCAGCTGGTGCTGACCGATCGCTCGCAACTGACGCAGGGGCGTGACTTTTCCGTGTTCGCGGCCAGCACATGGCGGCTGGGAGACCTCGGTGCCCGCCACGCGCTGCTGCGCGAAGGGATCGGCTGGGGCAATATGCCGCGCCACCTGATCGAGACGGATCTTGCGACCGGGCGGCTCAAACGCCTGGCCTTGCCCGAGGCGCCGGGAATGGCATACCGCTTTCACGCGGTGTGGCGACGCGATTGTCCGATAGGGCCAGCGCGGGCCTGGGTGCTGGACGCTCTGCGCGAGCGGCTTACGCGCTGTCCGGCCCAGCGCCCAACTGCGACAACGCCCCCTCAGCAGAACTGACGGGGCGCTGCGACGAATAAACTCAGGTGCCGCCGCTCTTGCGCTTGAAGGCGGCGTTGTCATTGGCCTTGATCTTGGCGATCTGGAGGCCTGGGCTGGGCGGAAAGCCGTTCTTCGGCCCCGGCTCCGGATTGCCCTTTCCGGGTGTAGCGACTGGTACGATTGGCGGGCTGGCGCGTGTCCCGGCCATGGCTGCAGTCGGCAGAATCAAGCCCGCAGCAATCCCCGTGGCAAGAAGCCACTTCTTTACGTCCAACATTTCTGAATGCCCCCGAAGTTTGTTCCAGGCAGTTTTCATCGGTCCCGAAAGACGCTGCCCTTGTTCATGATTTGGGGCAGTCGGTTTACCGAAATGAAATGTTCTTAATTAAATCGATATTTACCATGATTATTGGCTCCAAAATGACGAAATGGGTCTGCAGATCACGGCCGTTTCTTGAGTAATGCGGAGCGCAGGCAGCGGCAGACGACCTCGCCGCGCTGGTTCAAAAGTTCATGCTTGAACGTGGTGATGCCCGCATCCGGCCGCGATCTACTTTCCCGTAAATCAACTACTTCACTGGTTGCGCGCATCGTATCGCCGATGAATACCGGGGCCGGCATGACCAGCTTGTCGTACCCCAGATTTGCCACAAGCGTGCCGAGCGTAGTGTCGCCGACTGACAGGCCAACCATTAGTGCGAAAGTGAAAGTACCGTTCACGAGAATTTGGCCGAACTCGCTGGCCTTGGCCGCCTCCACATCGATGTGCAGCGGCTGCGGGTTGTGAGTCATGGTCGAAAACAACAGGTTATCGGTCTCGGTCACGGTCCTGCGAATCTCGTGCTCGATTCGGTCGCCGATTCGCCATTCGTCGAAGTATTTGCCCGCCATCAGCCTTCTGCCTTCTTGATCTGCGCCAGCAGTGCCTCGACCTGAACCTGCGCTCCGGCCACGGCGTTAAGCTCTTCGACCACGCCATCGAACGGCGCAGTCAGCGCATGCTCCATCTTCATGGCTTCAAGCACCATGAGCTTCTGTCCCTTGGTGACGGACTCACCGGCTGCGACGTCCACCGAAATGACCTTGCCCGGCATGGGGGCGATGATCGCACCATCCGAGGCGCCGCCCCCGGCTCCGCCTTCAGCCCTTGCCAGTTGCACCAGGAAACGTTCGCCACCTTCGTCGATGCTGGTGACTGTTTCACCTGGCCAGTAATCGACCGCTGGCTCCTCCGGCATTTCGACAACGAACGCCCGCCCGAATTGATCTGCCAAGTGTACATCGCGCCTTGGGGCGGCGTTCATGCGGAAGCCCGACTGGCTGGTCCAAGGGTTGTCGCCCGGCGTGCCGACCAGCCGCATCGCCGCAAGCCCGAGCGCCTCGGGCGTCGGTTCCGGGCGTGCGGTGAGGCTTTCGAGGTTGCGCTCGATCAGCCCGGTATCGACTACCCCGGCTTCAAAAGCGGTGTGCCCCAGCAGGCGCCACAGGAACCCGCTGTTGGTGATCAGCGGGCCGACCACGCCTTCGTCCAGCGTTTCGCGCAAGCCGGCTATGGCCTCGGTCCGCGTCTCCCGATGCACGATCACCTTTGCGATCATGGGATCGTAGAAGGGCGAGATTTCTGCCCCGGCTTCAACTCCGGTATCGATGCGCGCGCGATACTGTGGGAAGTGGAAGTCGTCCACGCGCCCGATGCTGGGCAGAAAGCCCTTCGAGGCATCCTCGGCATACAACCGCGCTTCCATGGCCCAGCCATTGATGCTCAGCTCGTCCTGCCGCTTTGGCAAAGGTTCGCCCGAGGCAACGCGCAGCTGCCATTCGACCAGATCGACGCCGGTGATTTCTTCGGTCACCGGGTGCTCGACCTGCAGGCGGGTGTTCATTTCCATGAACCAGATGCGGTCGGCGCGCAGGCCTTCCGAGCCATCGGCGATGAACTCGATCGTGCCCGCGCCCTCGTAATCCACGGCCTTGGCCGCGCGGACGGCAGCGGCGCAGACTGCTTCGCGTGTCGCCTCATCCATGCCGGGGGCAGGGGCCTCCTCGATCACCTTCTGATGCCGCCGCTGCAGCGAACAGTCGCGCTCGAACAGGTGGACGACATTGCCGTGGGCATCGCCGAAGACCTGTACTTCGATGTGGCGAGGAGAGAGAATGTACTTCTCGATCAGCACGCGATCATCGCCGAACGAGGACGCCGCTTCGCGACGGCATGACGCCAGCGCCTCGGCGAAGTCCTCGGCGCGCTCCACACGCCGCATGCCCTTGCCGCCGCCGCCAGCCACGGCCTTGATCAGCACCGGATAGCCGATGGCGTCAGCCTCGGCCTGAAGGCGCGCCTCGCTCTGGTCCTCGCCGAGATACCCCGGCGTCACCGGCACGCCCGCCGCGATCATCCGCGCCTTGGCGGCGTCCTTGAGGCCCATCGCGGTGATCGAGGCCGGCTTCGGCCCGACCCACACCAGCCCCGCATCCAGCACCGCCTGCGCGAACTCGGCGTTCTCCGACAGGAAGCCATAACCCGGATGGATCGCCTCGGCGCCGGTCGCGAGCGCCGCCGCAATGATCTTCTCGCCCACAAGATAGCTCTCGCGCGCAGGCGAAGGTCCGATGTGCACGGCCTCATCCGCAGAGCGCACATGGAGTGCCTTGGCATCAGCATCGGAATAGACCGCGACGGTGCGAATGCCGAGCCGCCGCGCGGTGCGGATGACACGGCAGGCAATCTCGCCGCGATTGGCGATGAGGAGGGATTTGATCATGACTGTTCACCCGAAAAATCCTCCCCGGAACGGGGAGGTGCCCCGCAGGGGCGGAGGGGTCGAAAGCTGTCGGCATAACCAACAATCGGGGCGGCTGCAGCGGCGACATCCTTGAGCACATCCGCTGCGGGAATGCGTAGAATGTTCCAGCCCAGCGCAATCAGGTTTGCATCACGCGTTTGATCACGTTCAGGCCGATCACCCATGTTGTGGACGATACCGTCGATCTCGTTCAGCAGGCGGCGATCAAGGCAGGCGAAATCGGCCACATAGCCCGCAACAGCGAATTGCCGCCGGAACTTGAGTCCTGCTGGCTTGCCGCGCAGTTCGCGCCACAACGGCACTTCAGGCAGGGTCATTTCGCGGCGAAGTTTGCGGGCGCGCTCGGTCTGCGCTGCCGATGCTCCGACAGTTCGGTGCTGCACTCGCGACCATTCGGCCCCTCCGTCAGCGCTGCGCGCTGCCACCTCCCCGTTCCGGAGAGGATTTTCTGTCTCTCCCATCACATCCGGAACACCCCGAACCGGGGCGCCTCCGCAATCGGCGCTTCAAGGCACGCCTCCAGCGCCAATCCCAGCACATCGCGCGTCTGCACCGGGTCGATCACCCCATCGTCCCACAGTCGCGCCGTCGCGTAGTAGGGATTGCCCTCGTCTTCATACTTCTGCCGGATCGGTGCCTTGAAAGCTTCGGCTTCATCCGCCGACCACTTGTCGGCATCGCGGTGCACGGTTGCGAGCACAGATGCGGCCTGCTCGCCGCCCATCACGCTGATGCGCGCATTGGGCCAGGTGAACAGGAAGCGCGGGGAATAGGCGCGGCCGCACATGCCATAGTTGCCCGCACCGAAGCTGCCGCCGATCAGCACGGTGATCTTGGGCACCTGCGCCGTTGCCACGGCGGTGACCAGCTTGGCGCCATGTTTGGCGATGCCCTCGGCCTCGTATTTGCCGCCGACCATGAAACCCGAGATGTTCTGCAGGAACAGCAGCGGAATGCGGCGCTGGCAGGCGAGTTCGATGAAGTGCGCGCCCTTCTGAGCGCTTTCAGAAAACAGCACGCCGTTGTTCGCAAGGATCGCTACCGGCAGCCCATGGATATGGGCAAAGCCGCAGACCAGCGTGGTGCCGTAGAGCGCCTTGAATTCGTGAAATTCGGATGCATCGACGATCCGCGCGATCACTTCGTGCACGTCATAGGGCGCGCGCACGTCGTCGGGGATGATCGAGTACAGTTCTTCCGGATCGTACTTCGGCGGCACCGGCTCACGCCGTGCAACGCCCGCATCTCCTGCGGCGCCAATATGCGAGACGATATCGCGCACGATGGTCAGCGCGTGTTCGTCATTGTCGGCCAGATGATCGACCACGCCCGACTTGCGCGCGTGCAGGTCGCCGCCGCCCAAGGCCTCGGCGGTAATCTCCTCGCCGGTCGCGGCCTTGACCAGCGGCGGCCCGGCAAGGAAGATCGTCCCCTGTTCGCGCACGATCACCGTCTCGTCCGACATCGCGGGAACGTAGGCCCCACCGGCGGTGCATGATCCCATGACGCTGGCGATCTGCGGAATGCCCCGCGCGCTCATGTTCGCCTGATTGAAGAAGAACCGGCCGAAGTGGTCGCGGTCGGGGAAGACCTCGGCCTGGTTGGGCAGGTTCGCTCCGCCACTATCGACCAGATAGATGCACGGCAGGCGGTTCTCCTGCGCAATCTCCTGCGCGCGCAGGTGCTTCTTCACCGTCATCGGGAAATAGGTGCCGCCCTTGACCGTGGCGTCATTGGCAAAGACCATGCACTGGCGGCCGGATATGCGTCCAACCCCGGCAATGATCCCGGCGCCGGGCACCTCGTCGCCGTACATCCCGTTCGCAGCCAGCTGGCCGATCTCGAGAAACGGCGAGCCCGGATCGAGCAGGCGCTCCACGCGGTCGCGCGGGAGCAGCTTGCCGCGCGAGACATGGCGCTCGCGGCTGCGTTCGTCACCGCCGAGCGCAGCCTTGGCAACGCGCTCGCGCAGTTCCCGTGCCAGCGCGCGATTGTGCGCCGCACGGGCCTGCGCCTGTTCGGAGTTCAGGTCGATGTTGCTCGAGAGGACCGGTGCGCTCAACGCGTGCTGCCTTTCAGGTGCTTGGTGAAGAACGGCAGCACATGCGTGCGGAAGCGCTCCTTCACCCGGTTGCCGTGGTCGCCCACATAGATTTCCCAGTCGTGCGCAATGCCGAACCGGGTCAGGGTTTCGTGGATCAGTTCATCGTCCGCGCGAACGAAGTCGGTATCGCCGGTGTCGATAGCGATGCCGCTCATGCGGCGCAGTGATGGGAGATACTGCGAGGCCATGGCCACGGGCGAATTGGCCGCCCACTTGGCGATGACCAGATCGTTCACTTTGCCTCCGCTGGTGCCAAGATCGGCATAGAACGGCGGCTTGGCCGGGTTGGGAGACCATGCCGTGGCGACCGCGAAGTTGCCGCGGCTCATCCAGTCCGCGGTCAGCGCCTGATCGACCGACCAGCCTTCGTATTTCGGATCGGCCGACGAAGCGGGGCGCGGGATCTGGCAGCAGGGGTTCATCGCATAGAGCGCGCCGAACACGTCCGCGCGCTTCATGCCAAGCTTGAGCGTGCCGTAACCGCCCATCGAATGACCGGAAAGGCCGCGCGCGTCGCGCGAGGGGATCGTGCGGAAGTGCTTGTCAGTCCAGGCCACCAGGTCTTGCGCGATGAAGTCCTCGAAGTTCCCCACTGTCGGCGAGTTCGAATACATCGAACCGCCCCACTTGGTCATGCTGTCGGGCACGACGATGATCGCTTCCGTGCCCGAAGCCTTGAGCGCGGCATCGAAGTCGTTGCGCTCGACATACTGGTCTGCGGTCGAATTGTAGCCGTGGAGGAAGTACACCACCGGATAGCGCCGCGTCTTCGACTTGTCGTAGCTGTCCGGCAGGAACACGTAGACTGTGCGGTCGGCTGAATTGCCCTCGAGATTGCCCTCTACCGCCACGCTGTGGACGGTCGTCTTTTCCATCCGGGCAAGCGCCGGATCGGCAATGCCGACCAGGGCTGCACAGGCAATGAGGGCTTTCAGGCGCATGAGTCTCTCCGCAAGATCGTTATCTTCCGCCGATCAGCGCGCTCCGATAAGTTCGCGGCCGATCAGCATCCTGCGGATTTCATTGGTTCCGGCGCCGATGTCCAGCAACTTGGCATCGCGCAGGTAGCGCTCAACCGGCCAGTCCTTGGTATAGCCCGCGCCGCCCAGCGCCTGCACGGCCTCGCCCGAGACGCGGAAGGCGTTTTCGCTGGCCAGCAGGATCGCGCCGGCAGCGTCGAAGCGCGTGGTCTGCCCGGCGTCACAGGCCTTGGCCACGGCATAGACATATGCGCGCGCCGACTGGATCGCGACGTACATGTCGGCGACCTTGGCCTGCATCAGCTGGAAGGTGCCGATCGGCTGGCCGAACTGCTTGCGCTCGCGCACATAGGGGATGACCGTGTCGAGGCAGGCCTGCATGATGCCGATCTGCATCCCCGCCAGTACCACCCGCTCGTAATCAAGGCCGCTCATCAGCACGCCCACGCCGCCGTGAAGCGGCCCCATCACGTTCTCTTCGGGCACGAAGCAGTCGTCGAACACCAGTTCGCAGGTGGGCGAGCCGCGCAGGCCCATCTTGTCGATCTTCTGCCCGATCGAGAAACCGGGCATGTCCTTCTCGATCAGGAAGGCGGTGATGCCCCGGCTGCCCGCTTCGGGTGACGTCTTGGCATAGACCACCAGCGTATCGGCATAAGTGCCGTTTGTGATCCAGAACTTGGTGCCATTGAGGCGGAAGCCGCCCGCGACGGGTTCCGCGCGCAGCTTCATCGAGACGACGTCAGACCCTGCGCCTGCTTCCGACATGGCAAGGCTGCCGACATGCTCGCCCGAGATCAGCTTGGGCAGGTACTTTGCCTTCTGCTCGTCATTGCCCCAGCGGCGGATCTGGTTGACGCAGAGGTTCGAATGCGCGCCATAGGACAGGCCGACCGAGCCCGAGGCGCGGCTGACTTCTTCGACAGCAATGACGTGATCGAGATAGCCAAGGCCCAGTCCGCCGAACTCTTCCTCGACCGTAATGCCGTGCAAGCCCAGCGCACCCATCGGCTCCCACAGCTCGCGCGGGAAGCGGTCGTTGCGGTCGATCTCGGCGGCGAGCGGCGCGATCTGTTCATCGGCAAAGCGGCCCGCGGCCTCGCGGATCATCAGGGCGCTTTCGGTCAAGCCGAAATCGAAATCGGGCGTGGCGCGCATCTTGGGCATCCTCTGCAAACTTGTCGCGGCGCAGGATACCATTGCCAAACCATCGCTCAAAATTGATTTATATCGCGGGTTGTGATAGGTTTTTCCTATGATGAAGCGCGCGCATCTTCGCCAGTTCCTGGCCGTTGTCGAGACCGGCAATTTCACTCGTGCGGCCGAGCGGCTGGCAATCTCGCAACCGACCCTGTCGGCCGCGATCGCCGAACTCGAACGCCTGGCGGGCACGCGGCTTTTCCTGCGCGAACGGCGGCAAGTGCGGTTGACCGAGGCTGGCACGCGCCTCGTGACGCATGCCCGCGCGATCGAACGGGAGTTTCGCGCCGCCGAAGCCGCCTTTGCCGAAGCGCCGCCCCCGCTCAGCCCGTTTCGCCTTGGCGTCCTGCCTTCGATTGCAACGACCACCCTCTCCGGCTTGGCGCGCCGCTTCACTGGGCCGCAGCCGCTCGTGCTTTCGGAAGGCACGGACGCTGAACTCAGGCGCAAGCTGGGGGAGGGGCAGGTTGATGCTGTCCTCACGCTGATGCGCCCCGAAGATGTCGATCGGCCCTCGGTCGCGCTGCTGGAGGAGGGTTACCGCCTGCTCATTCCCGAAGGTCACCCGCTGGCCGGTGCGACCTTGCTCCATGCCAGCGACGTCGCGGCCGAAACCATGATTGCGCGCCGCTCATGCGAAATCCTTGGCGAGACCAGTCGCTGGTTCACCCAACGCGGCGTGCGTCCGCCGTTCTTCCTGCGCTCGTCCAACGACGATCGCTGCATCGAGATGGTGCGGGCAGGCATGGGCGTGACAACCGCGCCGCAATCGCTGGCGCGTGACGGAGTCGTGGCGGTGCCGCTGGCAGACTACGATTTCCGGCGGAGCATCGGGCTCATAGCCGCGCGCGAACGGCCTGATCTTGTCGGCGAGGGTAGCGCGCTGGCCGAAGCTGCGCGAGCCGCGTTTACTTGACGGCGTAGAGCAGGCGGCCTTCGCCCAGCCGCTCCAGCACGCCGCCGATGTCGCTGTTCGAGAACGCGAAGCAGCCCTGGCTCCGACCGATGCGGCCTTGCGTCTCGGCCATGTCCTCGCTGACATAGCTCGCTGCGTGGATCACGATGCCGCGCTCGAGCGCCGCACTGTTGGCGTCCTCCAGCCCGATCAGTCGGCGTGAACGGCCATGCTTGCCGTAGTAGGTCACGCCGGTGAGAAAGGCGCCGGGGCTCGACGCATTGGAGCCATAGGCGTTGGAAAACCGCTGCACCCAGCCACTGTTGGCCGGATCGGACCCGCTGCCATGAGAGACGAGGTGCGAGGAGACGAGCTTGCCGCCCGCCACGTCGACCAGATGAAACCGCGCCTCGCGCGAGGCCTTGCCGAAATCGACCAGCCCGACGAGATCGCGATGGCGGATATGCGCGCCATGCGCATCCAGAGCGGCGATCGCACGCTGCACCAGCAAGGGCGGCGTCGGCCGCGCAAACGGCGAGACTTCCGGCTCTTTCAAAGGAGTTACGGCCATCGCCGGCTGGCCCGAAACGGCCATGCTGCCCAGCGTTGCAACCATGGCGCCCAAAAATTGGCGCCGATCAGGAACCATTATGCGAGACCCCGGTTATCGTCCATTGGGCCTCAAATTGTATGCTGTGCGTCACACCTGCAAGAGGCGTGGCCCAGCGTTGCGACGAGTCGTGCATGACCCGCCACCTGCTGAGCCACTTCGCTAACTCAGATTGACCTCATCAGGCGCAGCGCTTTCGGACTGCGGAAGTTCGAGGACGAAACCCAGTCCAGCGCAGCGTCCACCCGGGTGAACTCTGGCACGACTTTCAACAGCTCCTCATAGGCAATCTGCGTCGCCAGCCGCCCGATCATCGCGCCGAGGCAGGCGTGAACGCCGCCGCCAAACCCGAGATGGCGCTTGGCCCTGCGCGTGATGTCGTAGACATCGGGATTGTCGAACATCCGCTCGTCGCGATTGGCCGAGCCATAGGCAAGGATCACCGCGTCGCCCGCTTTCATCACCTGCCCATGCAGTTCCACGTCCCGCGTCAGCGTCCGCTTGAAACGCTGGGCCGAAGTGTTGAACCGCAGCGATTCCTCGATCGCGTCGGGGATCAGCGACGGATCTGTGACCAGAGCCCGCCGCGCCTCCGGATAATCGGCGAGGTTCAGCCCGAACATGGCCATGAAGCCTGAAAGGCTCTCGATCCCGGCCATGATCAGCGTCGTGACGGTCAGCTGCACTTCCTTGTCGAGCAGCTTCTCGCCATCGATCTCGGCGGTGATGAAGTTCGAAAGCAGGTCATCGCCCGGATTGGCCTTGCGCGCCGCCACCAGCTTCTCGGCATAGTCCGCCATCCAGTGGAACGCGGCGAGGTGTTCCGGCGCCTTCTTGCGCGTCACCGGATCGGTCTGCACCATCAGCACGGCATTGTGCCGCACGAGGTCCGCGTTCTCCTCGGGCAGAGCGAAGAGATAGAACAACAGGTCGACCGTCAGCTTCGAGGTGTAGTCCCCGACAAGGTCGAATACCGGCTTGTCCGCAATCTCGGCGAGGTGCGCGCGAGCCGCCGCCCGCGCCGGTTCGACGATGTGCTCCAGCGCCCGCTTGGTCACGGCCGACTGGATCAGCGCCCGCAGCCGGTCATGCCTCGGCGGATCGCTTGACCCGAGCGTCGATCCCGCGCGCCCCGGGAATTCGTCGACCAGGTTGCCTTTCGCCGATGAATAGGTGCGCCAGTCCTGCAGGGCACCCAGCACGTCGGCATAGCGTGACAGCACCCATTTGCCGGCCTCCTCGGACCAGAAGCAGGGAAATTCATCGCGCAGAATCTTGTAGGTGGGGAATGGATCGGCATCGATGGCCGGGGAATAGGGATCGAAGCGGAACGCAGCACGCTCGAGCACGGTTGCCATGGCAAGTCTCCTCTCTTGCCGCTGATGATGCCCGGTCGCCGCGCGGCAGGCGACGCAGCCTCCGCGCAAATTCTTGCACTTTCCGCGCAACCTGCAACACTGTCATCCATGCAGGCAAAGAGCTTCAGTCGCTACACGCTCTACGGCGAACAGGGCATTTCCGTGCCCTCGGAGTTCGTCCACCTGGAACGCATTCGGGATCGCGCCACTCTGCATGAATGGACAATCGAGCCGCACGCGCATCCTCAAATGCTGCAACTCCTGCTGCTTCAGTCCGGCGGCGTCACGCTGCATGGCGAAGAGTCTGCGCAGCGGTTGGAGGCGCCCGCGCAGGTAATCGTGCCGCCGTCCTGCGTTCACGCCTTCCGGTTCGATGCAGGGGCAGAAGGGTGGGTGCTGTCGCTCGCCTCTGATCTCGCCAACGACCCGCGTCTGGTTGGCCTCCTGGCTGACCTGCGGCAGATCGGCGGATGGGCCGTTGCCGCATCGCTGCGCGCCCAGCCGCAAACCATCGAACGCCTCGCTTGGCTGCTCGCGGACCTGTCGCAGCAACTCGGGCAGGGTGACGCCGTGGGACCGGCGGTGCTGGCGCAGGTCGCGCTAGTGCTCGCCAGCGCGGCGCAGGCAGCCACGCACAAGCAAGCTTCTCACAGCGCAAGCGGCCACGAACCGCTCGCCGCCCGTTTCCGCAGCCTGGTCGAACAGCGCTATCGCGATCACCTGTCCGTTGGGCAGTACGCCGTCATGCTCGGCACAACGGCCTCGACATTGACCCGCGCCACTCGCCTGCTCACAGGCAAGGCCCCGGCCGAGATGCTGCACGATCGCCTGATTCTCGAGGCCCGTCGCAATCTTGCCTTTTCAGGCGCGAGCGTCGCCCAGATTGCCTATGCCCTTGGCTTTGCCGATCCCGCATACTTCGCCCGCTTCTTCAAGGCGCGGACCGGCCAGACTGCCGGCGCGTTCCGCAGGGAGAGAGCGTGGAGTTCGCCGCCAACGGCTTGACGCAATCGGCCTGCAATCTGGCGCAGGCCACTTGTCTATCGAAATAGTTGAGTTATCGCTGAGGCTGTCGGGACGTAGACCGAGTCGACCGGCTTTCCGCTTCAGGAGACAGCAACATGACTCAACAACGCTCGCTATCCGCGGGGCAGGACCCGCTGATCCTTACCGTTCCGGGCCTTGGCAACAGCGGCCCCGGCCATTGGCAGACGCAGTGGGAGCAGGATCTGCCCGATTGCCGCCGCGTCGACCTCGGCCTGTGGGATGATCCGCACCGCAATACCTGGGTCAACAAGATCAACCTCGCGGTCCATCGGTCGGACCGGCCCGTCGTGCTTGTTGCGCACAGTCTTGGCTGCCTCGCCGTCGCCTGGTGGGCAGAGTTCGAAAAGCCCGCCGACGGCAAGGTGCTCGGCGCACTTCTGGTTGCTCCGCCCGATGTCGAGGTGCGCCCGATCGACCGCCGCCTGACCCGCTTCGCGCCGTTCCCGCATGGCGAACTGCCGTTCCCGTCGATCCTCGTCGCCAGCCGTAACGATCCCTACATGGGCATCGGGCAGGCCCGGCACCTGGCGCGCACTTGGGGCAGCAATTTTGTCGACGCCGGGGAAACCGGGCATCTCAACGCGGAATCCGAACTGGGCGAATGGACTTTTGGCAAGTTGCTGTTGAACCAGCTTTTGCCAAAGCCCGTCTCTTTCGACAGCCGCGTACCGCTCGGGTCCTTCCAGCCCGATCGCGCCTTGCGCCGCCTCGGCGCCTGACGTCAGGCGGGGCCCGCTACCGGCCCGTTCCGGTCAATCCTGAAAGCATAGCCGGGACCTTCCCATGAAAATCCGGGCGTCTGCGGCCACTCCCAGTCGCCCGGATGCATGGGAGCACCGTCCAGCCGGCGCCATTGGCCGTCCTGCGCAAAGCGCGCGAACTCCGCCACCCGCGCCGCGCGCCACGCTGCCAGTCTGAAAGCACAGGCCTCCAGATCGGTGTCCCGTTGTTCCCAGTCGATCCAGGTGATCGGATTGTCCTGCGCATAGGCGTTGTTGTTGCCGTGCTGGCTGCGGCCGAACTCGTCCCCGGCAGTCAGCATGATCGTACCGGTGGAAACGAACAGCGTGCCGAGCATGGCGCGGGCAAAGGCAGCCCGCCTTGCAAGGACTGCCGGATCGTCGGTCATGCCCTCTGCGCCGTTGTTCCAGCTGAAGTTTTCGCCGTGGCCGTCACGATTGTCCTCGCCGTTGGCCCGGTTGTGGCGGTGCTCGTAGGCGAGGGTGTCAGCCAGCGTGAAGCCATCGTGCGCGGCAAGGAAGTTCACCGAGCGGCAGTCCTTCCCGAAAAGGTCTGCCGAGCCGGCGATCCGCGTAGCCAGCACGTCAACGCCGGCATCGCCCTTCCAGAACCGCCGCACGTCATCGCGATACCTGTCGTTCCATTCGAGCCAGCCCGCCGGGAAATTCCCCAGTTGATACCCGCCCGGCCCGACGTCCCAAGGCTCGGCAATCATCACCCGGTCGGCCAACAGCGGATCGGCTGCAATCTCGGCAAAGATCGGTGCGTCACTCGCAAAGCCGGGGCTGCGTGCAAGGATCGGGGCGAGGTCAAAGCGGAAGCCGTCGACGCCGCAATGGCGGACAAAGTGCCGCAGCGTATCGAGCGCCAGTTGCCGCACGGCGGCATTGCCGAAGTCGAGAGTATTGCCGCAGCCGGTGTCGTTGATCAGGCTGCCGTCAGGAGCTTTGGCATAGGCCGCGTCGTCCAGCCCGCGTAGCGACAGGACCGGGCCCAGCACATCGGATTCGCCGCTGTGGTTGAGCACGATGTCGAGGATCACGCCGATCCCTGCGGCGCGCAGTGCCGCCACGGCATCGCGCAGTTCCAAAACGCCGCCGGGGCACAGGCGCGGGTCCAGCGCCATCATCGCTACCGGGTTGTAGCCCCAGGCATTGCTCAGGCCGAGAGGGGGCAGGTGCCGTTCGTCGATCCAGGCGACAACCGGCATGAGTTCCACCGCGGAAACGTGGAGGCGCTTGAGATGGGCGATAACCGCCGGATGGGCGAGCGCGGCGACGGTGCCGCGCAGGGCCTCCGGCACATCAGGATGCAGCTTGGTAAAGCCGCGCACGTTGAGTTCGTAGATCAGGCCGCCGTGCCGGAACCGCGGTGGGGCAGGGGAGACAGGCTCGTGAAGGCCAACCACCGCCTTGGGCACAATCGCCGCCGTATCCGCGCCGTAAGCGGGCAAACTGGCATCGAAAATGAACGGCTGGTCGAGCTCCATGGCGTAAGGATCGACCAGCAGCTTGGCCGGATCGAACCATAGTCCCGCCGCCGGATTCCAATCTCCCGAAGCGCGGAAGCCATAGCGGCTGCCGCGCAATTCACCGGGCAGTTCGACCGTCCAGTTCGCGCCCACGCGCGTCATCGCCACGTGCTGTTCGGCGTCGCCATCAAACAGGCAAAGCGTCAGAGCTTCGGCATGGGGCGAGCGGACGGTGAAGCGGGTCTTGCCGTCCGTGATCTCGACGCCCGGCTTCACGTCACCACGTCTGGCGCGGTCCGTCCGGTGTGCCGCGCAATCCCGGCGATGGCATCGGCGGCCGCGATCAGGTCGGCCAGCATGTCCGGTGTTTCGCGGTCCAGATCGCCGCCGACCGGTTCATAGCGTTCGAGATAGACGCGCAAGGTCGCGCCTTCGGTGCCGGTGCCGGAGAGGCGGAAGACTACGCGCGAGCCGCCCGCGAACATCACGCGGACGCCTTGATTGCTGCTTGTCGAACCGTCGACGGGGTCAAGGTAAGAGAAGTTGTCGGCCTTGGCGACTTCGAGCGATCCGAAGGTCTGGCCGGGAAGGCGGTCGAGTGCAGCCTTCAGTTCCGCCATCAGCGCATCCGCCTTGTCGGTCGGCAGCGCTTCGTAATCGTGGCGGGCGTAATAGTTGCGGCCGAACTTGGTCCAGTGCTCGCGGGCCAGCTGGTCGGCGCTGATCTTGCGGACGGCGAGAATGTTGAGCCAAAGCAGCACGGCCCACAGGCCGTCCTTCTCGCGCACGTGATCGCTGCCGGTCCCGGCGCTTTCCTCGCCGCAGATCGTCGCCATGCCGGCATCGAGCAGGTTGCCGAAGAACTTCCACCCGGTCGGCGTCTCGAAGCAGGGCAGGCCAAGCGCTTCGGCCACGCGATCCGCAGCCGCGCTGGTCGGCATCGAGCGGGCAATGCCCTTGAGGCCCGCAGCATAGCCTGGCGCGAGGTGCGCGTTCGCCGCCAGCATGGCAAGGCTGTCCGAGGGCGTGATGAAGCGATGCCGTCCGACGATCAGGTTACGGTCGCCATCGCCGTCCGATGCCGCGCCGAAGTCCGGGGCATCTGTGCCGAACATCGTCTCGAACAGCTCATGCGCGTGGACCATGTTGGGGTCGGGGTGGTGCCCGCCGAAGTCTTCGAGC
Organism: Novosphingobium sp. THN1; assembly: GCF_003454795.1. Lineage (GTDB taxonomy): Bacteria > Pseudomonadota > Alphaproteobacteria > Sphingomonadales > Sphingomonadaceae > Novosphingobium. The sequence continues at coordinate 2,210,977 of NZ_CP028347.1, forward strand.
GGCACGCCATTGCGCACCGTGCCCTTGGGAAAACCCAGGCGGTTCTCGAGGATTTCGGTGGCATAGGGGCCGGTCACCGCGCTCATTGCATCGAACGCCATGGTGAAACCGGCGGCGACGTTGGCGCGGATGGCGTCGAAATCGAACAGCGCTTCCATCAGCTCGGCGTAGTCGGCCACGGAGTCGATCACTTCGACAGTGAATGCGCCAACTTGCGTGGTTCCAAGCCGGTCGAGATCGACATCGGGCGCATCGACGGTCAGCCAGCGGTCGATGGTCTGGGTGCGGGCGTAGATGGCCTCCGTCACGCCTTCGGGCGCTGGGCCGCCGTTGGCGATGTTGTACTTGATGCCGAAGTCCTCGTCCGGCCCGCCGGGATTGTGGCTGGCCGAAAGGATCAGGCCACCGCTCGCGCCGTATTTGCGGATCACGTTCGAGGCGGCGGGGGTGGAGAGGATGCCGCCTTGGCCGACCAGCACCTTGCCATAGCCGTTGGCCGCGGCGATGCGGATCGCCTGCTGGATCACCGTGCGATTGTGGAAGCGACCGTCGCCGCCAAGGACCAGCGTGCTGGCGGGCTCGCGCTCGACCACGTCGAACACTGCCTGAATGAAGTTCTCGGCGTAGTTAGCCTGCTGGAAAACCTTGACTTTCTTGCGCAGGCCGGAAGTGCCGGGCTTCTGGCCGGAATAGGGCGTCGATGGTACGGTACGGGTCATTGGTCCTCCGCGATGAGGGCGGCGTAGAGATCCGCATAGGCCTTGCCCGAGCGGTTCCACGAGAAGTCGGTCTTCATGCCGGCGCGCTGCATGGCACGCCAGGTATCGCCTTGCCAATAGAGCGTTACGGCACGGCTGATCGCATCGGCAAGGCTGGCATAGCTGACGCCGTCGAACTGCACCCCCGTCGCCACGCCGCCCATCACCGCCGCCAGATTTGCGTCGATCACGGTATCCGCCAGCCCCCCGGTCCGCGCCACCACCGGCACGCAGCCATAGGCAAGGCCATAGAGTTGCGTGAGGCCGCAAGGCTCGAAGCGCGAGGGGACGAGGATCGCATCGCCGCCTCCCTGCATCCGATGCGAAAGGCCCTCGTCATAGCCGATGCGGACGCCCACCTTGCCGGGGTGGCGCATCGCTGCGGCGTGGAATGCGTTCTCCATCGCCTTGTCTCCCGAGCCGAGCAGGGCGAGCCGACCGCCGATGCCGACGAGGTGGTCGATGCACTCCAACAGGACGTCGATGCCCTTCTGCCAGGTGAGGCGAGTGATGACGACGAAGAGGGGCCATCACCCTCATCGAGTCCGAACTCTGCCTCCAGCGCGCGCTTGTTAGTTACCCGTTTGCCTATGGAGAGTTGCCCGAATGCCTTCGAGAGTTGGATATCGGTTGCCGGGTTCCATTGCGCGGTGTCGATGCCGTTGACGATGCCCCGCACACGGTCGCCCCGACTTGTTATAAGTCCTTCCAATCCCATGCCAAATTGGGGTGTGCGGATCTCGCGCGCATAAGTCGGGCTGACCGTGGTGATCATGCTTGCGGCCTCAAGCCCGGCTTTGAGGAAGCCGACGCCGCCGTGGTATTCGACCCCGTCCATCGCCCATGCATGCGGGGGCAGACCGAGCGCCGGGAACACGTCCGCGCCGTAGTGTCCCTGGAACGCCATGTTGTGAATGGTCATCACCGATGGCACGCGCATGCCGCTTTCGGGCGGGGAAAAACGCAGGTATGCCAATGCCATGGCGGCCTGCCAGTCATGCGCGTGGACTAGGGCGAACGTCCGTCCCCTGACCGCGCCGCCGCCAACGTCCGCCGCTGCGCGCCCAAACGCCGCGAAGCGCCGCCAGTTGTCCGCCCAGTCACGCCCTGAGGAGTCGACGTAAGGATTGCCCTCGCGCTGGAAAAACGCCGGTGCATCAAGGACTAACAGGGGATGGCCGTCGATCTTGCCGCTAACCAGCCGCGCCCTTTCGCCCAAAAGGCTGTCCCAGACGTGAAGCGCGCGGGGGCGGGAGAGCGCCTTCATCACCGCCGGATAGCCGGGCAGAAATGTCGTCATTTCAACGCCATGCGGCGCAACCGCCGCAGGCAGCGCTCCCGCCACATCAGCAAGGCCGCCGGTCTTGACCAGCGGCACCGCTTCCGAGGCGACGGACAGGACCCTGATCGTCATGCCAGCCGGTCGATCATCCGCTTGGTGATAAGGCACACCCCGCTTTCGGAGCGGCGGAAGCGGCGGGCATCGAGTTCCGGATCTTCGCCGACGACGAGGCCTTCGGGAATGCGCACGCCGGAATCGAGGATCACGCGGCTGAGCCGGGCGCCGCGCCCGATGTTGCAATAGGGCAGGATCACTGCTTCCTCGCATGAGGAGAAGGAGCCCATTTTTACGCCTGTAAACAACAGGCTGCGTTTCGCGATGGCGCCCGAGACGATGCAATCCTGGCTGATCAGCGAGGAGATCGCCATGCCCCGACGGCCGTCTTCGTCATGCACGAACTTGGCCGGCGCGGCGATGATCTGGTCGGTCCAGATCGGCCAGTCACGATCGTACATGTTGAGCTTGGGCACGGTGTCGGTGAGATCGAGATTGGCTTCGAAATAGGCGTCGATCGTGCCGACATCGCGCCAGTATTCCTCGATTTCCTCGGCCGCGCGGATGCAGGAATTGGTAAAGCGGTGGGCGACGGCCTTGCCGTTCTTCACGATCTTGGGGATGATGTCGTTACCGAAATCGCGGCTGGAATTGGGATCGTCAGCGTCTTCCTGCAGCATCTGGAACAGGAACTTCGTCTCGAAAACGTAGATGCCCATCGAGGCCAGCGCCATGCCTTCGTTGCCGGGAATGCCCGGAGGATCGGCAGGCTTTTCAATGAAATCGGTGATGGTGTCAGTCTTGTCGACCGCCATCACGCCAAAGCCCGTCGCTTCCATGCGCGGCACGACGAGGCAGCCGATGGTGACGTCGGCACCGCTTTCCACGTGCTGGCGGAGCATCAGCTCGTAATCCATCTTGTAGATGTGGTCGCCAGCGAGGATGACCATGTATTTGGGCGCGTAGGAAGCGATGATGTCGATGTTCTGGAACACCGCATCGGCGGTGCCTTCGTACCAGTGATCTTCCGAAACGCGCTGCGAGGCGGGCAGAATGTCGAAGCTCTCGTTGCGTTCCGGGCGCATGAAGTTCCACGCGCGCTGCATGTGGCGGATCAGCGAGTGCGCCTTGTATTGCGTGGCGACGCCGATGCGGCGGATGCCCGAGTTGATCGCGTTCGATAGCGCGAAGTCGATGATGCGCGACTTGCCGCCGAAGTAGACTGCGGGTTTGGCGCGGTTGTCGGTCAGTTCCTTGAGGCGGCTGCCACGGCCCCCGGCAAGGACATAGGCCATCGCATCGCGGGCCAGTGGCTGAGAGTAAGTTTCGCGCATCCCCTAATCTCCGTTCTTATCCTTGAAATTCGAGTATCAGCGTGGCCAGCGGCGGCAGGACCACGAAAGCCGCCCCGCCTTCCGCGTTTACTTGGCCAAGATTGCCGATGCCGCTGCCACCGTAGTCCTGCGCATCGCTGTTGAGCACTTCGCGCCATTCGCCGTCATGCGGCAGCGGCAGGCGATAGTGATCGTGCACCTGCGGCGTCATGTTGCTGATGACGGCCACCGGTTTCGCTCCCGGTGCCTTGCGCAACCAGGCGAAGACCGACCCTTGAGCATCGTCGACGACCAGCCATTCGAAGCCCTCCTGCTCGCAATCGCGCGCGTACAGGGCAGGGCGGGTGGTATAGACCCGGTTGAGATCGCGGACCCAGCGGCGGACGCCTTCGTGGGCCGGGGCATCGAGCAGGTCCCAGTCGAGCGAGCGGGCCTCGCTCCATTCACGACGCTGGGCGAATTCCTGACCCATGAACAGCAGCTTCTTGCCGGGGTAACCCCACATCATGCCATAGTAGGCGCGCAGGTTGGCGAACTTCTGCCAGTCGTCGCCGCTCATCTTGTTCAGGAGCGAACCCTTGCCATGGACGACTTCGTCATGGCTGAGCGGAAGGACGAAGTTCTCGCTGAAGGCGTAGGTCAGTCCGAAGGTGATCTCGTTGTGGTGGTACTGCCGATGGATCGGGTCACGCGCCATGTACTGCAGCGTATCGTGCATGAAGCCCATGTTCCACTTGAAGCCGAAGCCGAGGTGCTCGCGCGGGGCTTCGTCGAACGCTGGCTTGCTGACGCCGGGCCATGAGGTTGATTCCTCGGCAATCGTCAGGAAGCCGGCGTGGCTGGCATAGACGGCGCGGTTCATCGCCTTGAGGAATTCGACCGCTTCCCAATTCTCGCGCCCGCCTTCGGCGTTGGGGATCCATTCGCCCGCCTTGCGTGAGTAGTCACGGTAGAGCATCGAGGCGACGGCATCGACGCGCAACCCGTCAACGTGGTAGCGCTCGGCCCAGAACAGCGCGTTGTTCACCAGGAAGCTGACCACTTCGCGGCGGCCGAAGTTGTAGATCAGCGTGTTCCAGTCAGGATGAAAGCCGAGGCGCGGATCTTCATGTTCGTAGAGCGCGGTGCCGTCGAAGCGGACGAGGCCGTGTTCGTCGGTGGGGAAGTGCGCGGGCACCCAGTCGATCAGGACAGAGATGCCGGCGCGGTGCGCGCCGTCTACGAAGCGCGCGAAGCCTTCGGGCGGGCCGAAGCGCGCGCTGGGAGCGTAGAGGCCGGTGGTCTGATACCCCCATGATGGATCGTAGGGGTGTTCGGAGACGGGCAGGAATTCAATGTGGGTGAAGCCCATTTCCGCGACATAGGGGATCAGCCGGTCGGCCAATTCGTTCCAGGTGTAGAAGCCCTCGTCATGCGGCTTCTGCCATGAGCCGGGGTGGACTTCGTAGATCGACATCGGCTGGCGGCGGGCATCGATGCTGGCCCAGTGGGCGCGATGTTCGGCATCGCCCCAGTCCATCTTGACCGGGTGTGCGGTGATCGAGGCGGTGCTGGGCCGAAATTCGGCGGCCTGCGCGAAAGGATCGGCTTTCAGCGGCAGGACTTTTCCGTCTGCGCCGACGATGTGGTACTTGTAGGCGCGGTGTTCGCCGATGTCTGGGATGAACACTTCCCACACGCCGATGTCCGCGCGGCGGCGCATCGGGTGGCGGCGCGCGTCCCAATCGTTGAAATCACCGACGACGCTGACGACTTGCGCATTGGGTGCCCAGACCGCGAAGTGGACGCCGGAGACGCCCTCATGCTCGATCAGGTGTGCGCCCAGCTTGTCGAACAGGCGGTGGTGCGTGCCCTCGGCAATCAGAAAGTCGTCGAGGGGCCCGAGGACCGGGCCGAACGAGTAAGGATCGGTCACCAGCCACTCGTGGGTGCCGGCCTTGCAGGCATAGCGCACCGGCTGGCGCGGGCCCTTGACCTTACCTTCGAACAGGCCGCGACCGTCAACGCGCGTCAGCTTGCCGAGCTTCTTGCCATCAAGCGACCAGGCCACCGCTTCCTCGGCACCGGGCAGGACTGCGCGGGCGAACGCGCCTTCAGGCCCTTCGTGAATGCCGAGAAGCGAGAAAGGATCGGCGTGCGTCCCGTCAAGCAGGGCATCGATGGCGCTCGCCGGTGGCTTCATGCTGGCTTTCAGACCCCCCAGATATCGCGGGCATATTCGCCGATCGTGCGATCGGACGAGAACCAGCCTACGTTGGCAATGTTGCGGATTGCCGAAGCGCGCCAGGCTGCCTGCTGTTCCCAGCGGCGATCGATGTTGCGCTGCGCGGCGTGGTAGCTGTCGAAGTCAGCGGCGACCATGAACCAGTCGTGATCGTAGATGCCGCCCATCAGCCCGGCATAGCGCTGCGGATCGTCGGGCGAAAACACGCCCGTGGCGATCGCCGCGATGGCCTGCTGCAACTCGCGCGAGGCTTCGATGACTTCACGCGGGTTGTAGCCATTGGCGCGCTGGTCCTCGACCTCCTGCGCGGTGAGACCGAAGATTTCGATGTTGGGATCGCCAACGCGGTCCTTGATTTCGATGTTCGCGCCATCGAGCGTGCCGATGGTCAGCGCACCGTTGAGCGCAAACTTCATGTTGCCGGTGCCAGACGCTTCCATGCCGGCGGTGGAGATCTGTTCGGACAGATCGGCGGCCGGGATGATCTTCTCGGCGAGGCTGACGTTGTAGTTCGGCACGAACACGACCTTCAGCAAGCCGCCGACCGAAGGATCGGAATTGACACGGCGGGCGATGTCGTTGGCCAGTTTGATGATCAGCTTGGCGTTGTGATAGCTTGAAGCCGCCTTGCCGCCGAAGATCTTCACGCGCGGCACCCAGTCGCGCTCGGGGTGGCTGCGGATCTGGTCGTAGAGGGCGACTGTCTCGATCAGGTTGAGCAGCTGGCGCTTGTATTCGTGGATGCGCTTGATCTGGACGTCGAACAGGGCGTCAGGATCCAGGCGGACGCCCATCAGGTCCTTGATGTGCTTGGCCAGCGCAATCTTGTTGCTGCGCTTGACCTCGGCAATGCGCTCGCCAAGCGCGGCATCGTCAGCCAGGGCGTTGAGATCGGCAAGCTTTTCGGCATCGTCAAGGAAGGCCGGGCCGATCGCGTCCTTGAGGACCGAGGTGAGGCCCGGGTTGCACTGCTGCAGCCAGCGGCGTGGGGTGACGCCGTTGGTCTTGTTGTTGATGCGGGTGGGATAGAGCTTGTGCAGATCGGAGAAGACGGTGGTCTTCATCAGATCGGTGTGGAGCGCCGCCACGCCATTGACACTGTGCGCGCCGGTGAAGGCGAGGTTGGCCATGCGCACGCGACGCTCACCGCCTTCATCGATCAGGCTGATGGCGGCGATGGCGGCATCGTCCATTCCGGCCTTGCGCGCTTCACGCAACACGCGGCTGTTGATCGCGTAGACGATCTGCATGTGGCGCGGCAGCAGCCGTTCGAACAACGGCAGTGGCCAGGATTCGAGCGCTTCGGGAAGAAGCGTGTGGTTGGTGTAACCAACCGTCGCCTTGGTGACTTCCCATGCCTCGCTGAACTCGAGCCCGTGGACGTCGACCATCAGGCGCATGAGTTCGGCGACGGCAACCGCAGGGTGCGTGTCGTTCAGCTGGATCGCGGCCTTCTCGGGCAGGGTGCGGATGTCGCCATGATATTGGACATGGCGGCGCACGATGTCCTGGATCGAGGCGGAGGTGAAGAAGTACTCCTGCCGCAGACGCAGTTCCTGCCCGGCGGACGTGGAGTCAGCGGGGTAGAGCACGCGCACGAGGCTGTCGGCACGGACCTGTTCAGCAAGGGCGCCGAAATGGTCGCCGGCGTTGAAGGCATCGAGCCGCAGGGGATCGAAGGCGTGGGCGGTCCACAGGCGCAGGGTGTTGACGCGCTTGCCGCGCCAGCCCACGACCGGCGTGTCGACCGCGCTGGCTTCGACCTTTTCAGCCGGGCGCCATTCGACGGCATCGCCATTGGCAACGACTTCGCCACCGAAGCCGATGATGTAGGCGCTTTCGCGGCGGTCGAATTCCCACGGGTTGCCGTGGCTGAGCCAGGTTTCCGGCAGTTCGACCTGCCAGCCATCGTCGATCCGCTGGCGGAACATGCCGTTCACGTAGCGGATGCCGTAGCCGTAAGCAGGGATGTCGAGGCTGGCGAGGCTCTCCATGAAGCAGGCGGCGAGACGGCCGAGACCGCCGTTGCCGAGCGCTGCGTCAGGTTCGAGGTTCTCGAGCGCCGAGAGGTCGAACCCGTGTTCGCGCAGGGCTTTTTCCATTTCCCGCGTCAGGCCCATGTTCGACAGGGCATCGCGCAGCAGGCGGCCGATCAGGAATTCGAGGCTGAGGTAGTAGACCCGCTTGCCGCCCTGCTCATAGGTCTTGCGCGTGGAATCCATCCACTGGTCGATGATGGCATCGCGAAGGGTCAGGACAGTCGCGGTGTACCAGTCATGCGGCTTGGCGGCGCGTTCATCCTTGCCGACGCGGTGGCGCAGCACGTCGATGATCTTTGCGTCGATCTCGCTTGCGCCTGATTGTTTCATGATGCTCATCGCACAAGTCCCACCCTGATTGACGCCAGATGCGCGCTGCTGAGGACAGCGAGCGCCCAGCGTCTGTTGTACCGACCTGTCAGGACAGCGTGCCGCGCTCCGCCTTGCCGCGGAGGATGACTGTCGCAGCGCCTTGCATCACACTCTCGAGCAGGACGGTAGGCGAGGCTTGGGCGCAAGGGCAAGCGTGGAGTGTGAGCCAAGTCAGTCATGGCAGAAATCCGTCGCCCCCCATGCACGTTTCGATGGGGCTAGTACGTGTTCTGCCTCGCTTTGTCGGTCAGAATACGTCTGCGCTTCAGAGCATGCGGCGCAAGACATTGTCCTTGATGACAAAATGATGATGAAGCGCCGCCGCAATATGCAGAATCACAAGGCCTGCCATCAGGAACCCAAGAACTTCGTGCCCTTCATGCGCAGCTTCGGCGAGGGCCGAACCCTTGGCAACCGGAAGCTTCGGCCAATCAAACAGGCCATAGATCGAAAGGGGATATTTGCCGGCCGAGGAAAAGATCCATCCCGTGAGCGGCACGACGATCATCAGGACGTAAAGTGCACCGTGCGTCAGGCGCGCCACGTTCTGTTGGAGCTTGCCCATCGTTGCGGGCCATGCCGGCATGGTCCAGGTAAAGCGCCAGCCGAGGCGGGCGAGCGACAGAAACAGAATCAGGATGCCGGTGGCCTTGTGTGCGGGGAAGGGCTGCCAGATATCTTCGATGGCCTCGCCCAAGATTCCGGTCAGGATATTGAACAGAACCAATGCTGCAATGCCGGCATGAAACAGGCGCGCAATTGCATTGTACCGGATGAAATCGTGCGTGCCAGATATCGTGGCCATGACCATTCCCCTCGACTTGAACTGGCTCCAGGATAGTGCGCAGATCTTCGCTCGTCACGTATCCGATTGTCGCAGGCTCTACTGCGTAGGGGCTTGTCAAAATATGACACATGTCAAGTAATGGGATGCGGCAAATGACGTATGCCTGTTCGCCACTGCAAAAAATATGGTGTCGGCAGAAACCATAGTCCGTGAGGGAACATGCCAACGCCGCGTCTCACCCAAGTCGAGCCCGCTGTCGTCCACAAGATGGCGTCCGTCCTTAAGAGCCAGAAGCCGGAAGTGATCCAGAACCATTTCGGTATCGGGCTCAACACGTGGGTGAAGCTGCGCGAGGGCAAGGCCATCCGCCACTCCGTAGCGGTGCGCCTGTTGCAGCGCTTGCAGCGAGACCAGCTGATCTGACTGCACGGTTCGCCCTCCAAGGCGCCGCCTTACGGGGCTTGAGTTAAAGCTAGTTGCAGTGCACAATCGCCGCGTGCCTCAGACAACAACACAGGCACGCGGGGTCATTGAAATGCAAACTTCCCGGCGCGGCGGGAGCAGACAAGGGGCACAGGCGGGTCGACGGCCGCCCCGGCAGTCGCGAGTGGAAAAGCAGGATCAGGTGGCGGAGCTTCGTGCGCGCCTCGCCGCGGCGGAAGCTGCGAACGAGGCGAAAAGCCGGTTTCTTGCCAATGTCAGCCACGAAATCAGATCTCCACTCAATGCGATCTATGGCTATGCCCAGCTTGTGGAACGGGGCGCACAGGTCGATCCGTTGGCGGCTGCGCGTGTCATTCGCCGCAGCGCCGAACATCTGACAAACCTCGTCGAGGGCCTGCTCGATATTGCCTCGGTTGAACAGGGCGTGGTCCGGGTCGATAACGGCGTCATCCGGCTCGGAGCTCTGGTCGAGCAGGTAGCCGAGATGTTTGCGCCGCTGGCGGCGCATAAGGGGCTGTCGTTCGTCTGCAGCATACAAGGCCGGTTGCCCGAGTTCGTGCGGCTTGATGAACGGCGCGTGCGCCAGGCACTGATCAACCTGGTATCGAACGCGGTAAAGTTCACGCAGCGTGGGGAAATCCGGCTTGTGCTGCGATGGTCCGGCCAGATTGCCACGATCGAAGTTCACGACACCGGTCCCGGCATCGCGCTCGAGCGGCAGGAGCAGATCTTTGCACCTTACGAGCGCGCTGATGCTGCATCCGAGGCAGAGAGGACAGGGGCAGGCCTTGGTCTTGCCATAACGCGCGCTGTCGTGAGCATGCTGGGCGGCGACCTCAAGCTGGAAAGTGCGGTTGGCCGCGGCAGCTGCTTCTCGATCAAGCTTATGGCGCCGCAGGTTTCGGGCATGGTCGATCATGCGGCCGACAAGGTTCGCCCGACCGGCTACAGGGGGGACCGGCGCGCGATCCTGCTGGTCGACGATGACGCTGATCACGTTTGTGTCTTGCGGACCGTTCTTGCCGAGGCCGGCTTCGACGTTTCAGAGGCGGGCGATGGAGCCACGGCGCTGGCATTGGCTGATGCGCAAGCTTTCGACGCCGTGATGTGCGATGTCAGCATGCCCGGCATGTCGGGCTGGGATGTCGCCGAACGTCTGCGCGCCAGCTGCGGGCGCGATCTCAAGATACTGATGTTGTCGGCCAATGCGTTCGAGCGCCACGGACTCTCCGGTCAGCAGGCCAGCCACGATGCGTTTCTGCTCAAGCCAGTGGATCTGGGGTCGCTTCTCGACGCATTGGGGCGCCATCTTCAGCTGGAATGGATCCTGCCCGAAGCGCGGGAGGGTGACACTGCCGGGCGTGACCGCGTCGAGGTTTCTGCCGCCACGCGTGAACACGTCGAGAAGTTGAAGGCGCTCGTTCAGATCGGCCACGTCAGGGCGCTCGAAGGCGAGATCAAGGCATTGGCAGCCGCTGATCCGGCTGCAGACAAGCTTGCCGTGCGCCTGTTCGATCATCTCGACCGCTTTGATCTCGCCGGGATCGGAAGGATACTGGAGGACCTGCCCGATGAGTGGCGATAACTTGCGTCGTGATACGGTTCTGGTCGTCGATGACGAGCCGGATTCGCTCCGCTTCCTGACCGACGCACTCGAAGGTGCGGGCATCACGGTGCTCGTCGCCATATCGGGTGCGGCCGCGCTGGACCTGCTGGAGCATGTCGTGCCGGACCTCATCCTGATGGATGCGGTGATGCCGGGTATCGACGGCTTTGCAGCAACCAGGCAGATCAAGGCACGCTCGCAACTTGCGCACGTGCCGGTGATGTTCATGACCGGGCTTACCGAAAGCGAGCACGTGATCGAAGGCTTCGAAGCTGGTGGCGTCGATTACCTCCGCAAACCGGTCAACGTGCATGAACTGCTGGCGCGGGTTCGGGTGCATCTAGGCAATGCGCGGGCAATGCAGGCGAGCGCTGCCGGCCTGGATGCAACCGGACGGCTGATGATGGCTGTCGATCCACAGGGCCGCTGTCTCTGGTGCACGCCGCTGGCTGAACGCGCGATCCTTCGAGCAAGTCCGGAATGGAGCCGGGAGGAGCGACAGCTGCCCGATGCGATCCGGCTGCCTTTGCTTCGCGTGCTGGCGCGCAATGCCCCGGGGGCATCTGTGCGGATCGAGCAAGGGGAAAGCGCGCTCGAACTTGTGGTGATTGCACAGTACCGCGACAGCGAAGTGCTGATCCGGCTCAACGAGCTCAATCCCAAGGCCGACGTGGCGCAATTGCAGATCAAGCTGGGATTGACCGATCGCGAGGCCGAAGTGCTGCTCTGGATCAGCTACGGCAAGTCCAACGGGATGATCTCGGAGGTGCTCGCGATCAGCCCGCGCACGGTGCAGAAACACCTGGAACGCATCTACGAGAAGCTGGGTGTTGAAACGCGGGCTGCGGCGGCCGCAGTCGCGCTGAAGGTGCTCGGCACCTGAAGGCGATAACGCCGCCGGAAGGGGAAATGCTCCTCCAGGCGGCGTTGCGCTTCTGGCCAGGCTTCACGCCAACGCGAGGCTTGGCCCAAGATCGATCAGCGGCGCGCCATTTTCCCGCTGCGGGCAGCGAGGGCGAGTTCCTGCACCATCGGTTCGACGCTTGCGATCGCGGCGCGGCGGCACTGATAATCAGGCATCGGCGTCACGATCATGCGGTCAGCCGGATCGCAGGCTTCCGCAGCGGCATCGGCAATGCGGTTGCGAAGACGGCGCATGTCCGAAGGACGGGACAGGTCGAGACCATCGGCCGAGATGGCGATGTTGACGGTTTGGGGGGCAGGTGCGGCAAGAGCGATCTGCGGCGCAGACAGCAAGCCGACCGCCAGAGTGGCGGCGATAAGGGTCTTCATGAGCATTCTCCTGCGTACTGTCTTTTATGTGCGAGTGCCTTTGTGGCCCCGCTTATCATGGTGGACCGTGCGGTTTGCCCGGCTTGTTGATCCGTGCATAAAATAGGCCGAGGGCGCACGTCGGACAAGTCATATTCCCTGCAAAACCCTTGGATTTAAGGGGTTTTGGCTGTTGCCACGCAGCATCGATGCGGCGCAGAAAGGGCAGATTTCATGCATGCCATATCGGCCTAAGAAAGCTGACTTAGGACGATTGTTCAAAATTGTTGGCGGAAGTCAGCCATTTGCCGGAAGGGCTGGAGCAAGATTGCAAAAGGGACCTCCACCCGTGCGCGTCATGCCCTCTGCTTTGTGCGCCGCAGCAATGGCGCAAGAAATTTTCTTGATGATCGGTCAAGAAGTGGCTGTTGGAGTGCCTATCGGAATGCGTCACGCTCTGCCGGGGAGATGAAAATGACCAGAATGATGCGAGCGCTGCAGGTCCGGAATCTGAGTGCTGATCTGTCCGGTGTTGGCATTGTGGATGCAGCGATTCCGGAGCCGAAGCCGGACGAGGTTCTGATCCGGATCGAAGCCGCCGCGCTGGGTTTTCCCGATCTCCTGATGACCCGTGGGGAATATCAGGCAAAACCGGCCTTGCCATTCGTTCCGGGCATGGAGGCCGCGGGCATTGTGGTGCGTGCGCCAAGCGATGGACCTTGGCGTGAAGGCGACCGTGTGATTGCAGGGATGCTCACCGGCGGGGTCGCCCAATTCGGGTGTTTCCCTGAAGGGGCTCTCCTTAGGCTGCCTGAGCGACTCTCGATGGCCCAGGGCGCGGCCTTGCGGGCTGCTTATTTGACTGCCTGGGTGGCGCTGGTCTGTCGCGGAATGGCGCAGGCAGGCGAATGGTTGTTGGTGCACGGGGCCGCTGGCGGCGTGGGACTGGCTGCCGTCGATCTTGGAGTGGCTCTTGGCCTGAAGGTCATTGCCGTTGCCTCTACTCAGGAAAAGCGTGAGGCCATCAGCGACCTCTACAAACCCGCCCACGTGATCGACGGCAGTGCCGGTTTCCGCGAGCAGGTGCTGGCGATCACCGACGGCAAAGGAGCGGATCTTGTCTACGACCCCGTGGGAGGAGACGTTTTCGACGAATCGACTCGCTGTATTGCATTTGACGGTCGTCTGCTGGTCGTCGGCTTTGCAGGTGGGCGCATCCCGGAGGTTCGCGTGAACATGCCTCTGATCAAGGGGTTCTCGGTCGTCGGCGTGCGCGCCGGGGAGTATGGGCGCCGTTTCCCGGACCGGGGCAAGGAGAATGTCGCGCGTATCCTCGAACTGGCGGGGCAGGGCAGGATCCGCCCCCACTTGCACGCGACCTTCGCGCTTGATGACTGGAAGTGTGCGTTTGAGGCGATGGAGCAGCGCAGTGTCATCGGGCGCAGCGTGATCATGCCGCACACCTGAGACGGCCCTGAAGCGGCGAGCGCCTTCGATAGACAAAAAATGGGCCGCACCGTTGCCGGGGCGGCCCTGAAAAGTTTGGGAGAGGATGCCTGAAAGGCCCCTCCGAAATGGGGTAATTGTGCTTTGTGTGCAAGTGCGAAACCCACATGTTCGGTTGCATTTATTGCAATTAAGCAGGTGAGTGCGCGGGTCTGCTTCCAGGATGGCGCGGCGTCGAAAGCCAGAATTCCTGTGTATTTTTTCGATTGTCTCCCATCTGCGCATCCCGTCTGCCGAGCGGTGACGATGCATTCCCTGCACAAAAGGTCAGGTCCTCCACTTTGCAAATGACCTGTTGCGACGGCAATTATTGATTGCTATAACCCATAACAGAAATGGGAGAGAGCACATGCTGTTTGAGCGCATCAATCCAATGACTGGCGCGGTAGCTTCGACGGCCGAGGCCATGCAGGCGTCGGATATTCCTGCAATCGCCGCCCGTGCTGCGGCAGCATTTCCAGCTTGGGCGGCCATGGGGCCAAATGCCCGGCGCGCCGTGTTGATGAAGGCGGCCGCTGCGCTCGAAAGCCGCGCTGATGCCTTCGTCGAGGCCATGATGGGCGAGATCGGGGCAACCAGGGGCTGGGCGCTCTTCAACCTCGGGCTGGCCGCAAGCATGGTGCGGGAAGCTGCCGCGCTGACGACGCAGATATCGGGTGAGGTCATCCCTTCAGACAAGCCCGGTTGCGTGGCGATGGCTTTGCGCGAACCGGTCGGGGTGATCCTCGGCATTGCACCGTGGAATGCGCCGATCATTCTGGGCGTTCGGGCTATAGCCGTGCCACTCGCCTGCGGCAACGCCGTGATTCTCAAGGCATCGGAGCAGTGCCCGCGCACGCACGCCCTGATCATCGAAGCCTTTGCCGAGGCCGGCTTTCCTGAAGGCGTGGTCAATGTCGTCACCAATGCGCCTAAGGATGCTGCCGAGGTCGTTGGCGCACTTATCGACGCGCCGCAGGTCAAGCGTATCAATTTTACCGGATCGACTGCCGTGGGCAGGATCATCGCGGTGCGGGCTGCACAACATCTCAAGCCCTGCCTGCTGGAGCTGGGCGGAAAGGCGCCGCTGATCGTTCTTGAGGACGCAGACCTTGACGAGGCCGTCAAGGCGGCTGCCTTCGGCGCATTCATGAACCAGGGTCAGATCTGCATGTCGACCGAACGCATCATCGTTGTCGATGCTGTTGCGGACGCCTTCGCCGAGAAGTTCAAGGCAAAGGTAGCCGCCATGCCGGTAGGTGATCCGCGCGAGGGGACGACGCCGCTGGGCGCGGTGGTGGACGCCAAGACAGTCGCGCACTGCCAGAGCCTGATCGAAGATGCCCTAGCCAAGGGAGCGCAGCTGCTGACCGGGGGCGAGACCACGCACAACGTGTTGATGCCGGCGCATGTCGTCGCGGGCGTGACCCAGGACATGAAGCTGTTCCGCGACGAAAGCTTCGGTCCGGTCGTCGGCGTTATCCGAGCGCGCGACGAAGCCCATGCCATCGAACTGGCAAACGACACCGAGTATGGGTTGTCGGCCGCAGTCTTCACCCGCGACACGGCACGCGGCCTGCGCGTGGCGCGGCAGATCAAGTCTGGCATCTGCCATGTGAACGGCCCCACCGTGCATGACGAGGCACAAATGCCGTTCGGCGGCGTCGGGGCGTCTGGATACGGGCGCTTCGGTGGCAAAGCCGGCATCGACAGTTTCACCGAGCTGCGCTGGATCACGATGGAGACGCAGCCCGGCCATTATCCCATCTGAATTTGCACGATTGCCCTAGAGGAAAGACCATGACCGAACAGCAGAAGATCGAGCGCGCGGAAGAAGATACCGTCGCTTTCACCGTGGAAGACGGCATTGCCTGGGTGAAATTCAACCGCCCGGAAAAGCGCAACTGCATGAGCCCGAAGCTCAATCGGCAGATGGGCCGGGTCATTGCGGACCTCGAATTCCGCGAAGACGTCAAGGTGCTGGTACTCACCGGCGAAGGGGATGCCTGGTCCGCCGGCATGGATCTCAAGGAATACTTCCGCGAGACCGAGGCCGAGGGCCTGTGGTCGATCCGCAAGGCGCAGCGCGAAGCCTATTCCTGGTGGGAGCGCCTGCGCTGGTACGAAAAGCCGACCATCGCCATGATCAATGGCTGGTGCTTTGGCGGCGGCTATGGTCCGCTGTTCGCCTGCGACATCGCTATCGCTTCGGAAGATGCACAGTTTGGTCTTTCGGAGATCAACTGGGGCATCCTGCCCGGTGGCGGCGCTTCGAAGGTTGCGGCTGACCTCATGCCGCTGCGCAAGGCCATGTATCATGCGATGATGGGCGAGAATTTGACCGGCAAGCAGGCCGAACAGCAGGGCCTTGTCACCGAGGCCGTGCCTGCCGACAAGCTGCAGGCGCGCGTTCTCGAGATCGCACAGGCCCTGTGCAAGAAGGACGGGCATGCACTGCGTGCGACCAAGTGGGCCGTGCGCCGCATGACGGAAATGACCTACGACAATGCCGAGGATTATCTGATCCGCGCGCAGGAAGCGCTCCACAACTTCGGCGGCGTTGAGGCGCGCAAGGAAGCGACGCGTCAGTTCCTTGACGAGAAGAGCTTCAAGCCCGGCCTCGGCACGTTCGACACGAGCAAGATCAAGCGCTGATCGTTGTTACGACGAGTTTGGAAAGGCCTCGGGCGCACTCGCGTCCGGGGCCTTTCTGATTTGAAATGCCCAGTAAAAGCGGTTGCCTGTCGCTTCGTCAGAAGTCAGCTTGGCTGCAAAGGAGTCTTGTCCATGGTCGCTAAGTTCCGAGTTGTCCTTGCCGCTTCCCTTGCGTGCTCCATGCCTGCCACCGCGAAGGAGGCCGCCTATTCAAAGGCCGAGGCGCAGGTGCTTGACCTGTCGCAGAAGGCCATTGCCATTCGCTCGGTCAGGGGTGAGGGCAACAGGACCATTGATGTTGCCAGGCTCTTCGGTGACGCGCTGTTGGCAGGCGGCTGGAGCGCCTCGGACATCGAGATCACGCCGGTGGACGATACCGCCTACATCATCGCGACGTGGCAGGGCAGCAATCCGGCGCTCAAGCCGCTGGTGATCTCGGGCCACATGGACGTGGTCGAGGCCAAGCGCGAGGATTGGGAGCGCGATCCGTTCGTGCCGGTAGTGGAAGATGGAATCCTCTATGGTCGTGGCGCGAGCGATATGAAGTTCGACGGGGCGCTGGCTCTTTCGACGCTGATCGAGCTTCGCCGACAGGGCTTCAAGCCCAAGCGTACCATCGTCATCGAGTTTTCCGGTGACGAGGAAACGACGATGAAGACCAGCGCGATCATTGCCGAAAAGCTGAAGAACGCCGAATTGGTCATCAATGTCGATGGCGGTGGTGGCTTGCTTGACGAGGCGACCGCCAAGCCGCTGTTCTGGACGTGGCAGGGTGCGGAGAAGACCTATGCCGACTATCGGCTGGAGGTGACCAATCCCGGCGGGCACAGTTCCGCGCCCCGCCCCGACAATGCGATCGTGCAACTCTCGCAAGCATTGGTGAAAGTGGGTGCCTACAAGTTCAAGGCCGAGCAGAACGAGATCACCACGGCCGCATTTGAGAAAGCAGCACCGTTTACCGAAAAGCCGGAAGTGGCTGCGGCCATGCGCGCTTTCGCGGCCAATCCCGCCGATGAGAATGCGCTGGCTATCCTGCGCGCCGATCCTGCCATGGTCGGTCTGGTCGGCACGACTTGTGTTCCGACGATGCTTGGTGGTGGACACGCAGAGAACGCCCTGCCGCAGCGGGCCTTTGCCAACATCAACTGTCGCATTTTCCCCGGCCACTCCAAGGAGGAGATCATGGCGGAACTGGGCAAGGTCATTGACGATCCGGTGGTCAAGATCACCGACGTCACGGTCGGTTCGGTGGCTTCGCCGGCATCGCCGCTGCGGCCCGATCTGATGGCTGCCGTAACGAAGGCGATGGCCAAGGCTTATCCCGGCGTGCCGCTCGTTCCCTCGCAATCATCAGGGGCATCGGATTCGATGTGGTTCCGCGCGGTCGGCGTGCCCAGTTACGGCCTCAGCCCGACGTTCTCGAAGGATTCGGAGTCGTTCGCTCACGGCCTCAATGAGCGGACCCGCCTTTCCAACATCCGGCCGGGGATTACCTACTACCTGAGCCTGATCACCGACCTGACGAAGTGATCGAAGCGAGGAAGCCGCGGGCGATGTCCCGCGCTTCTTCGGGGGTGAAGCATCCGGGCGACAGGCACAGTTCGAGCCACAACCCGTCCACCAGCGCCGTAACCGCGATGGCGTGCCGACGGCGTGCCGAAACCGGCACGCCGCAATCTCCCAGCAGGGCTTCGAGCCGGGCGCGGTAAAGGCCGTATTGCTCGTCATGCTGACGAGCAATGTCCTTGCGTGCCGTGACAAGGCTCCAGAACGCGATCCACGTGGCCAGCAGCGCCGTGTCTGCAATGGGCGGGGCGAAGGATGCCGTGACGAAAGCTTCCAGCCTGTCCTGGGGGTAGGATCAGCAGCAGCGACAGCCCTATCGAGCGCTTCGGCAACACGACGATCGACATGATCGTAAGTTGCGGCAACCAGCGCATCGACTCCGCCGAAGTAGTGACCCACCAGGCCGACCGAGGCACCTGCTTCCTGCGCAATGGCGCGTACACTGGCTCCGGCTGCCCCATGGCGGGCAAGCACGCGGGCGCAGGCTTCGATCAGGCTCAGTCGCCGGACGTCAGGTTCTGCACGGCGGAATGCGGGGGATGCTGATGCTTCGCTCATCTCTTGAACATTCTGCCCGTTGTTGTACGATTGTTCAACAAGCAATCTGGATTCGGGCATATGGGCGATCTATCTGGCGCATTCCGCCATATCTCATCGGACGAGGTCGATCCCGACGCGGACTGGAGCCTGCCGGGCTGGCTCTATACCGATCCGGAATACTTTTCTGTCGAGATGGAGCGGGTGATCCGGCCCTCTTGGCAGATCGTCTGCCACGAAAGCGACATTGCGGATGCCGGGGAATACCGGACGCTGGATTACCTCAATGAAAGTGTGATCGCGATCCGTGGCGACGATGGCACGATCCGCGCTTTCGCCAACGTCTGCCGCCATCGCGCCATGCGTCTTGTCGAAGGTCCGGCAGGTTGCGCGAAGAAGCTGGTCTGCCCCTACCACGCCTGGACATTCGAGCCTGACGGACGTCTATCGGGCGTGCCGATGAAGTCGGACTATCCCGCGCTCAAGCTTGAAGACAACGGCCTCGTGCCGGTTGCGGTCGAGATCTGGCGCGGCTTCGTGTTCGTGCGCCTTGTGGACGCAGGCTTCCCCAGTGTCGCCGAAATGATGGCGCCGTTCGAGGAGGAAGTTGCGCCCTATCGCTTTGAGGACATGCGCCGTATCGGTGACGTGCGCCTGCGCGAGCGGCAGGTGAACTGGAAGAATGTCGGCGACAACTATTCCGACAATCTGCACATCCCGGTAGCGCACGACGGCCTTACGCGCATTTTCGGCAAGTCCTACGAGATCTCAGACCACGGCTGGGCCGACCGGATGAAGGGCGACCTTGTTGACAAGCCCTCGGCGAATTTCTGGGAACGGTTCTATCAGACGCATTTGCCGGAGGTGCCGCATCTTCCGCAGCAATCGCAGCGCCGGTGGCTGTATTACAAGCTCTGGCCGAACATGGCGTTCGATATCTATGCGGATCAGATCGACTTCATGCAGTGGCTGCCGCTGACGCCGACGACTTCGTTGCTGCGCGAGATGTGCTTTGCGCTACCGGACGAACGCCGCGAGATGAAGCTGGTGCGATATGCCAACTGGCGGATCAATCGGGTGGTCAACGCGGAAGATACTTGGCTGATCGAACGGATCCAGCAAGGCATGGCGTCGAAAGCCTACGGTGCCGGACCAATCGGCAAAAGCGAAGTGTGCCTGCGCAGCTTCGCCCGCAAGATCCGCGCGATCACGCCCGAGGCTCGGCTGCACAAAGCGCCGCCGGCCGGCTGGTCGAAGAAGTAATCACAAATGCTCCGGGGAATTATCGCATGTCCAACCGTTACGACGCATTGATCATCGGCGGCGGCCACAATGGCCTGGTCTGCGCATTCTATCTCGCCAAGGCGGGAATGAAGGTGCGCGTGCTGGAACGTCGTGACATTGTCGGCGGCGCAGCAGTAACCGAGGAATTCCATCCCGGCTTCCGCAACTCGACGGCGAGCTACACTGTCAGCCTGCTGCGACCGAAGGTTATTGCGGACATGAAGCTCCACGATCACGGCTATCGCGTGATCGAGCGGACGATCAGCAATTTCTTCCCCTTTCCCGACACTTACCTGAAACTGGGCGGCGGGCCAGGGCGTACCGAAGCAGAGTTCGCACGCTTTTCGAAGAAGGATGCCGAGGCTTACCCCAAGTATGATGCCGCGCTGGAAAAGGTCGCCAATGTGCTGCGCGACATTTCGCTGCAGACGCCGCCGAATGTCGGCGGCGGGATCTCCGCGCTCAAGTCTGCCGCAATGCAGGGCTGGCCGATCGCCAAGCTCGACATGGCAACGCAGCGTGACCTGCTGGACATCTTCACCAAGTCGGCGCGCGATTTCCTCGATGGCTGGTTCGAAGACGATCACGTGAAGTCGGCATTCGCGTTCGACGCGGTGGTGGGCAACTACGCGGGCGTTTCAACGCCGGGTTCTGCCTATGTCTTGCTCCACCACGTATTCGGCGAAGTGAATGGCAAGCTTGGCGCTTGGGGCCATTCTGTCGGCGGCATGGGGGCGATTACGCAGGCGATGGCCAAGGCATGCGCCGAAGTCGGCGTGGAGATCAGCCTTGAATCGCCGGTGGCGCGGGTTCTGGTGAACAACGGCAAGGCGGCGGGCGTGAAGCTCGAAGGGGGCGAGGAGCTTTATGCGCCGATCGTCGCCGCGAATGTCGGCCCGGCGCTGCTCTACCGGCAACTGGTCGATTCTGCGGATCTCGATGAGGACTTCAACCGCCGGATGAAGGGCTACAAGACAGGGTCCGGCACCTTCCGCATGAACGTCGCGCTATCCGAATTGCCGGACTTCACCGTGCTGCCGGGCAAGGAACAGGCTGAGCACCACACCGCCGGCATCATCATCGCGCCAGGCATGGATTACATGGATCAGGCCTTCATCGATGCCCAGCAGCATGGCTGGTCGAAGAAGCCGATCGTGGAGATCAAGATTCCGAGCACTGTCGACGACAGCCTTGCGCCTCCGGGCCAGCATGTGGCGAGCCTGTTCTGCCAGCAGTTCGATCCGACTATCGATTGGGATGCGCACCGCGAGCAAGTGGCGGATCTGATCATCGATACGGTCACTGACCATGCGCCCAACTTCAAGGGCGCAGTCATTGCGCGCCAGATCCATTCGCCCCTGGATCTTGAGCGCAAGTTCGGGCTTATCGGGGGCGACATCTTCCACGGCACGATGGGTCTCGATCAGCTTTGGGCTGCGCGTCCGGTGCTGGGCCACGGTGACTATCGCTCGCCGATCAAGGGGCTCTACATGTGCGGATCGGGGACCCATCCCGGTGGCGGCGTGACCGGAGCGCCCGGCCACAACGCGGCGCATGAGATCATCCGTGACCGCTCTGTACTGTGGAAGCTGCTGCATCGTGCCTGACCCATAGATAGACCGGCAAGCCGAGCGCGATGAACCCTACGCCGTAGGTGAGGGCCTCTATCCCGAGGCCCCACGCGGCCCAGGCGATGAAGCCTGCACCCACCAGCGCTGCCGCAACCAGCACGCGCTCTGTCGGCAACAGACGCACCGCTGCGAGCATTGCGAGGAAGTACGACAGCATCCCCGCAGCAAGGCTGACCGAGGCGATGAAGGCGAACAGGTCGCCCATGCCGCGCCCGTAGTTGAGAAGCGTGACGATGCTCAGCAGGATGCTCGACACGACATGCGAGCGCACCGGCGTTCCCCGGGCACCTTCCGTGGCGAACCAGCGGGGGAAGACGCCGCCCTTGGCCATCGCCCAGGGAACCTCGCCCTGAAGCAGGATGAACCCGTTCAAGGTGCCGAAAGCGCTGATCGCGGCAAAGACGGCCACAATCTGCCCCACGCCGGATCCGAAGAAACGCGCCAGAAAATCGGCTACGGGCGCAGGAGAAGCGGCAGCGGCTTGCATTGGCATGTAGAGCGCAAAGGCTGTGGAAATCCCGATGTAGACGAACCCGGTCAGGGCAACGCCGATCAGGGTCGCTCGCGGGACAACGCTCGCGGCATTTTCGACCTTGTCGGCCGGCACTGTCGCGGATTCGAGCCCGAGGAAGCCCCAGAATGTCAGCCCGGCCGCCGTTGCAACCACCGCGCCCGATAGCGGCACTGCTGGTTGCACGGCTTGCGGTGCGCCAGTCAACAGCAGCCAGACTGTAAGGGCAATCAACCCCAACAGTGGCACCAGCTTCAACGCCGTGGTAACTACCGAGACATCGCCCGCGGCGCGGACACCGCGAATGTTCACGGCAGTGAGCAGCCAGACGCAGGCCACCGAAAGCACCGCTGGCAGGCCGGGAATGCGGCCCATGGCTGGCACGATCAGGCTGAGGTTCGATACGACTGCGACAGCGACTGCCCCATTCCCCGCCCAGACCATCGTCCAGTAGGACCAAGCGGTGACGAAACCTCCTACCGGTCCGAATGCGGCCTGCGCATAGGCATAGGGACCTCCCGCCAAGGGCAGGCGCGCGCCAAGGCGAGCGAATGTGAAAGCAAGGCACAACGCACCGCCAAGCGTCACCGCCCAGCCAATCAGCTGGTTGTGGCCCAGGGGAGCAAGCGTTGCCGGCAGGATATAGATCCCCGAACCGATCATGTTGCCCACGACCAGCGCCAGGGTCATCCAGAAGCCCAGCTTGCGCGTTGCTGTCATAGGCTGCGGGTTCCCTTCATTGCGGTTGGGTGAAGACTAGCGCTTGATCGCGAGGCGTCACCATGTTTGTGATGCTGCTGATGACCAATGTGACCACGTCTTCGCCCCGCATTGCTGCACCGGTCTACGATCCGCGGCTTGTCCGTGCGGCAATCGCCATGAACGAGTCCGACTTGCCGACAGCCGAGCCGCTTCTGCGGTCCCTGCTGAAGGATGATCCCTTCGATGTACGTGCTATCCGTCTGTTTGCGGAACTTGCCGGGCGTATCGGGCGCTATAACGACGCGGAGAACCTGTTGCGGAGGGCAATCGAGCTTGCTCCGCAATTCACGGCAGCAAGGGCGAACCTCGCGCTGGTCCTCTACCGCACAAATCGGGCGCCAGAGGCGCTTGAAGAGTTGGCCAAAGTCACGGCAGACGATCCGGACAATGCCGGGCACGCCAACCTGCAGGCAGCAGCCTATGGGCGCATCGGTGAGTTCGACGAGGCGCTTGCACTTTACCAACAGGTGCTCAGGCAAGCGCCCAACCAGCCCCGCGTCTGGATGAGTTATGGCCATATGCTCAAGACCGTAGGGCGGCAGGCCGAGGGCATCGCGGCCTACCGCAAGGCCATCGAACTTCTGCCCGTGCTTGGTGAAGCATGGTGGAGCCTGGCGAACCTGAAGACCGTGAAGTTCACCGATGAGGACATCGCCGCCATGCAGCAGGCACTGGCGCGCACGGATTTGGCCGTAGAGGATCGCTGGCATCTGGATTTTGCACTCGGCAAAGCTTTCGAGGATCGAGGAGAGGCGGAGACGTCGTTTGCGCACTACGCGGCGGGCAATGAATTGCGTCGTCGTCGGATGCCATACCGGGCGGAAGACACGACCCAGAATGTGAACGCTGCGATTGCTGCATTTACGCCGGCAGTTGTCGCAGGTTTGCAAGGGAAGGGGTGTGCAGCGCCTGATCCCATCTTCGTCCTTGGCATGCCCCGCGCCGGCTCGACGCTCGTCGAGCAAATCCTGTCCAGTCACTCGCAGGTGGAAGGGACGAGCGAACTTTCCGACATCGGCTTCCTTGCGCGCAGTGTCGAAGGCTATCCCGAAGCCATTTCAGCTCTCGATGGAGAAGAATTGCGAAAGCTTGGCGAAGCCTACCTCGCGCGAACCCGGGTGCAACGGCATACGCGGCGGCCGCTGTTCATCGACAAGATGCCTAACAATTGGCTGCATGTGCCGTTCATCCATGCAATCCTGCCGAACGCCAGGATTATCGATGCACGTCGTCATCCGCTCGCGTGCTGCTTTTCGAACTACAAGCAGCATTTCGCACGGGGGCAGGGTTTCAGTTATTCACTGGACGACATGGGCCGCTATTACCGCGACTATGTGCGGGCGATGGCGCATTTCGATCGTGTGCTCCCCGGCGTGGTCCACCGGGTCCTTTATGAGCGGGTGGTTGATCAGACGGAAACCGAAGTGAGGGCGCTTCTGGCCCATTGCGGGCTGCCATTCGAGGATGCTTGCCTTTCGTTCCATGAAACCGAGCGCGCGGTGCGGACTGCGAGTTCCGAACAGGTGCGTCGACCAATTTTCCGAAATGGAACAGAGGCATGGAAGCCGTTCGAGCAGTGGCTCGAACCGCTCAAGTCGGTGTTGGGAGAGGTTCTCGATGCCTATCCGGACGTGCCTGCAGCCTTCGGAACCGACATCGTTGTAAATTAGCCACGCCTTCTGGGTTAACGCCCGCTTCGTGCAGTATCCCGCTTGACGATACGGATCGCGGAAGAGCAGCATTGTCGCGCAAAACAGAAACATGAGGGTAAATTCTGCTATGCGCGGGTACACCAAGATCAATCGTCGTACGCAGTTGGCCAAGGTTCTCATGCTGGCGGGGGCGACCTTAAGTTTCCCTGCGATGGCGCAAGAGGCGCAGACAGATGCTGCCGAATCCGATCCCAACGTAATCATCGTGACCGCGCAAAAGCGCAGCGAAAATCTGCAGAACGTACCCATTTCGATTCAGGCTCTCGGCACGCAGAAGCTGGAGCAACTCGGCGTTGCCAGCTTTACCGACTATGCGCAGCAGTTGCCTTCGGTGACGTTCCAGGCCCTTGGTGGAACGCCTGGTACGAACGTCGTCTACATGCGCGGTGTTGCCTCAGGCGGCGATGGCAATCACTCTGGCTCGCTGCCGTCGGTCGGTGTCTATCTCGACGAGCAACCGGTTACCACCATCGGCGGCAACCTTGACGTGCATGTCTATGACATTGCCCGCATCGAAAGCCTTTCTGGTCCGCAGGGCACGCTCTACGGCGCCTCGTCCGAGGCCGGGACGATCCGCATCATCACCAACAAGCCCGATACCAGCGGTTTCTACGGCAGCGTCGATGGAGAAGTGAACACCGTCAACAAGGGCGGGCAGGGCTACAAGCTCGAAGGCATGATCAACGCACCACTGTCCTCCAATGCGGCATTGCGCGTGGTCGGCTGGTATCAGCGTGATGCCGGTTTTATCGACAATGTGCCGGGCACCCGTACTTTCTGCGGAACGCCGACCCTTGATTCCGAAGGCGAAATCAATGGTTGCATCAAGGATGGCGTCAGCGTCAACAACGCGGCCTTCGTCAAGAAGGACTACAATTACACCGACATCTACGGTGGCCGCGCGGCGCTCAAGGTCGATCTGGACGAAAACTGGACCGTGACGCCGCAGTTCATGTACCAAGAAACCAAGAGCCGCGGGTCATATGGATATGATCCGTCGGTTGGCGACCTTCAGGTCCAGCACTTCTTCCCGGAGTTCCGCAACGACAAGTTCTGGCAGGCCGCGCTGACGATTGAAGGCAAGTTCGGTAACTGGGACGTTACCTATGCAGGCGCATATCTTGATCGCAAGACGTTCCAATCAAGCGATTACACGGATTATTCGGAAGCCTATGACTCGCTCTATGAGTCCGTCGGTGGTCTTGCCAACTATTTCTATTATCAAGATTCTTTGGGTAACACGATTGATCCCCGGCAGAAGGTTCTGGGGAGTGATCACTTCAAGAAATTGAGCCAGGAGTTCCGCGTTGCTTCGCCCTCGTCGGACCCGTTCCGCTTCGTTGGCGGCCTTTTCTATCAATACCAGTCGAACCTGATCCATCAGGACTACCAGATTGCAAATCTGGGGCCGCTGGTCTCGGTCAACGGCCTTCCGGGTACGCTCTGGCTGACCCAGCAGAAGCGCGTTGATCAAGACTACGCAGCGTTTGGTGAATTCAGCCTCGACGTTTCACCGACGGTGACGCTGACTGCGGGCGGACGCGCATTTATCTATGACAATACGCTGGTCGGCTTCTTCGGCTTCGGGCGCAATCCTGCCTTCATCCAGGGTGCGGACGACAATCCTCCTCCGAATGCTGCGGGCTCATCGCGGACCGGTGTGGCTGCGTGCTTCACGCAATCCGGTCTGCGGCTGCGCGATGCGCAATTGGCCGGGCAAACCAATACGACTTTGCTGCCGCCCGAGGTTGCCGGCAGTCCCTGTACGAACCTTGGCGTCTACACCACAGATGGTATCAAGCCCGTCAAGGCGTCCGGGACGGGCGGCACCTACCGCTTCAACGCAACGTGGAAGCCCAATAGTGACATGCTCGCCTATGCGACCGTTTCACGAGGCTTCCGCCCAGGCGGCATCAATCGTCGCGGCGATTTCGGAGCCTATCAGCCGGATTACCTGACCAATTACGAGATTGGCTTCAAGACGACGCTGGCCAACGGTCTGCTTCGCCTGAATGGCGCGGTGTATCAGCAGGACTGGAAGAACTTTCAGTTTGCGTATCTCGGGCCGAACAGCTTCACGATCATCACCAATGGACCGAATGCGCGCATTCGCGGCTTCGATCTCGATGCCGCTATCTCGCTCGATCGTCTGAGCATCAATCTTTCGGGGCTTACACCGACGCCAAGATCAGGAACAATCTTTGCGCTGCCGTCGATCCGACCTTTACCTGTTCTGACCCGACAACAGCATAAGTGCGCCCGCAGGAACGCGCCTGCCGATCACGCCGCAATGGAAGATGAGCGGGACCGCGCGCTACACCGTGCCGATGGGCGGGGGCAAGGTCTACGGACAAGTCAACGCGACGTACCAGAGTTCGGCAAGCTCGGACCTACGCGTTGATTTTGCAGCGGCGCAAGGGCGGCTTGAAGGCTTTGGTCAGGTCAATCTTGCGATCGGGGGTGAGTGGTCGACGTATTCGATCGAAGCCTTCGTGCGGAACCTGACCGACGAGCGCGGCCAATTGTCGCGTTTCGTGCAGTGCGGCGCCTGCACACAGCGACCCTACATTGTGCCCACGACACCGCGCATGTTCGGGCTGCGGGCCGGCGCTAAGTTCTGAGCTATTGGAGCCCGGTCTGGATCAAATCCGGCCGGGCTCGCCCATCCTGACAAGTTCGGCAAGCGTTTCGGTAACGGGGGCAGCAAGCCCTGCGCGTCTTGCCGCGGCGACGATCTCGCCGTTGATCGCCTCTATCTCTGTTGCGCGACCGGCTTTCCTGTCTTGCAGCATGGATGGCTTGTGCGCGCGGTGGTTGGTCAGCGCGAAATCTGTCTTGGCCAAAAGCCGGTCCCGGTCCATGCGGATACCCTGGGCGCGGGCCACTGCAATTGTTTCTTCTATCACTGCTGTGGCAATTTTTCGGCCTTCAGGGCAATCGAGGCCACCGACCGGGGAGCCGAGTATCGTCGCAAGAGCGTTCAACGCAGCATTGAACGCTGCTTTCTCCCAGATTGCTGCAAGGACAAAGGGATCATGCTGCGCTTCCATCGCTGCAGCATTTAGACATGCCACGGCCTCGAGCGCCGATTCTTCGCCATTTGGCACTAATGATCCCAGCCAGACGTGGCCTGTTCCATGCGCCGCCACGGCGTTGGGAGGCGACAGGTCTGCAGGCCAATCCGTAACGCCAACTAGCGTGCGGTCCGGTCTGAATACTTCCGAAATGGCTTCGGCATTGCCCAGGCCATTCTGAAGCGTCAAAGCGGAGCAGTGCCCATCGGCAAGGTGGGCAACGGATTGAATAGCAGCTCGGCTGTGCATGGCCTTTGTGAACAGTAGCAACAGATCTGCGTGGGGTGCATCGGCTGCCAGTGCAGTGCCGACAGCTACGACGTCTTTGCCGCGTTCGTCGTTCAACTCGACGCCCCTCTCTGCGATCTGCCCGAGGCGGTCCGCATCAATGTCCACCATTGTGACGGTCCTTCCTGCACGGGCCAGACGTGCCGCGAAAAGGCATCCCATGGCTCCGGCACCCAGCACCACCACTCGTTCCATGCTTCCTCCATGCGTGGTTGGATTACGCCAGATGCCCAACTCCGTTTCACTTATGGGGTCCCGAGCGATATAACAATTGTGCGTATGCCAATCGCGCCGCAGACTTTGCACCCTGTGAACCTCGAGGAGCACGATGCCGACAGTTCGAGAAGTTTCGATAGGGGTGATGCGCGAACTCGGGATGACCACCGTTTTCGGAAATCCGGGTTCGACCGAATTGCCGATGTTCCGCGATTTTCCGGCAGACTTTCGCTATGTGATGGGACTGCAGGAAAGCGTCGTCCTCGGCATGGCCGATGGTTACGCGCAAGGAACGGGCCGCGCGGCGCTCGTCAATCTCCATAGCTCGGCCGGGGTCGGGCATGCTTTGGGAAACCTGTTTACCGCATTCAAGAACCAGACGCCGCTGGTGGTGACGGCGGGGCAACAGGCTCGCTCCATACTGCCATATGAGCCATTTCTTTTTGCAGAACGCGCCAGCGAGTTTCCTCGGCCATTTGTGAAATGGTCGTGCGAGCCGGCGCGCGCGGAAGATGTGCCCGCGGCCATTCATCGCGCGTGGCTGGTGGCAATGGAGCCGCCACGAGGGCCGACCTTTGTTTCGATACCGATTGACGACTGGGACCGCGAATGTGGGCCCTTCGCAGTGCGCAAGGTTCATGCCGCGTGCGCTCCAGACAATCTTGCGCTGGCAGAGTGCGCCAATGCTCTGGCGCGTTCCGATCGCCCTGCGCTCGTTGTTGGAGCAGGTGTTGCGCGCGACGGGGCATGGGACGAGGTCGTCGAGCTGGCGGAAAGGCATAATGCCGCGGTCTGGGTTGCGCCGATGTCCGCACGCTGCAGCTTTCCGGAAGATCACCCGCTCTTCGCAGGCTTTCTCACGGCGGCGCGCGAGGCCATTGTTTCGGCTCTTGCTCCATACGATTTCGTTCTGTCGCTCGGCGGCCCCATGAACTTGTATCATGTCGAAGGGACCGGCCCCCACGTTCCCGAGAACTGCGAAGTCTGGCTGATCGGCGACAATCATGTGCACGCAGCGTGGGCGCCTGCGGGAACGGCAATAGTTAGCAACTGCAAGTTGGCGATTGATGCGATGCTTGCCGAGGACGGCCTTGCGCAACGAGCGGCACCCTTGTCGCGATCGCTCCCCGAACTGCTCGATGGCAAGGTCATGTCCGACGCATTCGTACTGCAGCGGCTCGCCGCGCTGCGTGACCCGCACAGCATCATCGTCGAGGAGGCCCCCTCCAGCCGTGGGGCGATGCATGATCGCTTGCCGATCCTGCACAAGGATACCTTCTATACCACCGCCAGCGGCGGGTTGGGGCATGGCCTGCCCGCTGCAGTTGGCATGGCGATGGCGCGCCCGGACGAGAAGGTCATCGCCGTGCTCGGAGATGGTTCTGCCATGTACGCGATCCAGGGATTGCATGCCGCGGTGCAGCATGGCCTTTCGGTCAGTTTCATCATCATCAAGAACAACCGCTACGAAGCACTACATCATTTCGGACATCACTTCGGGATGCAGGAACTTGTCGGGACCAGGTTTCCGGAACTGGACTTCTGCAAGATCGCCGAAGGCCATGGGCTTTCGGCGCGTAGAGCCGATGATCCTGCGTCGCTTGATGCGGCGCTTGCATGGTCGCTGGCTTCAAGGGAGCCCACGCTTGTCGAGGCGGTCGTCCCATGAACCTGCGCCTGACAGACCTGATTGACGACAGGCCTGATGAAGGCGTGTTCCGGGTCAACCGTGCAATCTTTACCGAACAGCGCGTGTTTGATGCCGAGATCCACCGGTTGTTCGAAGGTGGCTGGATTTTCCTCGGCCTTGAAAGCCAGGCCGGTGAGGCACACGACTTCTTCACAACCTACGCTGGACGTGTGCCGATACTGGTCCAACGGGATGGCGAAGGCATCCTGCGAGGCTTCATCAACTCCTGTCCCCACAAGGGAGCACGCCTTGCGCAGGTCCGACAGGGCAACGCGCGCCTGCATGTCTGCCCCTACCATAGCTGGTCCTTCGACAGCGCGGGCAGGAACAGAGCAGTGAAATGGATGGGGGCCGGGTGTTACGCGCAGGCTTTCGATCAAGACGATCACGGACTTGCGCATTTGCCGCAGTTTGCCAACTACCGTGGTTTCCTGTTTGGCAGTCTGGCGGCTGACGTCCCGCCTCTGGCGGACTACCTTGGCGAAGCGGCCAAGTTGCTCGACCTCGTTGCGGACCAGAGCGCGGATGGCGTGGAACTCGTACCCGGTCAGGTTACCTTTACCTTCGAGGCCAACTGGAAGCTGCAACTGGAGAATTGTTCAGACGCTTATCATTTCACGTCTGCTCATCCGTCCTACATCCGGGTTCTGGAGCGACGGCAGAAGGAATTGAGTGCCGACGTGGTCGCTTCCGTCTGGGAAAACAGCGATTACTGGAAAGAGGATACGCAGGGCATCGGCGGTGGCAGTTTCAGCTTTGCCAATGGTCACGTGCTGAACTGGGGTGTGTTTGGCGTGACGCCGGCCATACCCTTGTATGAACGGGCGGAAGCGCTTGCTGCGCAGCATGGCGAGGCAAAGCGCGACTGGATGTTCAACATGCGCAACCTCACGATCTTTCCGAACCTGCAGATCGCAGAGAATGCTTCTAGTCAGCTGCGCGTGATACGTCCGCTCGGGCCGGGGCTTACGGAAATGCGAACCTGGTGCATCGCACCGAAAGGGGAGAGTGATGCAGCCAGGCGTCAGCGCATTCGTCAGTACGAGGACTTCTTCAATCCCACTGGCATGGCCACGCCGGACGACACGGTATCGTACGAGAACTGCCAGATCGGCTTTGCTGCCGAAATCGAGCCATGGCTCCAGGGTTATGCACGAGGGATGACCGCGTCTGCCGCAGGGGGAAATCGCTTCTCGGACAGAATTGATCTCTATCCCGAACGCAGTGTGCTGGCGGATTCCCAGCTGTGCGACGAGACGCTGTATCACAGCTACTATCGCACGTGGGCAAAGCGCATGAGCGCGGAGTTTGCAGGGTGACGCCGGCAATTACGCGCAAGGAGGCCGAGGGACTTCTGTATCTGGAGGCCTTGCTGATCGATACAGGGCGCTTCGACGAGTGGCTGGACCTGTTTACTGCAGACGTGGAATTCTGGATGCCCGCGTGGCGTGATGAGACAACCCCAACCTCTGACCCGGATCGCGAGTTATCGCTGATCTACTACAAGGGGCGCCGCAACCTTGAGGATCGGGTCATGCGGCTTACGTCCGGTTTGTCGACTGCTTCCTCACCCTTGCCGCGCGTGGTTCACCAAGTCACGAACGTCCTGTTGTCAGGCGCGGGCGAGGGATGGGCCGAGGTGTCCGCAGCCTTTACCTGCCACCGCCATGACGTGCGGATGAACCGTTCGGACTGCTTCTTCGGACGTTACGAATACCGGCTGGTCAATTCCGACGGACCGTGGCGGATCGCGCGCAAGAAGATCTTTCTTCTCAACGACACGATCCCCACCGTGGTCGATATCAACGCCGTTTGATCAGGCGAGGACTTCCGCAACCGGAACGTAATCATACCCGAGTTCGCGGGCGACCGCTTCATAGGTCACTTTGCCTTCGTGAACATTGAGGCCCTCGGCAAGGTTGGGGTCGGCCTTCAACGCTGCCTTCCAGCCCATGTTGGCAATACGCAGCGCGTGGGGCAGGGTGACGTTGTTTAACGCGTAGGTGCTGGTGCGTGCGACAGCGCCCGGCATGTTCGCGACGCAATAATGAACGACCCCGTCGACGATGTAGGTCGGTTCGGCATGGGTGGTGGCCTTTGAGGTTTCGAAGCAGCCGCCCTGATCGATTGCGACGTCCACCAGCACGGCGCCCGGCTTCATGGTTGACAGCATGTCACGCGTGACGAGCTTCGGCGCGGCGGCCCCGGGGATCAGCACGGCGCCGATGACCAGATCGGCATCGGCAATGAGAGAGGCAAGTGCTGCCTTGCCTGAATAGAGCGTGCGGGCGCGGCCTTCGAAGTGGTTGTCGAGGCGCTCAAGCACGTCAGGATCGCGATCAAGGATGGTGACGTCGGCGCCAAGGCCTACGGCCATTTGCGCCGCGTTGAAGCCGACAACGCCGCCGCCAATCACCACGACCTTTCCAGGCAGCACCCCGGGGACGCCGCCGAGTAGTACGCCGCGCCCGCCATTGGCTTTTTCCAGAGCTGTCGCGCCTGCCTGAATGGCCATGCGGCCAGCAACCTGGCTCATCGGCTTGAGAAGGGGAGGGTGTTGCCCAAGCCCGTCACCGTCTCATAGGCAATGGCCGTCACGCCGGACTTCACAAGGTCCGCAGTCTGCTCGGGATCGGGAGCGAGGTGGAGATAGGTGTAGAGAATCTGGCCCTTGCGCAGCATTGCCCGTTCAACCGCCTGCGGTTCCTTGACCTTCACGATCATCTCGCAGCCGTCGAACACGGTCCTGGCGTCGGCCTTGATCAGTGCGCCCGCAGCTTCATAGTCCGCATCGTTGGCCCCAATGCCGTTGCCTGCGCCGGTTTCCACCCACACTTCGTGCCCATGAGCAGCCAATTCCCGAACGCTCTCAGGCGTCAGGCCGACGCGATATTCGTGGTTCTTGATTTCCTTGACGGTGCCGACGCGCATTGGATCGTTCCCCTGAAACAGGTCTATTCAATGCTGGAAGAGTATCGCGGCGCAGGCGGCAGTTCTTGCCTATTTTTCACGTTGAACACGCTTCAGATGGTGATATTTTCGGCGAAGTACAGAATTATTGGGAAATTTGCCTTTGGATCGTGCAGATCTCGCCCTGCTTGAAGCTCTACAGAACGACTCGTCCTTGTCCGTGTCGGACCTTGCCGAGAAGGTGGCGCTGTCCTCATCCGCCTGCCATCGTCGCATCAAGGCGCTGGAGCAGAGCGGCGTAATTGCGCGTTACGGCGCGGTTGTGGATCCCCGCGCTCTTGGCCTGTCGGTTGAAGTGTTCGTGGAGATTACACTGACCAGCCAGAGCCGCGAGGCAATGGACCGCTTCGAACGCTCGGTCTGCGATTTCGACGAAATTCTCGAATGCCACCTGATGTCCGGTTCGGCGGACTATATCTTGCGCGTGGCGGCAAAAGATCTGGAGCAATACGATTGGGTGCACCGCGAGTGCCTTGCTCGCCTGCCCGGTGTCTCTGCGATGAGATCCAGCTTTTCCCTGCGCCGGATAAAGCAGATGCGGGGATATCCTGTCAGGATTGGCGGACTCAGGAGTGGCGCAGCCCCTTGATCTCGCTTTCGCTGATGGTCTTGACCAACAGCACGAACGAATGCGCTGCAATGCGTTCGATCTGCGGCATCCGGGGTTCGAACGGCTTGTCGTGCCCAGCGAAGATGGTCATTCCCTCCATGGATCCGGAAATGAAAAGCGCCACCGTTTCCCGGCTGGCCTCATCCAGATCTGGACGCATTTCGGCGATGATCTCGAGAAGCGGCGCGCGCGCACGGACGTAGAGCTCCTGAATGCGTTCAAGGACGAACGTGTCGTGGTTCGACAGCGCCCAAAGCTCCGGAAAGAAATTGGTCGTCTTCTTCGATCGGATGTCGTCCAGGATAAGATTGCAAACCCGGCGCAGCCGTTCCTCTGCCGGTACGCCCGGCATGTGTACGATCTCGACGAACTCGACTTCGTAGCTGCGGATCACGGCTTCGAGCAGCTCCCGAACCAGGTCTTCGCGGCTTCTGTAGTGGTATGTCAGGTTGCCGAACTTCATGCCGCTAGCAGCCGCGACTCGGCGCATCGACATGGCCCGGTATCCCTCTTCGATCAGGATCGATAGCGCCGTGCGAAGAATGTGTTCGCGCGTTTCATGACCCTTGACGTAGCCACCTTCACGCTCCGGCATGACCATGTCCGTCACGTACTTCGGCGCATCATCAGCCTGATTCATCACAATAACCCTTCATCCTATTCACATCATATCGCCGCTTCGAAAACCTGTCATAAGCTAAATTTAGGTCACTTGACAGATTTGTTGCTCCTCTGAGACTATGGTCCCCAGCCGATGAGCAAGTTCGGCGGACAAGGGAGTGCCGGCATGAGAATTGTTGGGTTGACCATGGCTTTCACTCTGGCGATCAGTGCGGTCGCCGGGGCTGCTGCAGCTAACCCCGGCAAAGAGACATCTCCGTTTCCCAAGGCGCTGCCGGAAGAGCCCATTCCTTCAATCCAGAGTTTGCCAGCAGCCTGGCCCGCAGCATGGGTGCTGATCCACGACTTCCATTTCAGCTCGATCGTCGATGGTCGGGTGATGCTCGTGGACACTACGTCCGAAGACCAGCCTCTGAAGGGAATCGTGCGCGCTGCGCAGTTCGCCAACATGCTCGTCTCTCCTCGGCGCGGAGAGGTCTTGACGGCAGAGACCTTTTACTCGCGCTTGACGCGTGGTGATCGGACAGATGCGATTACCATTTGGGACATGGCCACGCTTCAGCCGAAAGGTGAAATTGTGTTGCCGGGCGGTAAGCGCCAGCAGTCAGTCACCTACCCACAGCTGTTCCAGTTCACCAATGCGGACAAGTGGGCACTTGTCGCAAATTTCACGCCTGCTCAGTCGGTTAGCGTTGTCGACCTCGACTCGCGGAAAGTACTGGCGGAGGTCGATCTGCCCGGCTGCGCGCAGATCTACCCCACCGGTGAGCGTGGGTTTTCAAGTTTCTGCGCTGATGGCTCTATCCTGAGCGTGGCCCTTGGGGCCGATGGGCAGGCGGTGTCCTCCAAGACCGTCGAGAAAGTCCAGGATATCGACAACCAGCCGCTGTTCAGCACTCCGGCATGGGTCGGGCGCACGGCTTGGTTTGTCAGCTATCGGGGGCAGATCAAGGCGTTCGATTTTTCAGGAGATGTTGCGCGCCCGCTGGGCGGCTCCTTCAACATCGGGACCGCCGAAGGTGGCGCGCCGGAATGGCGGCCGGGCGGCTGGCAAGTGATCGCAGCCGATGGCACGGGCAAGCTGTTTGTCCTGATGAGCCCCAATGGCCGCGAGGGTAGCCACAAGGATGGCGGGACCGAAGTCTGGGCCGTCGATACCGCGTCCAAGGCGCGTGTGGCCCGCATTCCCCTGCGCGCAATGGCCTCGGCGATTACGCTGACAAAGGAAAGCAAACCGCAACTTGTCGTCGCTCGCGGTGACGGAGTGATCGATATTCACGATGCCGCAACCGGCGCATTTGTGCGCTCACTTGGCACTGCAGGTGGTGCCAACCCCATCCTGATCACGGCGCCCTGACATGGCTCCGGTCATAATCTTTCTCGCGATGCTGCTTGCCGGGTCCGCCGTGCACAAGGCAGTGTCTCACCGGCGAATGGCCATCGCAGCGGCACGATTGGTCGGCATGCCCTCGCATGGGCAGCTGTTCTTGATCATCGCGGGCACGCTCGAGGCTGCTGCTGCCCTGTGCCTGCTTGCCGCGCCACTTCAGAGGACTGGGGCATTGCTGGGCTCGGTCATATGGCTGGCTTATGCAGCCACGCTCTTGCTGCGTCGTGGACAGAGCTTCGATTGCGGTTGCGATCTTGTGGCCCGTGAAAAGCCGATCGACTGGCCCGCAATTGCTCGTCCCGCGGTGCTCGCCCTGCTTGCCGTTATTGCTTCCACCCTGCCGGCGGCGCCGATCGGACTTGACGCTCCCTTCGCTGCCGCCGGCCTTTTGGCGCTTTATCTCGCAGCTTCTGAACTGCTTGCCGTTCCCCATCCACGCTGGAGGAAATCGTGATGCTGACGTCCCAGATTCTCTTGTGGACCGCTGTGGTCGTGCAGGCCTTGTTGATCGCAGCCCTCGCTCGTCAGGTTGGTATCCTCCACGAACGCATTGCCCCAGCTGGTGCGTTGACGCTGCACCAGAAGGTAGAGGTCGGAGAAGTCGCCAGTCCGATGACCGTCACCACGATCGAGGGTGCGCCCATCGAGATCGGCGGCAAGCGGGAAGGGCGCAGCCAATTGCTGTTCTTCGCCTCGCCTGACTGCCCCGTGTGTAAGACCCTGCTACCTGTAGTCCGATCCGCGGCGAATGCCGAAGCCGATTGGCTTGACATTGTCGTCGCTGGGGATGGAACCAAAGCCGAATACCAGCGACTGCGTGACAATCATGGTCTCGATCGCGTGCCGATGGTCCTTTCCGAAGCGCTTGGCAGGGCATTTGGCGTCTCCAAGCTGCCTTATGCAGTCCTTCTGGACGAAAATGGCCGCGTTGCCTCGCTCGGTCTCGTCAACAGCCGCGAGCATCTGGAAAGCCTGTTCGAGGCGAAGGAGCGCGGCGTTGCCTCGATCCAGGAATTTCTCGCACGCCGGAAGGAGGCCTGATCAATGGCTGGCTTCGACAAGTGGACTGAGCGCCTGACCCGCACAATTGCGCGCGGAACATCGCGACGCAGCACTCTCGCCTGGCTGGGGGCGACGATTACCGGTGCGGCAGTGTTTCCGGTCCTGCCGGTCGCTCGCGCGGCAAGCGGATCATCACATGGCGGTGGCGGCAAGCACGCACCCATCTCATCGGGCAATCCGCAGGACCCGGGTGATCAGTCTTCGTGCGATTACTGGCGCTACTGCGCGATCGACGGGTTCTTGTGTTCGTGCTGCGGCGGGACTGTCAGTTCCTGCCCTCCCGGCACCGAGATGTCGCCGATTACGTGGATCGGCACGTGCACCAATCCGGCCGACAACCGCGCCTACGTGATCAGCTACAACGATTGCTGCGGCATTTCCTCGTGCGGACAGTGCTTGTGCAACCGTAACGAAGGGGACCGCCCACAAGTCCGACCGCAATCGAACAACGACTACAATTGGTGCCTGGGCACGGAAAGCAGCATCTACAACTGCTCGACCGCAGTGATCGTCGGCGTGGCGTTGGACGCACCGAAATGAGGGGGCTTGTCGGACTGATCCCGGTCATGGCGATGGCGGCACTGGCGCTGCCCGCCACGGCTGCCACCGACGGCGCGGCAGTGTTTCAGCGTTGCGCGGCGTGCCACACCAAGACTGGTGCGGGCGTGCCTGGTGCTTACCCCCCGCTCGGCGCCGATTTCCGGGCCTTGGCGGTCAAGCCGGCAGGGCGGCGCTATCTTGCGCTTGCAGTGCTGCGCGGTCTCTCAGGCCCGATCACGGTCGAGGGGAAACCCTATCGCGGTGTCATGCCTGCTCAAGTGCTGGACGATGCTGCGGTCGCGGCGGTGCTCAACCATATCGGTACGCAGGTGGCAAAGACAGGGCCGAAGTTCGCGCTGTTCACCGACAAGGAGGTCGCTGCGCATCGCCAATCCGGCGCTTCGCTCTCGGCAGCTGATGTCGCGAAGCTTCATGCAGGAGCCGGTGGCAAATGAAGCGCCTCGCACTCGCTCTGGCCGCCGTCCTCGTTGTGCTTGCAGCGGGTGTCGGCGTCGAGGCGGGTGAGCCGGGAATGCGTGGCGTCAGCAATCCGCAGCAGGCGCGGATCGATTACATGTTGAAGTGCCAAGGGTGCCATCGCCCCGATGGTGGCGGCGATGATCGCTCCAATCCGCCAATGAAGAATATTGTCGCCCGATTTCTGAAGGTGCCCGGCGGCCGAGAATTTCTCGGTAGGGTGCCGGGTGTCTCGACCGTCGATCTCGACGACGTGCGCTTGGCAAATCTCTTGAACTGGACGCTCTACACTTACGACCCGGCGCACATGCCTGCCGATTTCAGGCCCTACACGGCTCAGGAAATCGGCAGGCTGCGGCGCCACCCCCTGAGGCTGGAAAGAGCGCCGATGAGGGCGCGGCTTGTCGCGGGGTTCGAGCAGGAAAGAACACAAACGCAATCACCCTGAACTTGGGAGCAAAGACAATGAGGGAACGTCTTTTTCGTGGGATCGCGCTGGCTGGGGTAGCCGCAACATGCGTTCTCGTCGCAACACCGGCTCTTGCACAGGATGCCAGGAACGAAGCAGCTGTACCAGAAGGGGAGATCGTCGTTACGGCGACAAAGCGCGCCGAAAGCCTGCAGTCCGTTCCGATTTCCGTGTCGGCAATCGGCGGTGATACGCTCTCCAAATCACGGGTTGTCAATGTTGACAGTCTCGTCACGAAGGTTGCCAATCTCCAGCTGACGTCGATCGTGGGCGACAACACGCCCATTTTCTCGCTGCGTGGCGTTTCTATGTCGGACTACAGCCTCAACCAGGCCAGCCCCGTCGCAACCTATTATGACGAAGTCTACAAGGGTAACTTCGCGTTCCTTGGCGTGGCCATGTATGATCTTGAGCGCGTCGAAGTCCTGCGTGGCCCCCAAGGCACGCTTTATGGCAAGAACACCACGGGCGGGGCGGTCAACATCATTGCCAATAGCGCCAAGCTTGGCGAAACCAGCGGTTACTTCAATGCCGGCTATGGCAATTACAACCGCGTAGACCTGAACGGTGCAGTCAACGTGCCGTTGGGGAAAAGGCGGCGCTGCGCGTGGCCGGGACCTATGCCAAGGCCGATGGCTGGTTCAAGAACGTGGTGCCGGGAAAGCCGGACCTTGCCTCGACTGACGAGTACGCGATCAGGGCCACCTTGAATGTCGAGGCGAGCGAGACGGTCCGGTTCGTCCTGCGCGCATCGACCAGTCTGCAGAATCCGTACAATTACGGGATCTATGCTCAGCCCGAAGCAGCTAACCGTCCTGGCCTTGGTAAGCGCGAAATCGCTTCGAACATCGATGCCAAGCGTCGGGCGCGTACCTATTCGGTAGCCTTGACCAGCACATTCGACGTATCCGACACGCTGACCGTCACGAGCACCACCGCTTGGGACAAGGGCAGCCTGTTCTTCTACGAAGATACCGATGGCACGGCCGGTGAACTGCTGGAAATCCCCTACAACGACCGTGCGACCCAGTTCGCCCAGGACTTGCGCCTGACCAGCGACTTCGGCGGCCCGTTCGATTTCATCCTCGGTGGCTACTTCCACCGTGAGAAGGTGTTCAACGAAACGACATTCGAGATCGGCAAGGACATCGACTCTGATGGCGTCCCGGGAATCACCGCCGATGATTGTGCGGTAGGCCTTCCTCTCGCGTGCCTCTTCCGCAACCGCTTCGACCAGTTGAAGAAGAGCTATGCGATCTATTCCGACGTGAAATACGAACTGACGGATTCCGTCACGATGCGGGGTGGCCTGCGCTACACGCACGATACCGGCGTCCAGAGCGGCTTCCGATCTGATGCACTTGGCGTGGACGGCACATTGATTGCCAATCTGATCCCGCTTTCTTCGCTGCGCTATTCGCAGGACAATCTCTCGGGCAAGATCGGTTTCGATTACAAGCTTGCCGGCGGCAACCTGCTCTATGCAAGCGTCAGCCGGGGCTATCGTGCGCCCAGTTTCAACGCTCAGGCCTTCTTCGATCCGTCGGAGTTGTCGATCGCCAAGCCCGAGCAGGTGACGTCCTACGAGGTGGGGGCCAAGACCCAGTTCCTCGACCGCAAGGTCACGCTCAATGTCGCCGGCTTCTATTACGACTATCGCAACCAGCAGTTCATCAACGTCGACCCGGTATCGGCGGCGCAAACGCTACTCAACATTCCGAAGTCGCGGATCTATGGCGGTGAGGCTGAACTGACGATCCGCGCGAGCGACCGGCTGACACTTCATAGCGGCATGGGCGTGCTGGCGACAAAGATCCAGCGTGGCAGCGTAAGCGGCGTGAACGTGGCAGGCAACCGCCTGTCCAATGCGCCGACCTTTACCTTCAACGCCACCATCGACCTGACTGTCTTCGACGGCGACATGGGCAAGTTCTCGCTGCACCCCGACATCGCCTATCAGTCAAGCCAGTTCTTCGAAGTGCTCAATGTTCCCCGCTTGCGCCAGTCCTCCTACGCCCTCGTGGGAGGGCATATCGACTGGGAAAGCGCGGACGGACGATTCAACGCCTCGATCTGGGGGAAGAACCTGACCGACAAGTTCTACTTCACCTCCCGCGTTGATCTGCTGGCAGGCTTCGGCTTCGACTACAACCACATCGGCAACCCTCGCATGTACGGGGTGACGGTTGGCGCAAAATTCTGACATTCTCGCAATATAAGGCGGCAAAGCCGTCAGGAGAGGACCATGGCTGACTACAAGCTGCTGATCGGCGGCAATCTCGTCGATGGCGACATGTCGATGGACGTGATCAATCCCGCAACCGGGGAGCCGTTCTGCACGGTTCCCCGGGCCTCCGTCGATCAGGCAGATGCTGCCATCGCAGCGGCCAAAATGGCCGTCCCTGCGTGGTCAGCTCTGCCTTGGGCAGACCGGCAGGCAAAGCTGCTTGAACTTGCTGACGCAATTGCCGCTCGCAAGGACGAACTGGCTCGGACCTTGACCATGGAACAAGGCAAGCCGCTGGCCGAGGCCATGGGCGAGCTGGCCATGACCGATGGTTACTTGCGCCATTATGCCACGCTGGAGCTTCCCGATCGTGTTATTCAGGACGATGAGGCGGGATACGTCGCAGTCAAGCACCGTCCGTTGGGAGTGGTGGTTGGAATCATCGCCTGGAATTTCCCGCTGCTCGTTGCTTGCTGGAAGATTGGACCTGCGGTTCTGGCGGGCAATGCCATCGTGCTCAAGCCCGCGCCGACAACGCCGGTCTGTGCGCTGATCCTTGGCGAGATCTGCCGGGACGTGTTCCCTGCAGGCGTGGTCAACATCATCACTGATGCCAATGACCTTGGGCCGCACCTGACGGCCCATCCGGACGTCGCCAAGGTCGGCTTCACCGGCTCCACGGCCACTGGCAAGCGTATCGCTGCCAGTGGTGCCGATACGCTGAAGCGCGTCACTCTCGAGCTTGGAGGCAACGACCCTGCCATCGTGCTGGAAGATGTTGACGTTCGCGAAACTGCCCAGGCGATCTTCGGCAATGCCTTTTTCAACAACGGCCAGGTCTGCCTTGCCGTGAAGCGCGCCTATGTCCACGCCGACATATATGACGCGATGTGTGGAGAGCTCGCCCGTCTTGCCGAGGCAGCCGTGGTGGACGATGGTCTGCAACAAGGGACACAGATCGGGCCGATCCAGAACGCGATGCAGTTCGAAAAGGTCAAGGACTTCCTCGCGACCGCGCGCGCAGATGGCACGATCGTTGCGGGCGGTGAAGTGATGGAGCGTGCCGGGTACTTCATCCGCCCGACCATCGTCCGCGACGTGACCGACGGCGACAGGATCGTCGACGAGGAGCAGTTTGGCCCGATCCTTCCCTTGATCGTATTCGATGATGTCGAAGATGTCATCGCACGCGCCAATGCATCGGACTATGGCCTTGGCGGTTCGGTCTGGTCAAAGGATGTAGCACGCGCCGCAGACATTGCATCGCGGATCGAAAGCGGACAGGTCTGGGTCAATCAGCACATCGCGATCGGTCCGCACATTCCGATGGCCGGTTTCAAGTCCAGTGGACTTGGTGTGGAACAATCCGTCGAAGGCCTAGCCGAGTATACCCAGACCCAGGTGGTGAATATCAAGCGATGACGCAGCTTTCCTACGCCGAGGGCGCAACCGATGAGCCGCTGCTGGAAAAAACCATAGGACAAGCCTTGCGCGATGCCGCGCAAGCCTGGGGAGGGGAGCTGGCGCTGGTTTCCCGTCATCAGGGGATCCGGTGGAGCTGGGCGCAACTGGACGCTGAAGTCGATGGGATTGCAACCGGCTTGCTCGATCGAGGAGTGGCAAAAGGCGACCGCGTCGGCATCTGGGCGCCCAACTGCGCCGAATGGACCGTGCTCCAGTTTGCCACGGCCCGGATCGGCGCGATCCTTGTCACCATCAATCCTGCCTACCGCACCAGTGAAGTGGAATATGCGCTGAACAAGGTCGGCTGCACCTTTCTCGTCACCGCCGCCAGCTTCAAGACCAGCGATTACATCGCGATGCTGCGCGAACTGGGGCGCGCCAAGTTGCCGATGCTGCGCGGGATGGTTGCTCTTGGCGATGCGGTCCATGAAGGCTTCGAGCCGTGGGACGCCTTGCGAGCCGAACCTGATCTGAACCGGCTCTTGGTTGTAGAAAGGACCTTAAACCAGAATGATCCGATCAATATCCAGTTCACCAGCGGTACGACCGGCTTTCCCAAGGGCGCAACGCTTACCCATCGCAATATCCTGAACAATGGACATTTTACCGCCCGAACTACCAACCTCGCGGCCAGCGATCGCATCTGCATTCCGGTCCCGCTGTATCACTGCTTCGGTATGGTTCTGGGCAACCTCGCTGCGCTGACGAGTGGTGCAGCCATGGTCTATCCTGGTGAGGCATACGATCCCCGCCTGGCGCTTGAGGCGGTGCAGGCCGAAGGTTGCACGGCGCTTTATGGCGTCCCCACGATGTTCATCTCGATTCTGGCGCAGCCCGACCTTGACGCATACGACGTCAGCACATTGCGCACCGGAATCATGGCGGGTTCTCCCTGTCCGGTTACCACGATGCGCCAGGTGATGGATCGCCTCAACATGACCGAGGTCACCATTGGCTACGGTATGACCGAAACCAGTCCGCTGACCACCCAAACGGCAACCGACGATCCGATTGAGGAACGTGTTGGGACTGTGGGGCGCGTCCATCCACACGCGGAGGCCAAGATCGTGGGCCTTGACGGCGAAGTGCTGCCGATTGGCGAGCAGGGCGAATACTGTTCGCGCGGCTATGCCGTAATGCTTGGTTACTGGGATGAACCTGCCAAGACTGCTGAAGCCATCGATCCCGGCGGATGGATGCATTCCGGCGATCTCGCAACCATGGACGAGAACGGGTACGTGAGGATTACCGGTCGCATAAAGGACATGATCATCCGCGGTGGAGAAAATATCTACCCGCGCGAGATCGAGGAATTTCTGCTGACACATCCCGCCGTGCAGGACGCGCAGGTCTTTGGTGTCGCCGACGAGAAATTCGGTGAGGAAGTCTGCGCATGGGTTATCGCTCGGGCTGGGGAAGAGCTCGGTCCGGATGATGTGCTTGCGCACTGCAAAGGCCGCATCGCGCATTACAAGGTTCCCCGACACGTCCGCATAGTCGAAAGTTTCGCCATGACCGTAACGGGCAAGGCCCAGAAGTTCGAGATGCGCAAGATGATGGAGGCAGAGCTTCAGTCGTATCGCTCATAAGCGGTGCGACTCGGAGTCTCAGAAGGACCGTTATCTCGAAAATATTGAGTGATTCTTGTCAAATCTCATCG
This sequence comes from Novosphingobium sp. THN1, assembly GCF_003454795.1. Taxonomy (GTDB): domain Bacteria; phylum Pseudomonadota; class Alphaproteobacteria; order Sphingomonadales; family Sphingomonadaceae; genus Novosphingobium. The sequence goes on from NZ_CP028347.1 coordinate 2,254,050, forward strand.
CTGCAGTTCTGAAAGCGATTAACTATATCCAGTAATAATTTCAGACGGCTTCATTGTCTTGAAGGTAAAAAGATTCCTTGGATGTCCTTGGAGTAAACTTCCAAGTGACGAAATTTCAAGAGATTTTTCGATATTTCAGGTCTTCCCTGCTCTTGGCGTTAGCCGGAGGCCAGTCTTGTTAACTTTATTTGTTAAATCTCCAGATGCGACGCATCTGGGGCAAACTTTCTCGGATCTGGATGCATCGTGAGTCACGGCAGGCGTTGTGTCGAGCGTAAAAGGTTACCCACAAGTTAACCAATTCAGGCGTATTGCCAGCGAAGACGAACACTGAAGCCAATTCATCCGCTCGGACATGCCGCCCGGCATTTCCGAGGTCGAAGAACTGCGCCCGCACAAGGGCAGGTGTTTTCATCGCAAGGCAAGCGCGCCGAGGTTGCCGCAAGGCAGCAGGGAGCAGTGCGCATGTTGATGCACAAGATCAGGATCGGCTTGACGGCGGTTGCGGCTGCTTGCCCGTCTGCTGTTCTGGCCCAGTCTACCATCGCGGGGCCGACGGCATACGCCGGTGGTACCCCCGTTTCGCTCACCCTGCCAGTTACGGCATCTGTTGGTGGCCGGTGTGGCTTCGCCATTGGCGGCGCACCGTCCGGCAGCTTCGATGCAGGGCAAATTGACCAGTCGGGTTGGTCCAACCAGTTTCCATTCACCCTGAACTGCAACGGCGCAGCGCGTGTGGCGGTTACCTCGGCGAATGGCGGATTGCGCAGCGCCACGCAGCCCTCTGACGCAGGTTATGCCGGCATTGCCCCTTATCAGGTCAAGCTCAACCTAGTCGGTGCCGGCGGGGGTAGCGTGACCGATCAGTGTGAGGCGGCCACTCTTGCCGTCACTGCGAGTGCGCCTTGCTCGTTCATCGGGCCTGCGACGCAAAGCCAAGGGCTGCGGGTTGCGCCTAGTTCGCAAAACCTGGCTGGCGCCTATCTCCAGGTAAGTGCCCCGGCATACACCGGCCCAGCCATTCTGGTTCAGGGCACATATTCCGACACCCTGACCGTGACCGTTTCCGCAGCCTTGTAACCTGACGCTTCCAGCCGGCCCGTTCCCGGCAACCCATCACGCCGCTTGTGGCGGTAACTGAAAGGCCGATTGCCATGAAGACCATGCTATCCCTGCTGGCCGCAACTACCGCAGTTGCAATGACAACAGCCCCTGCACAGGCGCAGACGGTGACGACCGGGACAGTCAATGTCACGGGCAGCGTCCTGGGAAGGTGCTCCGTGGTTGCACCGGGCGGCTCGGCGACCCAGGCATTTACCGGCACTATCGCCCTTGGCGCGCTGGACGCAGCGGACGGCACTTTGGCAACCGGCTTCACCAACACCACCAGCGCGGCCTCGGGCGGAACCCCGGTCGCCACGCGCGTGGTTTGCACTTCGGCCAGCGTCTCTCTTGCGATCGTGGCTGACCGTTTGAGCACGGCTGCCGCCGCCGTTTCAGGCTACTCCAACGAGATCGACTATACCGCTGAAATGCAGGTCGCGCTTGCGGCCGGCGGGAATGGCACCGTGACGTACAGCACCGCCGCTGGCGCCACCGCAGCCAATTCGGCGACTGTCGGCCGTCTCGCGGCTTCGGGCAACAACATAGCCGTGAAGGCCTATGGCTTCTCGACCAGGGGGGGCGCTTCGAACCTGCTCGTCGCCGGCAATTACACCTCCACCATCACCGTAAACATCCAACCCGTGGCCTGATTCGATCGAGCCTTTTCCCAGGAGAAATGAAATGCGTAAGCTTCTTCTCGCGGCGACCGCCGCAGCTGCCCTGTCGGCAGTGCCCGCTTCTGCTCAAAGCGTTACCGGCACCGTCAACATCACCGGCTCCGTCGCTGCCAAGTGCAAGTTCGTGACGTCATCGCAGGACCTGCCGCTGGGCGAACTGGCTGACGCAGACGGTGGCCTCGATACCACGAAGGTTGACGGTCAAACCCGCACACTCACCGGATGGTGCAACAATTCGGCAGCCACACTCTCTGTCAAGGCGACCGCGTTGACCGGAGACCAGCCAGTCACGTCGGGCGCCGAGGCGGCGTTCACCGATACGGTCAATTATACTGCTTCGGTCTCGGCCAACGGCAAGAGCTTTTCTGACATCAGCACGGATGCTGTCGCCAGCACTGCCGCCAACGTCGACATGTTCTCCGGTAACATCGCCGTTACGTTGGGTTCGTCGACGGCAGCCAGCAAGAAGCTCGTCGCGGGTGCTTACACCGGCAAGGTCGAGGTCTTCCTCTCACCCACCGTCTGATCTGCATTGCGCATGAAGAGTTCATCCAGGAGCACGACGATGAAATCCGCACTGTTCAAGTCTAGCCTGCTTATGCTGCCCCTCTGCGGGATGGCCGCGCCTGCGTCGGCGCAAGAAACGGCTTCCGAAACAGCTTCGGGTCAGGTCGCGGTGACGGGTTCCGTCGCACGGTTGTGCATCCTGGGTGAACCTTCGCGTGCGGTGATCGATCTCGGCCAGATGGTGCAGACCTCTGGTGCATCCGTCGGACGGATTGCCGCGCTCGCCACGCAATCGGTCTCGCTGCCCGGAAGCTTCTGCAACTTTGCCGGCTCGGTGCTCGGCGTAAGCGCAACTGCATTGCTTGGCGATTCAACAATTGCGCCACCAGCCGGATTTTCACGCGCCGTGAACTACACAGCCACGGCAACAGGCTGGGGTAGTAGCGGTACCGCTGCGACGACCGATGCAGCGGCAGATGGAACGTCTCCAGATTCGGCCGCCACAGGAAGCACGCAGCCTAGCCCGAAGCTGGGTGACATCGAAGTCGCGCTGTCCTCGTTCTCGGCGCCTCAGAACGCTCTGCTTGTTGCTGGAAACTATAGCGGTCTGGTCACCGTAACCCTCGGTCCCGTACCGGTCACGGAGTAAGCGACCATGAACAGGCTTAAATTTTTCGCAGCTATCGTCGGCGTCGTAATTTCGGCTCCGGTGCAGGCCCAGAGCGCTAGTGACTCGGCCGACTTCGCGGTTGTCGGTAACGTTCCGGCAATTTGCGTCGGCGGCTCGGTGTCGGAAGCCGGTGGCATTTTCGACCTGGGCATTCTCGTCGATACGACCACTGGTTTCCTCCGCTCCGATCTCAGCGCACCCTCCCAGGTGCTGGCGGGGAGCTTCTGCTCGTCACGCAGTTCGATTGCGGTTGCTGCCACGCCCGTAGTCGCACAGACATTCACGGCCTCTGCGCCAACGGGTTTTTCACGTAGCGTTGATTTCACGGCGACGGCGGCGGGTTGGACAACCACTCCCGCCAGCTTCAGCACCGCGTCGGCAAGCAATCCTGCGGCGATCCAGCAACGCACGACTGCATTCAGCGGACCGATCACCGTCAACATTGGCGACTTTGCAACCACCGGAGGCACCGGCCTGCGCCTCGTTGCCGACACTTCCTATCGTGGCACGGTTACCGTGACGCTGACTCCGGAAAGCTGAAGCATGGCGCGCTCTTCTCCCATGTTCGCTCTGGCGTTTTTGCCGGTGTGCGCGATGCCAGCTGCCGCACAGGAGGCCGCAAGTGCGACTGGGCTTCCCGTAACCGGTTCTGCGCCACAGGTCTGCACCCTTGCAGGTGGCGAACTGCAGGCAGGGCAGCTCGTGAACTTCAATGGCATTTCCGGTGACACTCTACAGGTTACACAATTGCTGGACCAGCAGACGCTCGCCGCCCGCCCGGCGAGCGCTACTGTGTCATTCTCCGCCGTCTGCAACTACCCGCATCAGATCCGCATCCAGTCCGAAAACAATGGTTTGTGGCCCACCGATGGGCGGCAAGCCACTGATGCACCGGGATTTGCAACGGCTTTGCCTTACGACGCCAACCTCACTTGGGGCAGTTCCTCCGGTCAACTCCAAATGGATGCCCGCATCCGCAGCAATCGCGAGCAGCGCATCGACGTTGACCAGGCGACAGCGGGAACTGTCACCTTGCGCCTCGCCATTCTCGCCGGGGCATCGAATGGCGGGGTGAATGCGCCCGTGCTTGCCGGCGTTTATGGCGATACGCTGCGTATTACGCTGGAGCCAAAATGATGCGCTACATGCTCACAATCGCGGCACTCGCGTTTGGCGCTTCGGCCAATGCCCAAGAGGTTGATCGCGCGGCTCAAGTGCTCGAACTCAGTGCGACTGCTGGTTCGGCCTGCGTAATCAGCACACCGAGAGCCAGAGCAGTGACCAATGCCAACTTTCAGGCGACGGGCGACGGCAACGCCACGGTCGGGTTGACGCGCCTGGTTGATCCCAACACGGCGCTGCCGCGGGGCGCCAGCTTCGAGCTGGAGATCCCAGCCACTTGCAATGCCTCGCACCGGGTAACTGCCGCGTCGGGCAAGGGCGGATTGGGCAGGGTTGGGGCCGCCGGCCCTCAGGCGCAGGGCTTTGCCGATTTGCTGCCCTACACTCTGCGCCTTGACTGGGCCGGAGCCAGTCAGGAGCGAAGCAGCAATGCTGGCATGCTGGTGCTGGCGGTGGCGAATGGCGCAACGGGCAATCTCGCCCTGCTGGTCAACACACCCGATGGCGGCACGCCGCTGATTGCCGGTGATTATGACGACACGATCGTCATCCAGCTGCAGCCAACCGATTGAATCTATTGCCTGCGGGCAGGGGGAACTTCACGTGAAATCCATTGTCTCGTTTCTGTCTGCTGCCGTTTCGCTGGTGCTGCCGGCTGCCTCGACCATGGCGATGACGGTGCAGCCGGTCGTGATCGATCTCAAGACCTCCGGGCGTGACATGTCGCAAGTCATCACGGTCGAGAACACGTTCGCCAGTCCGCTGCCGGTCGAGCTCACCGTGCAGGAACTCCGCCTGACCGACACCGGCGTTTCACCGACCGGCAAGGATCCCGGAGACCTTCTCGTATTCCCGCCGCAAGCGCTTATCGATCCCGGCCAGACCCAGACTTTCCGCGTCCAATACGTTGGCGACCCGGCTCTCGCCGGCAGCAGGCACTACTATGTGACAGTCGCACAGTTGCCGGTAAAGTTGCCCGAAGGCCAATCTGCGATTCAGATCCTCTACAATTTCCAGGTCCTCGCCAGCGTTGCGCCTGCAGGCGTAAAGCCGAAGCTGGAGGTCACAAGCGCCGAAGTCGGCAAGGACGGGGCCGGCAAGCCAGTGGCTGTCGTGACTGTTGGGAATGCTTCTGCGGTTCACGGTTACCTTAGCGGCAGCAAGTTGCGCATTGTCGAAAAGGATGCGGCGGGGAAGGAGCAATTCCGGCGCACACTTTCTGGTCCTGAAATCCAGCAGACAATCGGCTTCGGCCTCGTGGGCGGTAACCAGACCCGCAAGGTGACTATTCCTGTCGAACTGCCGCTTGCCGTTGGCACGGTTGAAGCGACAATCACACCGGAGGGCTGAGCTCATGCAGGGCCGGTCGCGGCAGATCTTCGCCATAGGAGCCAGCTTGCTTGTTGCGGGCAGGGCTCCTGCCGTCTGGGCGGACACGCTCGAACCGGGTCGCGATGGCGCCGGAATGCGCGTTCCTCTTGCACCAGCGACAAAGCTTGCGGCGGCCAATCTGGCAGAGCAATTGCCTGCTCCGGCATTTCGTTCGCAGAAGCTTAATCCGACGGGACGCGCGGTGGTTCTGACGGTGCCTGCCAAGGACGGTGGTAGCTATCTCGGCGACGTCCCGGTGCAGATCGACGTCGACGACCGCCTGTCTTTTCCGGCCGCTCGCGTCGTACAGATCCTGTCCGAACTGCTTGCGCCTGACGTGCTGGAAGGCCTGCGGACGAGCTTTGGCGGCAAGACGCAAGTCAGTGCAGAAGATCTGGCCCCTGTTGGCATTGGCGTAGATTACGATCCGCGCACGCTGGAACTGCGTTTCAGCATTCCCACAGAGCGGCGTGCGTCGCGGGCCGTGTCGGTCTCGGCGCTCGATCGGTCGCGGGTTGGCGAACTGCTGAAGCCTGCAAACTTCAGTGCCTATCTCAATCTCCGCAGCTCGATGGACCTGGTCGAAGATGGGTTTGATCAGGGACTGCGCGAACCGGTCATGCTTGTTGATGGCGCGTTGCGTCTTGGCCCGATCGTCGCGGAAAGCGATGCGATCTGGCAGCCAGGAGCATTGGGCGGCGATTTCCAGAGGCTCGGCAGTCGCTTCGTGTTTGATGACACCCGGCATCTGGTGCGCATTTCTGCGGGCGACCTTGAATCGCAGGCGCGTGGTTTTCAGTCTGCGCCGGACATCGCCGGGATTTCGATCTTTCGTTCCTATAGTGTCCTCAATCCACAACAGGTCGTCCGTCCGCGTGGTGACCGCGCCTTTCGCCTCGACCGTGCATCCACGGTTGAGGTCGTCGTCAATGGTCAGCAGGTCCGTCGTCTGCAACTGGCTCCAGGCAACTACAATCTGCGAGACTTCCCCTTCACGCAGGGGGGCAACGATATTCGCCTGAATATTCTTGACGACACCGGTCGTACGGAAGTCGTCCAGTTCAACCTGTTTGTCGATCAAACGCAGCTCGCCAAGGGTCTGAGCGAATTTGGCCTCTACGCTGGCGTGAAGGCTCCACTCGGTTCGCGCGGCCCGCGGTACAGCGATGACTGGATCGCATCGGGCTATTACCGCCGAGGGCTGACCGATGCCTTGACCGTTGGAGTCAACTTTCAGGCCGACGCTGATAGCCGCATGGGCGGGGTCGAAGCCGTTGTCGGCACGCCGTTCGGCACGCTTGGGACGAATATCTCGTTCAGCAAGGTTGATGGCATCGGGTCGGGACATGCTTTCAACGCCACGTTCCAGCGCCTGATCCAGCGACCGAGCGGCCTCGGCGATACCTTTAACCTGTTCGTCGAACGGCGGAGCCGCCGCTTCGCTCCCGTCTCGTTCTTTCTGCCAGACAATCCTTACAAGTACGAGCTGGGTGGTGGTTACACCCATGCCTTCACCACAAGCTTCTTCGGTGGCGCCGATGTTCGGTTTTCGAAAGGCCGGACCGGCAGGCCCAATGTTCAGAACTACCGTCTGAGCGCGGGTTGGCGGTTTTCAGACCGCGCAACGCTTAACGCAGAGGCGCGTTATCAGGAAGACACGCTGGGCCGGGAGTTCAGCGGCTTTGTCTCGCTCATCGTCCGTCTGGGGCGCTATTCCACTGTCCGCTCCGACTTTGATACGCGCGACAATCGCTTCCGCGCATCGTACCAGACACTCAGCGGTAGCGGCGTTGGCAGCTATAACGTCACCGCCGATGTTGAACGCTCCGACAATGGGGCAGGCGTCTCGGTCAACGCCAATTATTTCGCCAATCGCGCAGAGCTTGGCTTCAGCCATTTCGGCACCTATTCGCGCGGCTTCGGTGACAGTCAGAACCAGCGCAGCACTTTCCGCTTGGGCACCTCGCTGGCGCTTGCCGATGGTGCGGTTGCGCTTGGCCGTCCCATCTTTGACAGCTTCGCCATCGTGCGGCCGCACCGAAGCCTAGGCAAGGCCGACATCGTGGTGGATGCGTCAACCTTCGGCAACGCTGCCAATAGCGGGAGCTTGCGCTCGGCCACGATGCCGAGCTTGCCTTCCTATTCCGAGCGCACTGTGCCTCTCGATGTTCGGGATGCGCCTCCGGGCACTGATATCGGCCAAGGTTCTTTCCGCGTGTTCCCGTCATACCGCAGCGGATACGTCGTTACCGTTGGCTCCGACTACAACGTCACAGCGCTCGGCGTCATGCTCGATCTTGACGGCCAGCCGGTGTCGCTGGTCAGCGGCACGGCCACGGAAGTCGCCCATCCGGAGCGGCCGGCGCAAACCGTGTTCACAAATCGCCAGGGCCGTTTTGGTGCGACCGGCCTTGCACCCGGAAAATGGCGTGTCGAAATGCTCGACGCTGCACGCTCCACATTCGAAATCGAAATCCCCCAGAAGGCAACGGGAGTTGTCCAGCTCGGGGAGATAAAGGCGGTAGAAAAGAAATGATCACTCGGACCGTCATGTCATGCCTGCGCAAGTTCCTGGCTATGGCCGCAGTTGTCCTGATGATTGCGGGTGCCAATGGCGCCTACGCCCAGTCGAACTGCGGCGTTACCGGAAGCGGCGGAAGCACATCCATCCAGTACGATCCGTTTGCGTCATCCGGGCTACAATCGGTTGATATTCCGCTGACCCTTACGCGCGTTACGGCAGGCGGCGGAAAGAAGACGCAGGAAGCATACTTCGTATTGACGAAGCCCGCAGGAAGCCCCGCCTATCAGGTGCAGGCTACTGTGCCGGGCGGTGGCACCTACTTTGACGTACTGTATGATTCCAACGCGGTGCCAAGCAATCTCCCGGCCATTTCCAATATTCAGACGGGCCAGATTGCCGTGCAGTTCGGCGGGGCTGCCCAGCCGGACACGCTTCAGATCAACCTGCGGGTTACCGTGCCTGCCAACGTCGATCTGATCGCCGGTGGCCTGATTCAGTTCGGGATTCGCTACGTCTGCAAGGGCACTGGCGGCTTGAACGATGTCCTGACGCCGATCGACAGTGCGGCCGCCATCTCGATCAACGTGAATGTCCTGAGCGCACTTCGCGCAAGCTTCGTTGGGACTGCGCTCGATTTCGGCGAGCTTGCCCAAGTCTCGGATGCCCAAGCGACAACTGTAAAGACTTCGCCGTCAAACCACGTTCGCGTGCAAAGCTCCGGACCTTACACGGTTTCGCTCGGCGTCATGCCGGGAGATGCCCAGCCGTTTGTCTTGACCCCAGGTGGCGCCTCGACGACGGACACGAGTCAGCAGATCCGCTATTCGGTCCGCTTCCTCGGGCAGACCCGGTCTCCCACGAGTACGTCGGCAATCACCCAGACCTGCGCCCGAGCCGGAATTGGCGATGCGATCGAAGACCGTTTGCCGGTGCAGAGCACTCTGATCGACGGCGGAGCGACCAAGGCGATCTCTCCGATCTACTCGGAGAACCTGGTCGTCACGATCACTCCGCTCGTTGCTGGATCAGTTGCGCCCACGGACTGCGGCAGCATCCCGCTGTGAAAGTCAGCGTGGCTCGATACGGAAGCGGATCGAGCCTGCTGCCTTGCCGTTGCCTTCAATCGCTATCGAGCGCGTTTTTGCGGCGGCGTGAGCCACGTCACTGATGAGGACTTCGCCCGAACCGTCGAGGGCAATCGCGCGGCCGTCCACGATCAGCCGGCCCGCAGCAAGCTGCTTGGAATAGGTCGCAACGACGCGATATCCGGCACCGTTATTGCAAAATTCGCGGAGTTCGCTCTTGTTGCCGTTGGCGTTGAGCATTGCGCTGGCGCTGTTGTCCACCGAAACGCGGCACACCAGCGGCACTTGCCCGGTGATCGTGATCGAAGCTGATCCTTGCGATGCTTGCACCGCACTACCTGCGGCCACCGTACCCAACGTGACGAGCGCGAAGGCTGCCATCCTGCCAGAAATCATGATACAATCTCCATTAACACTCAGGCATCATGCATCGGTGGCCGCCAACGTCCGGTTCCGGTTTCTGGTTAACAATTTCCGGGAAAGCTTTAGGAATGGCGGGATTTCGGAGTTTTTTCTCCGCAACGTCCCTAAGTCTGATTACCTAAACCGTTCGAAAAGTCTGAACGTCCCTTCCTCGCCTGCGGGAACCGCAGCGGCCATTCGCGCATAGAGCCAGACGAAGCTGGCGCCATTTCGCGCTTCAGTCACGACCCGGAAGGAAGCCCGCCATGGCCGCTCGCGCATACTGGCAAGGGCAATTGCGCCTTGCCCTGGTTTCGATCCCGGTCGAAATCTATCCGGCCACGCGCAGCGGTGCGGCCATTTCCTTTCATCAGATCCACGAGCCCAGCGGCAAGCGCATTCGCTATGAGAAAGTGGCGCCCGGCGTAGGTCCCGTTGATCGCGAGGAGATCGTCAAGGGCTACGAGGTGTCCCGCGGCAACTACGTCCTGCTTGATGACGAGGAGATCGAGTCCGTTCGCATCGAAAGCCGCAAGACTCTGGAGCTTGTCCAGTTCGTGGGGGCAGATGAAATCGATGCTCTCTATTACGAAAAGCCCTATTTCGTCGTGCCGGCCGATGACCTTGCCGAGGATGCCTACATCGTCCTGCGTGAGGCGCTCAGACAGACGAAAACCGTCGGGTTGGGACAGCTCTCGGTCCGCGGACGCGAACAGTTTGTTTCACTGAAACCATGCGGCCGGGGCCTTATCCTCGAGGTTCTGCGCTATGCCGATGAGGTCCAGCGCGCCCATAACTGGTTCCGCGACATTCCCGCGCGCGATGCCGACCCCGAACTGCTCGATCTGGCCGCCAGCCTGATCGAGAAGAAGACCGCGAAGTTTGCACCCGACAAGTTCCATGATCGCTATGTCGACGCGCTCCACGCGCTGATCGACAAGAAGGTCAAGGCAAAGGGTGAGCGCATCATCGAGGACCCCGACGCTGACGAGGCTCCGCGCGGTGGCAACGTGATTGATCTGATGGCCGCGCTCAAGCAATCGCTCGGCCACGACGAAGATGCCGATGAGGGCAGGCCGCAAAAGCGCGCATCGCCGTCACGCCGGAAACGGGCTTGAGCGATGGCCGTCCGCGATCCCCTCGCAGCTTACAACGCCAAGCGCGATTTCACCCGCACCGGAGAACCTTCGGGCAAGAAGGCATCGAGCACGACGGGCAACCTCTTCATCGTCCAGAAGCACGACGCCACGCGGCTTCATTGGGACTTCCGCATCGAGGTTGACGGTGTGCTGAAAAGCTGGGCGGTGACGCGCGGACCCAGCCCTGATCCGGAAGACAAGCGCCTTGCGGTGCAGACCGAGGATCACCCGCTAAGCTACGCCGAGTTCGAAGGTACCATTCCCCAGGGCGAGTATGGTGGTGGGACCGTGATGCTGTGGGATCGCGGAACCTGGGAGCCGATCGAGGGCAAAAGCGCCAAGGACCTTTTAGACGGGCATCTGCACTTTCGTCTCGCTGGGGAGAGAATGAAGGGCGAATGGCTGCTCATCCGCCTGAAGAAGCGGGGCAACGAGAAGCGCGAAAACTGGTTGCTGCGCAAGATTGATGACGCATTTGCCGCGCAGGGAGATCTTCTCGTCGAACGTGCTCTCACCAGCGTGCTTACCGGCCGGACCATGGCCGAGATTGCCGCCGACAAGCGCTCCAGCCATTCGTTGAAGGGGAAGCGGGGAAAAGACTTTACCGCCGAGATGCAAGCGGCAGCCAAGCAAAATGCGCGGATGACGAAGGCGCAGGCACCAGGCAAGAAACGCGGTGCAGCACCACTGCCAACGTTTCAACCCGTCCAGCTTGCAACTCTGGTCGACAGTGTCCCCGAAGGGCGCCAATGGCTTCATGAGATCAAGTTCGACGGGTATCGGGCGCTGATCGCTGCAAAGGGCAAGGACGTCAGGGTGTTTACCCGCAGTGGCCTCGATTGGTCCGAGAAGTTCTCTCCCCTGATCCGCCACTTCGCTAGCCTCGATCTGCCGTCATGCCTGATCGATGGCGAGATCACGGCATTGGACGCCGAGGGCAACCCGGATTTCTCGCGCCTGCAAGCCGTGCTGAAGCGAGGCCATGGCGAACAGGGCGAAGGCGATGCTCTTTCCTTCCATGCGTTCGATCTCCTTGAACTCGATGGCGAGGACCTGAAACCACTATCCAATGTGGAGCGCAAGCAGCGGCTGTCCGGCCTGTTGGCCGAAGCTTCTCCGCCAATCCATGTCGCCGATCACATCATTGGTGGGGGTGAGAAGCTGCTGGAGGCAATGTGCCGTGCCGGGCAGGAGGGCATCATCGCCAAGCGGGCCGATGCGCCTTATCTGCCAAAGCGGACGCAGAACTGGCTGAAGGTCAAATGCATCCTGCGCCAGGAATTCATCATTGTCGGCATGACAAAATCGAGTGCCCGCCGCCGCCCCTTCGCCTCGCTTCTGCTGGCACAGCGGGAAGGTGATGCGCTGGTATACAAGGGCAAGGTCGGCACGGGGTTCAATGAAGAACTGCTTGACGAACTGGCCGCCCGGTTTGAACCGCTGCGGCGGGAAGACCGCGCACTCGAAGTGCCCAAGACTGAAGCCCGTGGTGCGTCATGGCTCGAGCCCGTGCTCGTCGCCGAGATCGCTTTTGCCGAGTTCACCAGTGAAGGAAGAGTCCGCCACGCCAGCTTCGTCGGTTTGCGTGAAGACAAGAAGGCCGAGGACGTGACGCCCGAGAAACCTGTGCGGATCGAGAACCCGAAGGAAATCATCAGCATCAGCAACCGTTCGCGCGTGATCTTTCCCGAAAGCGGTCAGACCAAGGGTGATCTGGCAGACTACTACGCACAGCTTGCTCCAGCGATGCTCCCGTTTCTTGCCAATCGCCCGCTAAGCCTCGTGCGGTGTCCGCAGGGCAGGGCGAAACAGTGCTTTTTCCAGAAGCATGATAGCGGCTCGTTCGGCGAACATGTCCATCATGTCCCGATCCGCGAGAAGGACGGCGATAGCGAAGACTATCTCTATGTCAGCGATGCTGCGGGCATTCTCACGTGTGTCCAGATGGGGACGATTGAATTCCACGGTTGGTGCGCCCGGACTGACGATGTCGAAGCGCCAGACCGCATGGTCATCGATCTGGACCCTGACGAGGGGCTTGATTTTGCGGACGTGAAACGCGCAGCGAAGGATATCCGGTCGCGCCTGTCCGATCTCGGTCTGGTAAGCTTTGCGATGCTTTCGGGTGGGAAGGGCGTGCACGTCGTCATCCCCCTGCGCCGGGATCATTCCTGGCAAGCACACGCCAGCTTTGCCGAGCGTTTTGCCAAGGCCTTGGGTATGGCAGAGCCTGAGCGCTACGTTGCCAACATGAGCAAGGCCAAGCGCAAGGGACGCATTTTTATCGACTGGTTGCGCAACCAGCGCGGCAGCACCGCAGTCATGCCCTATTCCGCCCGCGCACGCGCCAACGCCCCGGTTGCAGCGCCGATCGATTGGAACGAACTTGATGATTTCGAGAAGGCCAGCGCTTTCACCATTTCCGATGCAGCCGCCCTGTTGAAGCGCAGCGAGGGCAAACTGCTGCGGGGATGGGGCGTGGCAGAGCAATCCTTGCCCGACGTCTAGGCGGCGTGTCCACGCCGCCTAGGCCCAACCGGATCGTCGAAAAACCGTTGGGTCACACCATTTCTTGCGGACGAATCAGGCGATCAAAAGTCGCTTCGTCTACCAGATTTAGCGCTAGCGCCGCCTGTCTCAAGCTCAGATCATGCTCATGGGCGTGCTTGGCGATCTTGGCGGCGTTGTCGTAGCCGATCTCGGGGGCGAGAGCGGTCACAAGCATGAGCGAGCGTTCGACAAGCTCTGCGATGCGCCGCCGATCGGGTTCGATCCCCTCGACACAGCGCTTGGCAAAGCTTTCCATCCCGACCGTCAGCAGGTGCATGGAGCGCAGCACTGCTGCCCCGATCATCGGCTTGAAAACATTGAGTTCAAGATGCCCCTGCATTCCTCCAACGGTCACGGCTTGGTGGTTCCCGATCACCTGCGCGCAAACCATCGTCAGCATCTCGGCCTGTGTCGGGTTGACCTTGCCGGGCATGATTGAGCTGCCAGGCTCGTTGGCCGGAAGCTCCAGTTCCCCGATGCCGGATCGGGGACCGGAGCCCAGCAGGCGGATGTCGTTGGCTATCTTGGTCAGCGCAACTGCCAACGTCGAAAGCGTGGCCGATAGTTGCACCAGCGCATCATTGGAGGCGAGCGCCTCGAACTTGTTCGGCGCCGTGCTGAAGGGCTTTCCCGTCAGAACCGCAATCTCCGCAGCAATGTCCTCAGCAAATCCTTCCGGTGCATTGAGGCCTGTGCCAACAGCGGTGCCGCCCTGCGCCAGGCGAAGCAGGTGAAGTTCGGCGTGCCGTAGATGATCGTGCGCATTGCGCAATTGCTGCGCGTAGCCTGAAAACTCCTGGCCAAGCGTCAAAGGCGTGGCATCCTGCAGGTGGGTGCGCCCGATCTTGACCAGGTCCTTCCAGGCAATCGCACAACCGGCAAGCGCACCGGAAAGCTTGTCCAGCGCCGGGATCAGCGCGCTATTCAGCGCTTCCACCGCCGCCACATGCAGTGCGGTGGGAAAGGTGTCGTTCGAGGACTGCCCCATATTCACGTGATCGTTGGGGTGCACCGGACTTTTGCCGCCGCGTTCACCGCAAAGCATCTCGTTGGCGCGCCCGGCGATGACCTCGTTCGCGTTCATGTTCGTTTGCGTGCCGCTTCCGGTCTGCCAGATCACCAGCGGGAAGTGCTCATCAAGTTTTCCGGAGGCCACTTCGGCAGCAGCCTGCTCTATGGCGTTGGCGAGCCTGACATCCAGTTCATGCCGACGATTTACCCTGGCGGCTGCCTGCTTGATGATACCCAGCGCATGCACAATGCCCAAGGGCATCCGCTCCATGGAACCGAACGGAAAATTGTCGATGCTGCGTTGTGTCTGCGCACCCCAGTAGGCGTCGGCCGGGACCCGGACTTCGCCCAGACTGTCGCTCTCGATACGCTGCATTCGCTTCTCCGGTCAGGTGCGGTCGAGCAGTCGCTCCACTGTCTCGTTTGCTGTACCCTGCTTGTCGGCTGATGCACCAACTTCGCGTTCAAGCGCGGATCGCAGTCGGCAGATTTCATCATCCGTCAGATGTTCGATGCCGACAAAGCCTTCGCGAGCCTTGTCGACAGCGCGGATAAGCTCGTCCAGCTTTGCCTGCATCGCGGCAGCGTCGCGGTTCTGGCTGTTCTGGATCAGGAAAACCATGAGGAATGTGATGATCGTGGTGCCTGTGTTGACGACGAGTTGCCAGGTGTCGCTCCACTGGAACAACGGGCCGCTCAATCCCCAGCCGATGATGATGGCGAGCGCGATGACGAAGGTTGCGGGGCGTCCGGCCCATCCGGAAACCCGGTTGGCGATGGCGGTGAAAGCCTGTTCCACCGGATCAGTCCTTGCGCACGTGCTCTGGCTTACCCTTGCGACGTGTCGCGGCAAGCTCCTCCAACTCCTTCTCGGTCATCGATTTTTCCATCGATCGTGACGCCCCTTTGAGGTCGCTCTTGTCGGTCTCGCCTCGCTTCGCCGATAGTGCGGCGCCGGCGGCCTTCTGCTGGGCTGCTGATTTGGCTGGCATCGTCATTCTCCGAATGGTTCCCGACGTGAACGTTCGGGCAGGTCCACCGTTCCGGATGCTTGGCCGGTAACTGCGCCAATTTGCGTAGCGCTCGCCGTCGCGCGTGAAGCTACGCTTCGGCTATGGCGGTGGGCACATCTTTGCGCGAGCTTCTGGGGGCAGGGCGAATTTCTGAGGCCTTGGCCAAGGCGGGAGAAGCGCTCCAGGTTGATCCCCGTGATGTGGAGGCGGGCTTTGTCGCCGCCGTCGCTCTGGCAGAGAGCGGGCGGGTGGCCGACGCGCTCAAGGCCATTGGTGCAGTGCTCAAGGCCGAACCCGAAAATGCCGAGTATCTTGCTCAACAGGCACGGTTTTTTCTGCTGGCACGGCGAGAGGCCGATGCCCTTGCCACGGCGCGGGCGGCTGTGGCTGCAGGAAGTTCAGATCCGCTGGTGCTGGATACCATCGGTTGCGTGTTTGCGCGGCTCGGGGCGCATGACGAGGCGTTGCCCCTGTTCGAAACAGCCGTAAGATCTGCCCCGGATGTCATTGAATTCCAGTTCAATCTTGGCAGCACCCTGGGATTCTTCGGCCGGGTTGACGAGGCGGCGCGGGCCTATGAAGCCATACTCGCGCGTGAGCCGGGGCATGGCCGGGCGCATCTTGCATTGGCGGGACTGCGCCGTACTTCCCCGGAGACAGGCCTCACCCGGATTGCCGCGGCCCTGTCGCAGAATCCCGACCCCGAAGAGGAAGTCAGGCTGCGCTACGCTGCTTTCCAACTCCACGAGGCAGAAGGGCAACTCGACGCGGCAAACGCGCAACTCTCCCTGGGCAACGCGAGGCACAGGGCCAACCTCGGCTACCAGTTCGAGACTGATCAGGCGCTGTTCGAGATCATCCGCCGCACCTTCGTTCGCGACCTGCCCTTGATGTCCGACAGTCGCCTCGACGAAGCACCGATCTTCGTCGTCGGCCTGCCTCGCACCGGGACGACGCTGGTTGACAGGATCCTCTCGTCACACGCGGAGGTGACTTCGGCCGGGGAGCTTCAGGCCATGCCGCTGGCGGTGAAGCAGTTGTCCGGGACATCATCGCGGCTGGTGCTCGATCCGGCGACGGTGGAGGCGAGCCGAGGCGTTTCGGCGCAGAAGCTGGGGGAGCTTTATCTCGCCCGGGCACGCCAGAACGCCGGGGCCGCCGGCCCTCGGTTCACCGACAAGTTTCCGCTGAATTTCCTGTATATCGGATACATTCTTCAGGCGCTGCCGCGCGCGAGCATCGTCTGCCTGCGGCGTGGGGCGATGGACAGTGTGTGGAGCAACTACAAGCACCTGTTCGCGCTCGGCTCGCCCTACTATCGCTGGTCCTACGACCTGATGGACACGGCGCGCTATGTGCTGCTGTTCCAGCGCCTGATGGGGTTCTGGCGTCAGCGTTTTCCGGGCCGAATTCATGAAGTTACCTATGAATGGCTGGTGGCGGACCAAGAGACGGAAACCCGCAAGCTGCTGAGTCACTGCGGGCTGGAATGGGATGCGAACTGCCTGGAATTTCACCGCAATCGCGCTGCGGTTGCCACGCCGAGCGCGCAGCAGGTGCGCCAGCCGATGAATGCACGCTCTGTCGGTCGCTGGCGCGATTACGAGAAGCACCTTGGCGAGGTGAAGAACTACTTCCTCGTCAACGGCATTCCGCTCGACTGATTTTCCTGAAGTGCACGAAAAAAGGGCCGCCGGTCTTTCGAGCGGCGGCCCAGTCTTCGCAGGAACTGGTGCCGGCCTGCCGCAGCAGGCCGGCGTAAACGTCAGAAGTTCTTGGTCATTTCGATGCCGACCTTGCGCGGGCTGAGCACCGAGTTGGCGTAATAGCGCGAGACGACGCCATCGTTTACAATGCGGCGCGACAAGTCGTTCGAGACCGAGACCACGGCGTACTTGTCGAAGATGTTGTCGGCGTAGACGCGGAACTCAAGCGTCTCGTCGAGACGGTAGGCGATCGAGGCGCGGTGCGTGGTGTAGGAGGGCAGGATCTCGCCGCCGGCACGCGCTCCGACGCGGGTGAAGATGTTGCCGGTGAAGCTGGAGGTCCAGCTCAGCGTCATCTGGTCTTCGCCGACCGGGAACTCGTAATTGAGGCCGAGAGAGCCGGAAACCTTGGTCGAGCCGGGCAGGCGATCTCCGGGCAGGGCATCGAATTCGCCACCCCGGGTCTTGAGCAAGGCAGGTACGGCTTCCGTCAGGTAAGCATCGGTGTAGGACCAGTTGCCCTGTACGCTGAACCCTTCGAAGGGGCGGGCATTGAACGAGAACTCGACGCCCTTCGATACGGCCTTGCCGCCGTTGACGGTGATGCCAATGGCGCCGTTCTCGGTCAGGCCATCCAGCTGGATACCGTCCCAATCAATGTGGAACAGCGCAAGCGTGGTGCGCAGCTTGCCATCGAACAGGCTGGCGCGGATGCCGATTTCCTTGTTCTTGGTGGTATCTGGTTGGTAGGACAGCTCGTTCGGAAGAGCGCAGAGGTTCTGGCCCGGTGGCAGGGGCAGGACGCAAGGAGCGACGCGGTTGACGCCACCGATGCGATAGCCCTTGCTGTAGGTCGCGTAGACCATGAGATCAGGCGAGAACTTGTACGAACCGTTGAACTTCCAGACGCTGCCGCTCTTGCCGGTATCGCCTTCGCGCGAGCGGAAGTTGATATTGGGGAAAGGCTGGAACAGCGGGAGTGCCTGGCCACCGATCACGTAGGCGTCATAGTTGAAGTAGCGACCGCCTGCAGTCAGCGTAAGGGCGTCGATCGGCTGGAAAGTGAGTTCACCAAATACAGCCTTTTCCTTGGTGTCGGTGCGGACGAAGGATGCGTATTCGACTTCGTCAGGACGGTTTATCCCGGCCCAGGCGGGATAGCCGGGGACGATTTCGCGGTAGTCTGAGTTGGTCTTCAAGCGATTGTAGAAGCCGCCGAGCACCCAGCTGAACGGACCGCCGTGGGTGGAGACCAGGCGGACTTCCTGGTTGAACTGCTCATTCTCGCCGTTCGAGCGGGTATAGCCCGAGAAGGCGGGGAACAGTTCGTAGTCGTAATCGAGATCGAGAAGCAGGTCGGTAACGTCGACCGAGCTCTTGAATTTCTGACGAGTGAAGGCGGTGGCGGAAACGAGCTGGGCGATGTCACCCAGTTCCGCTTCTATTTCAGCGGCATAGAGGTCAGTCGTGCGCTTGGCCGGCTCGAGATAGCGCCATGGGGCTTCGTACTTGCCGGTGCCGAATACCCCGCCGCCGTTCGCTTGCCGACCATTGGTGTCGGTCTGCTGGCGGACGTAGCTGAGCGTCACTTTCAGGCCATCGAAGGGATAGAGACCCAGCTGGTTGCGGCTGGTGAAGGTGTGCTCGAAGTTGGCGTCGGCGTAAGTGTAGAAGTTGTCAGCGATCTGCTGCGGCGTGCCGATGGGGCCAAAGAAAGTGCCGGGCCGGGCAGGCTGGGGATTGGACACGCCCGGCTGCTTGAGCAGGTAGATGTAGTCCATGAAGCCCGGATCGTTGTAGTAGCCGGTAGCGGAGCGGAAGGCGACCTTGCCCGGAATGATCGGAACGTTGACCACGCCATCGACGACGAAGCCGGGATCTTTGGCATGGGCGACGTCATAGACGCGGGCGTGGAACAATCCTTCCCAGCGGTCCGGGTCAGGACGGTTGGGAATGTAGCGGATGGCGCCTGCGAGAGTGCCGAGGCCGTAGAGCGTGCCTTGCGGCCCGAGCTGGACTTCGACGCGGTTCATGTCGATGAACTTGAAGTCTTGGTAGAGCGGGATTTCACCAAGGTAGGTGGCGAGGGTGTTGTCACCATTGGCGCCGAAAGTGCTGCTGTCGCTGGCCGAAAGACCGCGCATGACGATGCTGCCGGTCGAACGCGGGCCGGTATCCTGGATCGTGACGCCTGGCGTGAAGGCCGCGAGCGATCGGACGTCGTCGACGCGCTGGTCCTTGAGGCTTTCCGCGGTGACGGCGGAGATGTTGATTGGCGCATTCTGAAGCGAGACCGCACGGCGCGTGGCGGTGACGATGATTTCGTTGCCGGCACCACCGGCCTCTGCGGCTTCCGCGCTGTCGGGGGCCGGGGCTTCCTGTGCGACAGCAGGAAGAGCCGCGATGCTGGCCAGTGCGCTGGCCGAGAGGAGCGCTGCGCGCTTCAGGGAAAACGTCATGAAACCCTCACTTTGTTGTTTTGTATCTTGTGGCTTCAGTCACCCTCATCATCGGTGGAGCGGTGGCTCTGGCTTGAGCTCTGTTCACAGCGCCGATGCATTTCTCCCCGGTAGTCGACCCGGAATGGGGCAAAGCTAACCGCTGCATGCGGCGCGACTATGGGTCATTTGACGTACTGCCGCGGCCACCTATGGGAGTTCGCACCTTTGTACGTAGATCGGCCCATCCTCGGACGGCGCGGTCTTGGCCACTATCGCTCCTATGGAACGAGCCAGGCTGGATTCTGCGGGGCGAGCGGCTGCATCGGGCATGTCGCGCTCCACCACGATCGTTCCCGAGCGCCGATCTTACAACCAGTGGGCGGCAGTCCAGACGCTTGATGACTTCGCGCATCGCCATACCGGCGCGGAAGCACGACAGGGGCCGGCCTCACGCGTGGTGGCTGCGGCGCTGGGGACCAGTTCGTCGCTGGTCTACGAGGCAATCGGGGCCGCGATCACCCTGCTCTACGGGCTCAAGGTCGGCATTGCGGCGATTGTCTCCGGTTGCCTGATCCTGTTCCTGATCGGGCTTCCGATAACCCTGAATGCTGCGCGGCGAGGGATTGACGTCGATCTGATCTCGCGCGGGAACGGCTTTGGCTATCTCGGTTCGACCATCAGCACGCTGATCTACGCCACTTTCACTTTCCTGTTGCTCGCGCTTGAGGCGAGCATTCTGGCCAATGCGCTGCGGCAGGCGACGGGCTTGCCGCTGGAACTCGGGTACTTCGTTTCGACGTTTGTCGTGGTGCCGCTGGCCATCCAGGGCATGCGTTTCATCGCCCGCTTCCAGGCGTGGACGCAGCCCCTGTGGATTGCGCTGCAACTTGTGCCGGTTGCCTACATTGCCTGGAACATCGGCGACGTGGGAGAGGTATGGAGCGGGTTCAACGGGGTCTATGCGCCACGCTCTGACCTTGTTTCGTTCGGCTTTGCGCTTTCGGTCATGCTGTCGCTGCTGCCGCGGATCGGCGAGCAGGCCGGGCATCTTCGCTTCCTGCCCCCGCCGGAGCAGATCGGGGCGAAGCGGTGGTGGAGCGCGGTGCTGCTTGGCGGTTCGGGCTGGGTTGTCATTGGCGGCCTGAAAATGGCGATCGGCGGAGTGCTGGCGGCTTGGGCGGTTGGCCGGGGGATTGCGCCCGATGCTGCGGAATCAGTCAGTCGCATCCATGTGCAGGCCTTCGCCGCGATCGCAGGAAGCCGCGAGCTGGGGGTGCTGCTGGTGCTGCTGTTCGCAGTAGTCTGCCAGACGCGCGCCAACCTGACCAACGCCTTTGCCGGTTCGGTGGCATGGTCAAACCTGTTTGCGCGGCTGACGCAAGGGTACTCCTCGCGGCACGTCTGGCTGCTGTTCAATGTCGGACTTGCAGCCATGCTGCTGTTCTTCGGCATTACCCGTTCGTTCGACGTGGTGATGATCCTTTACGCAAGCCTTGCGGCGAGCTGGATCGGGCCACTTGGCGCGGACCTGGTGGTATCATGGGCTTTGCGGCTCAAGCCGGACCAACCGGAGTTTCAGCGGGCCTATCTTTATGACGTGAACCCGGTCGGCATCGGCTCCATGCTGCTTTCGCTGATCGCATCGGCGGTGTGCCAGCTGGGGTTTGCGGGGGAGGTGGCGCAGGCCTTTTCGCCGGTGATCGGGCTGGTCGTGGCTTGCCTTGCCGCGCCGCTGCTCGCTGCGCTTACGCATGGGCGCTATTACCTTGCTCGCAAGAGAGTGGCCGGGGCTCCGGCGCGGGTCGTCTGCGTGATTTGCGAGAATACGTTCGAGCGAGCCGATACCGCGCATTGTCCGTTCTATTCAGGCGCGATCTGTTCGCTGTGCTGCACTCTGGAGACGCGCTGCCACGACGCTTGCAAGCAGGGTTCCCGCGCCACGGAACAGTTCACCAACATCGCCGAGCGCCTGCTGCCGCGCGTCCTGGCGCGCCATGTCCATACCACGACCGGGCATTTTGTGGGGGTGGCAGGCGCCTTCACGCTGGCCAACATGCTGGTGCTGGGGCTGATCGGGCGCGAGTATGCGCGATACTATCCGGCGCTTTCGACCCATGTCTGGTCGATCCTGTTTGCGGTGTTCCTGGTGTTCTTCTTCATGTCGGGCGTGGGCTCGTGGTTCATCGTGCTGGCGCATGAAAGCCGGCGTGCCGCGCTGGACGAGACGCGGCGGCATCTGGCGGAACTGGAGCAGGAAATCGTCGCGCATGAAGCGACCGACGCTGCGCTGCAGAAGGCGCGCGAGGTGGCCGAGAACGCCAATGCCGCCAAGAGCCGCTATCTCGTTTCGGTGAGCCATGAAATACGCTCGCCGCTCAATTCGATCTATGGCTATGCGCAATTGCTGGAGCGGGGGAGCGACCTCAACCCGGGCGAGGTGGGCAAGGTCATCTGCCGGTCGAGCGAGCACCTCTCGAACCTGGTCGACGGGCTGCTGGATATTGCGCAGGTCGAGGCGGGCGTGCTGCGGCTGTCGCGCGATACGATCCGGCTGCCGGCGTTCGTCGAGCAGATCGCCAACATGTTCCGCCCGCAGGCGCAGGCCAAGGGGCTGACGTTCCGGCTGGAGACGCCCAAGCAGTTGCCCGAGTTCGTGCGGGGCGACCAGAAGCGGTTGCGGCAGGTGCTGATCAACCTGATCTCGAATGCGATCAAGTTCACGCCGGCAGGCGCGGTGACGTTCCGCATCGGCTGGCGCGGCGAGATCGCGACGTTCGAGGTGATCGACACCGGCATCGGCATTGCGCCCGAGGACATGGACCGCATCTTCGGCGCGTTCGAGCGGGGAAACAGCAATTCCGTGGCAGGGCAGCCGGGGATCGGTCTTGGCCTCGCGATCACCTCGACGCTGGTCCATGTGATGGGTGGGGACCTGACGGTCGACAGCACGCTCGGCGAGGGCACGCGGTTTGCGCTGCGGCTGATGCTTTCGCGGCCGGTGACGCAACCGGTGCAGAGCCATCGCGCGGACGTGATCATCGGCTACGAAGGCGAGCGGCGGCGGGTGCTGGTGGTGGACGACGATGCAGCGCAGGCCTCGGTCATCGAGAACCTGCTGCGCCCGCTGGGCTTCGTGGTGACCGGTGCGCGCGACGGGGACACGGCGATAGCGCTGGCGGCGGCGACGCGGCCGGACATCGTGTTCATGGACATTTCGATGCCCGGCAAGACTGGCTGGGAGACCGCCGCCGTGCTGCGGGCGGCGCATGGCGGCTCCTTGCGGATCGTCATGGTTTCGGCCGACGCGCACCAGTTCAGGCGGGGTGGCGATGGACACGATGCGCACGACATGTTCCTGACCAAGCCGATCGAGCTCGACAGCCTGCTCGATGCGCTTTCATGGCAGCTGGACCTTACCTGGACAGTGCAGGACGGCAGCCCGCGAAAATCGGCCCCGGCCTCGACGGTCGAGCTGCACCTGCCAGCTGCCGCACTGCCCTTCGTACCTGAAATCGAGAGCCTCGCGCGGATTGGCAATGTCCGTGCGATCCAGACCCGTCTTTCCGAACTTGAGGATGCCGTCCCCGATGCAGCCCGCTTCGTCGCACACCTTCGTTCCAGTCTCGAATGCTTCGATTTCAAGGGCCTGCGCGAAGCCCTCCGACGAGGCGTCGTCCATGTTCAATGATGCGATTGCCGGGCAGGCAGGGCGCGACACGGTGCTGGTCGTCGATGACAATCCTGAGTCCCTGCATTTCCTGATCGACACGATCGAGCGTGCCGGAATGACCGTGCTGATCGCCACGAATGGCGAGAATGCGCTGGAACTGCTGGAACATGTCGCGCCGGACCTGATCCTGATCGACGCGATCATGCCGGGGTTGGATGGGTTCGACACGACGCGCGCGATCAAGAAGCAGCCGCGCCTGGCCGACATCCCGGTGATCTTCATGACCGGCCTTACCGAGACTGAGCATGCGGTTCGGGCGCTGGACGCAGGCGGCGTGGACTATGTCCGCAAACCCATCGCGATCGAGGAGCTGCTGGCACGGATGCGGGTGCATCTTGCGGGTGCGCGGGTTTCGCAGGCGGGGCGGTCCGCGCTCGATGCCACGGGGCGGCACCTGTTTGCCGTGGACCGTGCGGGGCAACTGCTCTGGGCAACGCCGCAGGTGGAGCACCTGATGTCCAGCATGGGCGGCGGGGACCGCCTGCCGCCGGACTTTGCCGGGCCGGTTGCCCGCCTGATTTCGCAGCGCGACAATCCGGATGCAACCCTGCGTTTCGAGGCGGGGGCGCAAGTCATTGAACTGGTTCTTGTCGGACCAGTGCGTCGCGACGACGGCGAGGGGCGCGAAGTGCTGGTGCGGTTGAACCTGATCCGCGAAGGGGCCGACCTGGAGCGCCTGCGCGACCGTTATGGCCTGACCCAGCGCGAGGCCGAGGTGCTGCTGTGGATCAGTTATGGCAAGCCCAACCGCGTGATCAGCGAGATCCTGGGGATCAGCCCGCGCACGGTAAACAAGCATCTTGAGCAGGTTTTCGAGAAGTTGGGCGTCGAGACACGCGCGGCGGCGGCGGCTTTCGCGGTGCGGACGATTGCCTGAGATATTGGGTGATAGCGAATTGGCGAAGGGTCCCGCTCTCTTCCTTCGCCATGCTGCGGGAAAGGCGCTAAGCTAGGTACATGACCTTTGGAGCCCTTTCCCGCAGCGCCTTGCTGGCTTTGCTTGCGGTCGCTCGGCCTGCACTTGCAAGCAGCCATGACGTCACGATTACCCGCGACGATTGGGGTATCGCCCATGTCGAGGGCAGGACCGATGCCGACGCGGTATTCGGTGCAATCTACGCGCAGGCCGAGGACGATTTCCCGCGCATCGAAGCGAACCTGCTGACCGCGCTGGGGCGGCGGGCCGAGGCAGAGGGCGAAGACTTCCTGTGGCAGGACCTGCGACAGCGGTTGTGGATCGATCCGGACGCGCTCAAACGCGACTATGCCTCTTCACCGGCCTGGCTGCGCAAGCTGATGGATGCCTGGGCGGCTGGGCTCAACCACTACATCGCGACCCACCCGGAAGACAGGCCGAAAGTCCTGACCCGGTTCGAGCCGTGGATGGCGCTTTCCTTTACCGAAGGATCGATCGGCGGGGACATCGAGAAGGCAGCGCTCAAACCCCTGGCTGCGTTTTACGGCGGTGAAGCAAGCCCCTTGGCGCTGGCCAGGGAAATGGTGCGGGATGACGAGCCGCGCGGTTCGAACGGGATCGCGATAGCGCCCAAACGCACGGCCAACGGCAACGCATTGCTGCTGATCAACCCGCATACCTCGCTGTTCTTCCGGTCCGAGCTTGAAATGAAGAGCGGGGAAGGATTGCACGCCTATGGCGCCTCCACGTGGGGGCAATTCTTCATCTATCAGGGCTTCAACGAGAAACTCGGCTGGATGCACACGACCAGCGGGGCGGACAATGTTGACGAGTTTGTCGAACAGGTCTCCCGCAAGGGCGACGCGTGGTTCTACAGGCGTGGCAATGCCCTGAAGCCGTTCGTCAAACGGCCCGTCACCCTGCGGTTTCGCAAGGGTAATGGCAGCTTCGGGGAGCGGACTTTCACGACTTATGCCAGCGAACATGGGCCGATCGTGCGAGCCGAATCCGGCGACAGCCCGGACTGGATCGCGCTGTCCCTCATGCACAGGCCGGTGGCCGCGCTCAGCCAGTCGTGGTTGCGCACCAAGGCGCGTGACCAGGCAGAGTTCCTCAAGATTGGGGAGTTTCGCGCCAATTCATCGAACAACACGCTCTATGCCGATGGCAAGGGCAATATCGCGCTGCTCATGCCACAGTTTGCGCCACGCCGCGATGCGCGGTTCGACTATCGCGCGCCGGTGGACGGGAGCGACTTCCGTGCTGACTGGAAGGGTCTTTATGGGCCCCAAGAGCGGCCCGACGTGGTCAATCCGCAGTCAGGCTGGGTCTACAATTCCAACGATGCGCCGTGGCGAGCGGCAGGCGAGGGAACGTTCGATCCGGCGCGCTGGCCGGCGACGTTCGACCAGGTCGGGGCCAATCCGCGCGGCGACCATGCGCTAGAACTGCTGGGCAAGGCGCAGGGGCTCGATCTCGAAAGCCTGCGTGCGCTCGCTTACGATCCGCACATGCCGCTGTTCGACGACCTGATTGCAGGGTTGCCGCAGGTTGCTGCCACAGATCCGCTGAGCCGACCGGTTGCGCTGCTCAAGGGCTGGGACCGGCGGTGGTCGGCAGGCTCGCAGGCCATGAGCCTTGCGCACTATTGGGGTGACGAACTGGAGGCTGAGGTGCGCCGGACGCTGCCCCGCACAGGCAACGTCTTCGCCGCGATGCGCGCGACGACCGAGCAGCTGCGCACGGCGGCGCTGGCACGTGCCGTTGCGCGCTTGCAGGCCGACTTTGGCGGGTGGCAAGTGCCTTGGAGCGAGGTGAACCGCTATCAGCGTACCACGTCCGACATCATCCAGCCTTTTGCCGACAACAAGCCGAGCCTGCCGGTGGTGTTCTCCTCCGCGCGCTGGGGTTCGCTGGCATCGTTCGGGACGAAGCAATATGCGGGAAGCAGGCGGTGGTATGGCACCAGCGGCAACAGCTTTGTCGCCGTGGTAGAGTTCGGCCCGAGAGTCAGGGCGATGGCAGTGTCTTCTGGTGGGGCCAGCGGACGCGAAGGGTCTGCCCATTTCAACGATCAGGCCGAGCTCTATGCGTCAGGGCAGATGAGGGCGGTCTACTTCTACCCCGAAGACCTCAAGGGGCATATCGAGAAGACCTATCGCCCCTGAATGATCGCTTCGGCTTGTGCAAGGTCTTCGGGCGTGTCGACATCAAGGGCAAGCTGTTGCTCCAGCGGGATGGCGGGGGCACCGAGAAGCAACCCTGCGGCTCCGCGATCACCTTGCAGCGAGAGCAAGGCCGGGAAATGCAGCGAGCCGAATATGGCAGGCACCATCGCCCGCTCGGCAACGCAGGTGGCTATGCGATCGCCATCGAACGCACGAACGAGATTTTCGATATGGCTGGTCGGTACGAGCGGCATGTCTGCCAAGGCAATCAGGGCGGCGGGTGCGTTGGGAATTTCGCCAATGCCGGTGGCGATCGAGCGGGAAAGGGGGGCGCCGGGGGAGCGAGCGCAAGCCTTTCAAAGCCTTCGACTTCGGGCGTGGCCTCGCAGCAGATCATCAGCTTTCGCCTGAACGGCAAGGCGGCGAGACGGTCACCGAGATGCCGTGCCAATGGCCTGCCTGCCAGCGTCGCAGCAAGCTTGCCACCGCCGAAGCGACTCCCGCGCCCGGCAGCGAGGAAAATGACGACGATGTCAGCGGCTGTCATTGGTCTGCTTGGGCCAGGGTTTCGCCTGTCCAGTAAGTCCAATGTGCGAGAGTGTTGTATTCGGCAACGAGTTCGGCGAGCAGCGATATGGCGAGCGTTGCAGGATCGCGGGTGGCCGGGATCAGCCCGACATGGCCTCGCAAACGCGCGATGTGCTCCTTGGGCACGCTGCTCGCCTGCAAGGCCTCAAGCCTTGCGCTGTGCGTGCGCCGACTGCCGATCGCGCCGTGGTAGAAGGCCGGTAGTGCAAGCGCCTGCGGCAGCAGATGTTCTTCCCAATCGCGCCCGTGAAACAGGAAGACGATAGCGGACCAGCGATCGGATGCGGTCAACGGGAGGGTCGTTCGCACCGGGATGTGGGTGGTAGCGATACCGAGAGCAGCAAGGTCCATGCAAGTGCCGATGTCTGGGCATAGTGCGTGAACTTGTGCGCCGAACGCATTGGCCAGTCTGGAAAAAGCCGTGAGATCCTCACCTTGGCCCAACGCATGAATCCGCAAGGCTGGCTGGTAGCAATGGGTCAGGCTCTCGCCATTCCATAGCACTTCCTCCACGTCGCCTGCGACGGTGACGCGATCGCATTCCAATCGGAGCGCAGCTGGCTGGCGCGCTTCCAGCAGATCGAGAGCCGTGCGGATCGACGCGGTGGCTGGGCGCGGCGTGAACAGAAGATCTATGCCGCCGCCACAAGGCAGGCGCAGATCGATATAGGGTGAACCGATTCCGTAGCGGACGACATGCCCCCAGCCGTCGGACAGCGTTTCCAATGCCTCCGCCACCACGGCGTCTTCGATACACCCACCCGAGAACGAGCCCAGCCGCCGACCGTCTGCCGCGACGGCCATTTGCGTGCCGATGCCGCGCGACGAACCGCCGATCACAGCGACCAGAGTGACGAGCACTGTTTCCACGCCTTCATCCGCACAAGCGGACAGAAAGCGAAGAATGTCTGAGGGAGTCGTCGCGACCATGCGTCGCGGGCTATATCAGCTCCAGAGGTAGGCGGCGATGCCGTTTTCCGGTGAGCGAGTAGATCGCGTTCGCCAGTGCCGGGATGACCGGGGGAAGAGCCGGTTCGCCAAGGCCTGTCGGCGCGAAGTCGGTCTTTACGAACTCGACTACGATTTCACGTGGCGCAGCATCAATCCGCATGAGCGGGAAATCACCGAAATTCTCGGCAGTGATCGCACCGTTCTCCTGCACGATCTTCTGGCCGACGAGCGCCTGGCCAATCCCGTCGATCACGCAGCCTTGCGCCTGGTTCAGCGCGTTGATCGGATTGATGACGTGTGCGCCGATATCGCCGGCCACCCAGACCTTGTCGATCTGGATAGCGCCGTCCTTCATGGAAAGATCAACAATCTCGGCGAAATAGCCAAGGTGGCTGAAGTAGAAGCCGAAGCCGCGGCCCTTCTTGCGGCCTTGCCATCCGGCGGACTTGCACACGGCGTCGATCACGCCGCGCGCGCGGCCGGTGTGGAATTTGACGCGTTCGCCCGGGATCTCGCGCGGCGCGCCGAGGGTGCGGCGCATGAATTCGGGGAGATCGAGCCCGGCAGCTTCGGCAACCTCATCCATGAACGACTGCCACACGAACGACATGGCGTTCGAGGTGGGGGCGCGCAGCCAGCCGGTGGCGAGGTTGGTGGCCATGTAACTGACGCCGAGGTCGACGTTGGGCACGACCGGAGCGGGAAACTCGCTCGGCGCCATCTGTGCTGCGCGGATAGGCTTGCCGTCCTTGCCGAAGGTGACGAAGTGGTCCTTGAGCGCGGTCAGAGCGCCATTGGCATCGAGCCCGGCGGTGAAGCGGTGCCAGCCGGCGGGGCGGTAGAAATCATGGCGGAAATCGTCGGTGCGGTCGTAAAGGACCTTCACCGGCTTTCCGGGCATGGCCTTTGCGACCTGACCGGCTATGACCATGTAATCGTTCATCAGGCGACGGCCGAAGCCACCGCCGATCCGGGTCATGTGGATAGTCAGATCGTCTGTGGTCAGGCCGCAGAGCTTGGCGGTTTCCTCAGCTCCACCTGCGGGGCCTGGCTGGGTGCCCAGATCTCGAGCTTGCCGTTCTGGAACATCGCGGTGCAGTTCTGCGGTTCGAGCGATGCGTGGGCGAGGAACGGGTATTCGTAGTCCGCCTTGACGACCTTTGCCGCCTTGGCGAGCGTGGCGTCAGCATCGCCGGCCTTGAACAGGCTGGCTTGCGGCGCAGCGGCCACGATCCTGGCAGCGTCGGCTTCGTATTTTCCGGTAGAGAAGCCGGTGACGGCGGCATCGTCCCACTTCACGGTGAGCTTCTCGCGCGCCTTGCTGGCTTTCCACCAGCTGTCGGCGATCACGACCACCGTGTCGGACTTGCCCTGCGGAACGAAGCCGCTGTTGACGGCAACGACGCCGAGCACGCCGGGAATGGCCTTGACCGCCGCGTCATCGAACGAGGCGACCGTACCGCCGTGGGCGGGGCATTTGACGATGGCGGCGTGAACCATGCCCGGGAGGCTGGTGTCTATGCCGTAAAGCGGCTCGCCCTTGACGATCTTCGGCACGTCGACGCCGGGCTTGGACTTGCCGATGATCGTGAAGGTCTTCTCATCCTTCAACTGGACCTTGGCGAGATCGGGCGGGGTTTCGGTGGCGGCTGCCTTGGCAAGCGAGGCGTAGGTCAGGCTCTTGCCGGAGGAGGCCTGGATCACGGCGCCCTTGGCCGTGGTGAGGGTGGCCGGATCGACGCCCCACTTCTTTGCTGCGGCAGATACGAGCATGGCGCGGGCGGCGGCGCCGACTTGGCGCATAGGCAGCCAATTGCGCGGCGTGGCGGTGCTGCCGCCAGCGGTCTGTACGCCGAAGACCTTTTCGTTCGCGTCGGTCTGCTCGATGCGCACCTGCTCCCACGCGAGGTCCATTTCCTCGGCGATGAGCATCGGCAGCATGACCTTCACGCCCTGGCCGATTTCCGGGTTCTTTGCGCCGATGATTACGGTGTTATCGGCATTGATGCGCACGAAGGCGTTGAGGACGTCGGCGGGTGCGGTGGCCGTTGCAGCGGCGAGAACGACCGAAGCGTCAAGCGTCAGCGCCGTGCCGCCTGCCAGCGAGGCGGCGATGAAGGAGCGGCGGGAGAGGGCGATCTGGTCGCTCATGCTGCGGTCTCCTCGGCCGGAAGGCCGGCGGCGGTGCGGATGGCGGCGCGGATGCGCATGTAGGTGGCACAGCGGCAGATATTGCCGCTCATCCAGCCGTTAATATCCTCGGGCGTGGGCTTGGGATTCTGTTTGAGCAGGGCGGTGGC
Organism: Novosphingobium sp. THN1; assembly: GCF_003454795.1. GTDB lineage: Bacteria > Pseudomonadota > Alphaproteobacteria > Sphingomonadales > Sphingomonadaceae > Novosphingobium. The sequence continues at coordinate 2,284,025 of NZ_CP028347.1, forward strand.
AGACATGATCTGCCCGGCCTGGCAATAGCCGCACTGCGGCACGTCGAGCGCGACCCATGCATCCTGCACCCGCTTGCCAAGTTCGTTGAGGCCGACGCCCTCGATCGTGGTGATCGACCTGCCGGCGGCATCGGCAATCGGCGTCTGGCAGGAGCGGACGGCATCGCCATCGAGGTGGACGGTGCAGGCGCCGCACAGCCCCGCGCCGCAGCCGAACTTGGTACCGGGCATGGCAAGGTCTTCGCGCAGGACCCAGAGCAGGGGTTTGTCGGCGTCCGCCTCCACCACGCGTTTGCGGCCGTTTACGGTGAGGGAAATGCTCATCGCCTGAAATCCTTGGAAATTCCGGAAAGACAAAGCGCGAAAGACAAGGCCATCGGCTCGTACCTCATCGAATCTGGACAGGCATCCGGAGATCGTCAAGCGCCTTGTTAATCAGGTCCAGGTTATACGGCGGGGTGACAACGGCATCCTTGGTGTTGGGCGCGGGTGGTGATATGCGCGAGGCAAGATGGCCGCGCTTCCCGAGACGTTTGATACTGATTTGCCTTCCGCACGGCGGCCGGGAACATACGTGCGTGGGACGGAAACGGTCGACGCGATCATCAAGGCGGCGCTCAGCGTCCTGATCGAAGAGGGCGCCGGAGCCTTCACGATCCGCCGCATCGCCGCGCAGTGCGGGATGAAGGTGGGGAACGTCAGCTATCATTTCCCGAAGAAGGAACTGCTGATCCAGACGCTGCTGGATGACATCATCGGCAATTACGACAAGCTGCTGGAGCGCACAGTGCGCCAGCCGGGGCTCGATGCCGAGGAGCGGTTGCGCCTGATCGTGGTGATGTGCCTTGATGACATTGCCGGCAAGCGCACCACGCGCCTGTTCACCGAACTGTGGGCGCTGGCCAACCACAACGAGTTCGTGGCCGATCGCGTGCGCCTGTTCTACCAGCGGGTGCATGAGTTCATTTCGGAATACGTTGCCGAGTTGAACCCCGCGCTAAGCCAGCAGGAAGTGCGGGACGTGGCGCTTTACATCAGCGCTTCGATGGAAGGGGCGACGCCGTTCCTCGGTTATGGCAAGCCGTGGGCCTCGCGGATGAGCGCTTATACCGCAATTGCGACACACGCGCTGGTATCGCTTGCCAAGTCGATAACTTCGGCGGAAATTGCCGGTCTGGCCGACCGCAGGTAGCGCATCCTTTCGCACACGCAAAAAAGGCGTTGACCGAATCTGGACATGCGTCAAGTCTCTGCCCTGCGGACTGGCAAAGGGGGCCGAGATGACGCTTGAACGCAAAGTGGCGCGAGTTGTTCTGGGTTCATTGCTGGCCGGAACGCTGGCAAGCGTTCATGCCAAGCCGGCATTCGCCGAAACCGTGGTGCCGGAGGCCGAAGAGCCCGGTGTGATGACCCTGGAGCCGCCCAAGGCGAGCTGGTTCTATGTCCGCGGGGGCTGGGGATCGGCAGGTTCGAGCATCTTCGATGCCGGGACCGGCAAGATGGTCGGCATGGTCAACACCAGCCGCGATTCCGATATGGCGATCGATCCAGCGGGCAAGTTCTATTACGTCGCCGAGACGATCTGGTCGAAGGTCAACCGTGGCACGCGCCAGGATCTGGTTTCGGTCTACGACAGCAAGACGCTGAAGCTGATCAGCGAGATCCCGACGCCGGGGCGCCTGATCGTCGGCGGGTTCACGACCAACTTCGTGCTGACCGACGACGGTAAGACCGCCTACGACTACAACTTCGATCCGGCCTCGTCAGTGAACATCATCGACATGGTGAAGCGCAAGTTCGTGCGTGCGGTGGAACTGCCGGGATGCGCAGGGATGATCCCCAATCCGGGCGTGGGGTTCTCTTCGCTCTGCGCCGACGGCACGATCGCGACAGTGGCAATCAAGGGCGCAACGCAGGACATCACGCGGACCGAGCCGTTCTTCGACGCTGCGGCAGACCCGATCTTTTCGAACACCGTCTATGATCGCAAGAAGAAGCAGGTGGTGATGGTCAGCTACACCGGCCTGATCCGCACGGCTTCGATCGGTGGCAAGGTTGAGGTAAGCGCGCCGTTTTCTATCCAGGAAGCGGGCGGGATGAAGCCAGCTGACGTCAAGCCGCTCGACATTGCCTGGTATCCCGGCGGGATGCAGCCGGTTGCGCTGCACAGGCCGAGCGGTACGCTGTGGGTGCTGATGCACAAGGGCGAATACTGGAGTCACAAGGAAGGCGCCGAGGAAATCTGGGGCGTCGATCTGGCGACGAAGAAGCTGGTCAAGCGCATCCCGGTGGAAGGCGAGCCGGGCAATATTCAGATCACACAGGACGATGCGGCGATGATCATGGTCAACGGCTACAAGGGCAAGGCGCTTGTCATCGATTCCAAGACAGGAGAGGTGAAGCACGAGATCGAGAACGCCGGTGGCGGCTTGATCACCGTCGTGGAGCCGATGTGATCACAGGTGAAGCCTTGAGCATGACTGCGGCAATGGGGATCGCGGGCAAGGCCGGCGCGATCGGCGTTGGCGCGGTGTTCGTCGGCGCGGGGATTGAGAAGTTGCGGAGCCGGCGGGTCTTTCCCGGTGTCGTCGCCAACTATCGTTTGCTGCCTGAGGCATTGGTCCCCGCGGTCGCGGCGACGCTGCCGGTTGCCGAAGTGGCGGTTGGGCTTGCGCTGATCGGCGGCGTTCGCTTTGCCGCTGTGCCCGCCGGTCTTTTGCTGCTGGTCTTTGCGGCGGCCATGGCGATCAACATTGGCAGGGGTCGTTCCAAAATTGATTGCGGTTGCGGCCGGTCGGAACTGCGCCAGCCCCTTAGCCGTGCGCTCGTGATGCGGAACATCGTGCTGGCTGGGCTGCTGGTGCCTGCACTGCTGCCGCAGCCGCCGTTCGCTTCGGCGCAATGGCTGATCGGACTCGCGGCCGGTGCAGCGCTTTATCTTCTGACCCTTCTGGCCAGCGCACTGGCGGCGCTGGCGCAAGGGCCTCTCGCCATGGAAAGGAATTCGCGATGATGACGGCACTGATCGTTGGACAGGTCCTGTCATGGCTGGTGATCATCGCCTTGGTGGTGGCACTGCTGGCGCTGGCGCGGCAAGTGGGTGTGCTGCACATGCGGGTGGCTCCGGCGGGCGCCTTGCAGACGAGTGGCGGGCCGGCAGTCGGGGGCAAGGCTCCGGCGGTTCCGGCTCATACGCTTGAAGGCAAGGACGTGATCGTCGGCGGGCCTGCCAAGGATGTGCCGTTGCGACTGCTGATGTTCGTTTCAGCAACGTGCCCGCTGTGCAAGGGCCTGATCCCGGCGGCACGCTCCTTTGCCAAGGACGAGCGGGTGGAACTGACCTTCGTCGGCGACGATGACGCGCAGGTGCAGCGCGGACTGATCGCGGCGCAGGGGCTGGAAAACTACCGTTTCATCAACGGTCCCGAGGTGGGGCAGGCGTTCGAAGTGGGCAAGCTGCCGTACGCGGTGCTTTTGGATGCGGAAGGGACGATCCTTTCCAAGGGGCTGGTCAACAGTCGCGAACATCTCGAGAGCCTGGTGGTGGCGCACGAAATGGGGATTGCCACAGTGCAGGATTACATCGGCAAGCTGAAGACTGTTGCCGCAGCTTGACGGCGCGGGCGCATCAAGGATCATAGGGGGCATTCGATGAAGCGTTTCAATCCCGATGCGATGGGCGAGAAGCTGTTGCGGCGCTTTGCCGGTGGAACCTCGCGTCGTGGCATGCTTGCGCGGATGGGGGCGGCGCTGGTGGCGGCGCCGGTCTTCCCGCTGCTGCCGGTGAGCCGTGCCGAAGCGGCCAAGCCTGACCGGTCGCCCGAGGCCAAGACGGCCTTTGCCCGCAGCGCGCAGACGACCGACCAGACCAAGTGCAACTACTGGCGCTATTGTGCGATCGATGGCGCGTTGTGCACCTGCTGCGGTGGCGGCATCCACACTTGCCCGGCAGGCGCAGAGCCTTCGCCGGTTTCATGGGTGGGATCTTGCATCAATCCCGATGACGGCAAGGCCTACATGATCGCCTACCGCGACTGCTGCGGGAAGCCTGCCTGTGGCCAGTGCAATTGCGACAATACCGACCGCGAGACGCAGCTCTACCTGCCGCAACTCAACAACAACGTGATCTGGTGCTTCGGTACGAGCAGCATGGAGTACCACTGCTCTACCGCGATGATGATCGGCGCGGCCTGAGGCGGACGGCGATGCGCGTGTTGGCCCTTGCCGGAGTTGTCGCAGCGTTGGCGAGTGCGATGCCAGCCGTATCCGCGGGCGATCCACGCGCCGAGACGGTCGCGAACGGTCTGGCGGCGATCGGCGATCCGGAACTGGCCAAGGCGGATTACGTCGAACATTGCGCGGGATGTCATGGGGTGCAGGGCCTTTCTGCGCCAGCCAAGTTGCCGGAGTTGCGTGGGCGCGTTGGCTACATGATGTGCACGGCCGACACGCGCGCCTATCTGTTGCGGCTGCCCAATATCGCCAAGAGCCGGATCAGCGACAATCAGCAACTCGCGGACATGCTCAACTTCATGGTCTTCGGCCTTGGCGGGACGAGCGTGTTGCCGGGCACCAAGCCGTTTACTGCCGCGGAAGTCGGCTACGAGCGCCGGTTTGCCTTGACCTCGGCCTCGCTGGTGCGCGAGCGAAAGCGGCACGTCGAGACGGCAATCGCCAAGTGTGGTGCGCCCGCTTCGTTCCGCAGCTTCTACGGCGGCAGCTGATCAGCGCGGGGCGAGGCCTGCGGTCAGGAAATCGACCAGCTTCTTCGCGATATCACGCTCTGACAGTTGGCCATCAGGACGATGCCAGCGCGAGGGGCCGTTCAATGCGCTGGCCAATGTGAGTGCAGCCAGTTTCGGCTCGCACGGCGAAACCGAACCATCGGCGATCCCTTCGGCCACCAGTTCACGCAAAGTCGCATCGATCCGACGCTTGCGCAGGCGGATGGACTCCCGGGCGTCTGGTGACAGTGCCTCGTTGGCGGTCAGGATGTTGCACCGCCCGAAGTCGTTCATGTTGATTTCGGCGTAGTCGGTCAGGAAGGCGCGGAGGCGGTCGAGGCCGCGTCCGTGATGAACGCGCGCCTCGTCTGCTGCAGCCAGCAACTGGTTCATGCCGATGGTGAGACATTCTACCAGCACCTGCTCCTTGTTGCCAAGGTAGTGATAGATCGTCGGCTTGGAGATGCCGAGGCTCGCTGCGACGTCGTCGAGCGAGGTCTGGTGGTAGCCTCGGGCGTTGAACATCCGCACCGCGGCCTCGAGCACGGCCATGCGCTTGGCTTCGCGCTCCTCGCTGCGTTCGGCGGCGGTCTTGAAGGGAGATCGTGCGGCCAAGAGCGGTACCCTGCGTGTTCTGCCAGTTGGAAATTGCGCCAAGTCGGCGCTTCTGTCGCGCGCAGGGTAGGGCAATGCGGCGATTGACTCCATACCCTTTGGAACAATACTTACTCGTGAGTAGATATTGTTCTGGTCGGTTCTGACTTGTGACAGAACTGATTGAAGGAAGGGATGCATAGGCTATGGAAATCAAGGGGCTGGCAGCAATCGTGACGGGTGGCGCCTCTGGTCTGGGTGGGGCAACAGCGGCTCGACTCGCTGAACTGGGTGCCAAGGTTGCGATATTCGATCTGAACGAGGATCTGGGCCGCGCCCATGCAGAGGCCATCGGCGGCACGTTCTTCAAGGTCGACGTCACCGATGAGGATGCAGTGGACAACGCCATCCTCGAGGCCGAGGCGATGAACGGCAAGGCTCGGATCCTGGTGAATTGCGCCGGGATCGGGCCGCCCGCGAAGGTCATCGGGCGCGATGGCAAGGCGATCCCACTCAAGGATTTTTCCAAGATCATCCAGATCAACCTGATCGGCACCTTCAACGTGCTGTCGAAGTTTGCGGCCCGCATTTTCGATGCCGAGCAGGTTGGCGAAGAGCGCGGCGTGATCGTCAACACCGCCAGCGTTGCTGCGTTCGAAGGACAGATCGGGCAGGCGGCCTATGCGGCATCCAAGGGTGGTGTCGTCGGCATGGCGCTGCCGATTGCGCGCGAATTTGCCCGCTATGGCATCCGCGTGAATACCATCGCCCCGGGCCTGTTCCTGACGCCGCTGCTGCAATCGCTGCCGCAGGAAGCGCAGGACTCGCTTGGGAGCCAAGTCCCGTTCCCGAGCCGTCTCGGCAAGCCTGAAGAATACGCGCGCATGGTCGAGAGCATCGTGACCAACCCGATGCTCAACGCCGAAGTTATCCGCCTGGACGGCGCGATCCGCATGGCGCCGCGCTGAGAACTGTCAACCGATCCCGCGATTGAGGAGTAAAGCAGAATGGCAATTGGCATCGGCATGGACGCCGCATTGGAAATCGCGGATCGGGTGGAGCGGTTCGTTCGCGAGGAAGTGATCCCGTATGAAAGCGATCCGCGCCGTGACGATCACGGCGCGCCGCTTGACGAGATGGTCATGGAAATGCGCGAGAAGGCGCGCGCGGCGGGCGTGCTGACGCCGCACATCCTGGCCGATGGGCGCCACCTCAGCCAGCGCGAGACGGCGGTCGTGCTGATCCGCTCAGGGCTTTCGCCGCTGGGGATGCTGGCGGTAAACACGCAGGCACCGGACGAGGGCAACATGTACCTGCTCGGCAAGGTTGGCAGCCCTGAATTGAAGGAGCGCTTCCTCAAGCCGCTGGTTTCGGGCGAGGCGCGTTCGGCGTTCTTCATGACCGAGCCTGCCGAGACCGGCGGGGCGGGCTCGGACCCGTCGATGATGCAGACGACCTGCCGCCGCGATGGCAATCACTGGGTAATCAACGGCCGCAAGGCGTTCATCACCGGCGCCAAGGGCGCCAAGGTCGGCATCGTCATGGCCAAGGACGAGGAGGGCGGCGCATGCATGTTCCTCGTCGACCTGCCGGACCCGGCGATCGAGATCGTGCGCGTGCCCAATACCATCGACAGCAACATGCCGGGCGGCCATGCGGTGATCGATATCAAGGACCTTCGCGTGTCGGCGGACCAGATGCTGGGCGAGCCGGGCGAGGGCTTCAAGTATGCGCAGGTGCGCCTGAGCCCGGCGCGGCTTTCGCACTGCATGCGTTGGCTGGGTGGGTGCATCCGCGCGCAGGAGATCGCCTCGGACTACGCCAACCGTCGCATGGCGTTCGGCAAGCAACTGATCGATCACGAAGGCGTCGGCTTCATGCTGGCCGAGAACATGATCGACCTGAAGCAGGCTGAACTGATGATCGACTGGTGCGCAGGCGTGCTCGATACCGGCTCGCTCGGTACTGTCGAAAGCTCGATGGCCAAGGTTGCAGTGTCCGAGGCGTTGATGCGCGTGGCGGACAAGTGCGTGCAGGTGATGGGCGGAACGGGCGTGACGACCGATACGATCGTCGAGCAGATGTTCCGCGAAGTGCGAGCGTTCCGCATCTATGACGGCCCGACAGAGGTCCACAAGTGGAGCCTTGCCAAGAAGATCCGCCGCGATTGGCGTCATGCGCAGGCAGGAGCGGCGCACTGATGAGCGGCACGGCGCAGGAGGCAAACGCGGGCACCACCCCGGTACGCGAGGGCTATCGCTTCGACGAGGCGGCGCTTGCACAGTGGATGGAAGCCAATGTCGAGGGGTTCTCTGGGCCTCTCGAGGTGGAGCAGTTCAAGGGCGGGCAATCGAACCCGACCTACAAGCTGATCACGCCCGGCCGCGCCTATGTCCTGCGCCGGAAGCCACCTGGACCAGTGTTGAAAGGGGCGCACGCGGTCGAGCGGGAGGCGAAGGTGCTCTCGGCGCTCGGGTCTGTCGGCTTTCCGGTGGCGCACGTCCATGGGTTGTGCACCGATGAAAGCGTCATCGGCAGCTGGTTCTACGTGATGGAGATGGTCGAGGGCCGCATCTTCTGGGACGCGACTTTTCCTGACGTTTCCCGCGAGGCGCGTCCGGCCTATTTCGACGCTATGAACGCAACGATCGCGCAGTTGCACTCGATCGATCACGAAGCGGTGGGGCTGGGTGACTATGGCAAACCCGGCAACTACTTCGCGCGGCAGGTCGGCCGCTGGTCGAAGCAGTACCTCGAGGACGAACTTGCCGGCCGCGATCCGAACATGGATGCGCTGGTCGAGTGGTTGCCGACCGCCATTCCCGAAGGCGACGAGACAAGTGTCGTTCACGGCGACTTTCGCTGCGACAACATGATCTTTCACCCCACAGAGCCCCGCGTGATTGCCGTGCTCGACTGGGAGCTTTCGACGTTGGGGCATCCGCTGGCCGACTTTGCCTATCACGCGATGATGTACCACATGCCGCCGAACATCGTGGCCGGGCTGGAAGGGGTGGATCTGACTGCGTTGAATATCCCCAGCGAGGCCGAATACGTCGCTGCCTATTGCCGTCGGACAGGGCGAGACTCGATTGCCTCGTGGGATTTCTACGTGGCCTTCAACTATTTCCGGCTCGCCGCGATCTTCCATGGCATCAAGGGGCGCTACCTTCGGGGCACTGCCTCATCGGCGCATGCCAGGGACCGCGCAGAGGCATTTCCCGTTCTTGCGCGGCTGGCGAGGGAGGCCATGGCGCGCTGTCAGTAAGTGATTGGTTCGAATCCGAACCTTAACAGTTCTTGGTGATTTGCCAGCCGCGACGATTTTTGTGTCTGCCGAACGCGCGTTGCGTTTCGTCGTTTTGGCGAGGGAACTTGCCGCCGATTCGGCGACGGTAGGATACCGCGAGGCAGGCTCAAAAGTGCGCAGGCACTGGACTTGGCGATACTGCCAAAGTGGATGCGATTGATTCTGTCGGCGCCAGTGCGCGGGCATGCTGCAGCGCGAAGGCGTGGCCTGACTAACTGTCAGAGAGGTAAGTAAATCTCCGCGGCAAGCGTCTGCATCTGTCTCCACCCTGGTTTCCGGTTGTTCATTTCCGGTGCAATCTTCCCTTTCTGCGGGCGAATTCGCGGTTAGGAGTTGCCTGACAACAGGGTCCGTCAGGTTGTGCGGGGCAACAGGAACAGTCTACGCCATGCAAGTAGCAGCCAAGCCACTAGTCGAAGTCTTCGAAGCCTTGTCGACTGCGCTCGACGAACTCGACACCCACGGTGAAGCCATGGCCGCGCTCCATCTCGCCATGGCAGTGGAATGCCTCGCCCACAGGCTGGAGGACGACGTTCCGCAGGCTCCGCTGAAGCCCCGACCTGTTCTTCGCCTCATCAAGAACGACTGAGCCACCAAGGGCGCGTTGTCGAACAACGGTTGAACCTCGCCGCGAACTGTCGCGCGCTCGCGCCAATTCGTCGCAACTGCATTGTCTATCTTTACGATAGAGATAATTGGTCCTGACGGCGCCAATTGCGCAACAGCCTCCTGCATCGACAAAAGGAAAGCTTTGCGCCGCAACAGACGAAGTTTAATGTCTACTAAAAAACTTGAGTATAGAAGCTGGGCAACGGCGGCGAGTCGCCGGACACTGCGCAAGAAAGGGGTATTGCAATCATGCGAGCACAATCGACGGGCACCCTTCGCGCCAACAGGATCGAACGGGGAATGACCGAACCGACCAAATCAGGGGCTGGCAATCAGGGTGAATCCGAAAGCCATCTCGAGGAAAGCATTGCCAGCGTGCGCGAAGCCCTGACCGGGCTGCGTTATGGGGCCGTGCAACTGACCGTCCACGAAGGACGTGTCGTCCAGATCGACGTGACCGAGAAGCGACGGCTCAAGCCGAACTGATCGCCCCGCGCATCCAATACCAAAAACACACAGAACTACCGCACCGCTGACCGGACAACCGGAAGCATCGTTCGGGAACACATGAGGTCCTACGATGAATTTCCGCGTCCTTCTCGCGGGTGGCGTTGCGCCGCTCGCCCTGGCTTCGCACGGCGTCTACGCTGCCGAAGCGCCTGCCACCACCACCGCTGCAGTGCCCGCGCCCGAGGACGCCCAGACGACTTCCGTCGGAACGGGGGCCAGTGACAGCGGCGAGATCGTCGTCACAGCGCGTCGGCGCCAAGAAACGGCGCAGGACGTCCCGTTGGCGATCTCCGTCGTCGGCGGCGAGCATATCGACAATACCGGCGCCTTTAACGTCGGCCGTTTGCAGCAGTTGACGCCAACGCTGCAGTTCTACTCCTCGAACCCGCGCAACACCGCGGTGAACATTCGCGGCCTTGGCGCGCCGTTCGGCCTGACCAACGATGGCATCGAGCAGGGCGTCGGCATCTACATCGACGACGTCTATAACGCGCGCGTTGCCTCGGCGACGTTCGATTTTCTCGACGTGAAGCAGATCGAGGTCCTGCGCGGGCCGCAGGGCACGCTTTATGGCAAGAACACGACTGCCGGTGCGATCAACATCACCACCAACCAGCCGACCTTCGACTTCGAAGGCAAGGCCGAAGTCAGCATCGGCAACCTGAACTTCGTGCAGGCAAAGGCTGCCGTCTCTGGGCCAGTCACGGATACGCTGGCGGCGCGCCTGGCGGTGTCATCGACCAACCGCCGCGGCACGATCTATAATGTGACCTCCAAGCAGTGGATACAGGGGCAGGACAACCTTGGTCTTCGGGGCCAGTTGCTGTTCAAGCCTACCGAAGCGCTGAGCATCACGCTTGCCGGTGATTACAGCGAACAGGACGCCGCCTGCTGCGGTTCGGTCTATGTCCGGACAGGGACGACGCAGCGTGCTGCCAACCGCCAGTTTGCAGCGCTTGCGGCGGCACAGGGCTACACCGTGCCAAGCACCAATCCCTATGACCGGTTGACCGATCTGGACGCCACACTGCAGGCCGGCAACAAGATCGGCGGCGTGTCGCTCAAGGCCAAGTGGGACATCGGGCCGGGCACGCTGACCTCGGTCACGGCGTGGCGCTTCTGGGACTGGAAGCCACAGAACGACCGTGATTTTACCGGCCTGCCGATTGTAACCAAGTCGCAGAACCCTTCGCAGCAGGACCAGTACACGCAGGAATTGCGCTACAACTACAGCTCCGACCGCCTCGATTTCGTGCTTGGTGCCTTCGGGTTCTACCAGCGTATCGACACGCAGGGCACAGAGCAGCATGGCAGCGCATCGACGAAATGGAACCTTGCGCCGAGCAATGCCCTCTACAACTCGGACGTGCTGAACGGGCTGACCGCGCTCAACACGCAGTATCTCAAGAATACCAGCGTGGCGGTTTACGGGCAGGCGAGCTGGAAGGTGACGCCCGAGCTGACGCTGCAGCCGGGCGTGCGCGTGAATTACGACAAAAAGGACGGCTTCTACCAGCGGCGGGTGTTCACGGCCTCGGGCAGCGAAATCCTGATCGACGGCACGACCACTCCGGTGAAGACGGCGCAGCTAGGCATCTTCACCCCCAGACGATCTCGCCCAAGTTCAGCGACTGGAACTTCAGTTACGACTTCACCGCCAGCTACAAGGTTGCGCCGGGCATCCTGTTCTACGCGACTTATGCCAAGACCTTCAAATCGGGCGGCATCAACCAGAACGGCGTGCCGACGGATGCGGCAAACAACCCGATTCTGGGCGCGGCCACGGTCAAGCCGGAATCGGTGCAGCACTACGAAGCGGGTCTCAAGACCGAGTTCTGGGACCGTCGTGCGATCCTCAACCTCTCGGCCTACCGCACGGACATCAAGGACTATCAGGCCAACGTCAACAACGGCCAGTTCGGGGTTCTGCGCGGCTATCTCGCCAATGCCGGTGCGGTGCGCTCGCAGGGTATCGAGGCCGACTTCTCAGTCCGGCCGAGCGAGCGCTTCAATGCCTACGTCAATGGGGCCTACACCGACGCCACGTACCGCAAGTTCGTCGATGCGCCGTGCCCGCCGGAGCTCTCGGGCGGCGCCACCAGCCCAGCCAATTGCGACATCTCCGGTCAGCGCCTGCCCGGCGTGTCGAAGTGGTCGCTGTCGTTCGGGCTCGAAGCCAATGCACCGGTCACCTTCCTCGAGGAGAATGGGCAGGTCTACTTCGGCTATGACGGGAGCTACCGGTCGAACTTCTCGTCGAACCCGACGCCTTCGATCTACACCTGGGTCGATGGCTATTCGCTGTCGAATTTCCGCGCCGGTTTCCGCACCGACAGCGGCTTCGACATTTATGGCTGGGTACGCAATGCGTTCGATCAGAACTATATCGACCAGCTCTTCGTCGGCCCCGGCAATACCGGCTTGATCGCGGGCCTTCCGGGTGATCCGCGCACTTGGGGCGTCACCTTGCGCAAGAGCTTCTGAGGCTGAACCACCCCGCAGCGCATGCGGTACTCAAAGGCCGGTGGAGCGATCCACCGGCCTCTTTTCGTATCCTCAGTTGTTGCCGCCGATGAAATCACCCAGTTCGCCCAGGATCGAGCCTTCGCCGCGGTTCTGGCCGCCGCGGGAGCCGGCGGCGGCAAGCATCCGTCCGGCAAGCCGGGAGAAGGGCAGGGACTGGATCCAGACCTTGCCGGGACCGCGCAGGCGCGCGAAGAACAGTCCTTCGCCGCCGAACAGGACGGACTTCACGCCGCCTGCAGTTACCAGGTCGAAGTCAATGCCCGGCGTGTAAGCGGCAAGGCAGCCGGTATCGACGTGGAGTTCTTCGCCAGGGCGCAGTTCCTTTTCCACCAGCGTGCCGCCCATCTGGACGAAGACCCAGCCGTCGCCATCAAGCTTCTGCATGATGAAGCCTTCGCCGCCGAACAGGCCGGTCATCACGCGGCGTTGGAAGGCAACGCCGATCGAAACACCGCGCGCGGCGGCGAGGAAGCTGTCCTTCTGGCAAATCAGCGTGCCGCCCACGTCCGACAGCTTGATCGGCAGGATGGCGCCCGGCGTGGGCGAGGCGAAAGCAACGCGGGCCTTGCCGTGGCCGTTGTGGGTGAACACTGTCGTGAACAGGCTCTCTCCTGTGACCAGTCGCTTGCCCGCACCGAGCAGCTTGCCCATGAAGCCGCCCTGCTGATCGGCGCTGCCATCGCCGAAAACGGTGGTCATTCCGACTGAGCCGTCCTTCCAGACGAGGGCACCAGCTTCGGCGACAGCGCTTTCGCCGGGATCGAGTTCGATCTCGAGGAACTGCAATTCCTGCCCCTTGATTTCGAAATCGATGTCGTCGGCAATGCTTGCGCTGCGGTGATGGGCCCACGGACTATTGGACATTGAGGTCTCCCAAGGATTGGTGTGCGCAGATGTAGCAATCCACTACGCCGATACGAGGGGGCATATCATGTCTTCGTCGGCGCTGTTATGACGCTTGTCGGATCGAGGGGTATTTTCACTATGACGACGCTGCGGCCCGAACGGTATTCTGCGCTTGCCATCATCCTGCACTGGGCGATCGCCCTGTTGCTGCTGTTCCAGATTGGGCTTGGCTGGGCCTTGGAGGACTTGCCCAAGGGCGCGGTGCAGTTTTCAGGATACCAGTTCCACAAGTCGGTCGGCATCGCGATCCTGTTGTTGAGCCTTTTGCGGCTGGTGGTGCGACTGTTCAAGGCGCGTCCTGCGCCGGTACAGGATGGCAGGGCGCAGATGTTGGTCGCGTCCGTCGTGCACGTCCTGCTTTATGCAGTAATGATCGTTGGGCCGCTGACCGGGTGGATCATCGTTTCGACGGCCAAGGTGCGGTTGCAGACGATGCTGTTCGGCAAGGTGCCTTGGCCGGACCTTCCCGTCGGACAGGCATGGCATGAACCTGCCGAAGTGCTGCACGGTGCCTTGGGCACGGTCGGCATGGCGCTGATCGTGCTGCACGTAGCCGGCGCGTTTTACCACCACTTCAAGCGCGAGGACGTGATTGGCCGGATGCTGCCGGCGGCGATCCGCTCGCACGGCGCGATAGGCGCCGCCGGATTTGCAGCAATCGCGCTTGGTGCCGGAGCGCTGATCTGCGGCCTGTTCCTGTCGTTTTCGGGTAACAAGTCTCCGGCTGCTGCTTCGCCGAGCGAAATAGCGTCCGAGACTGCTGCAGAGGTTCCGGGCGAAGATCCATCGGCGCCGGCGAGTTCAGAACCCGCCGTTGCCGAGAGCGCGGCAGCGACAGCCGCCAAGGCCAATCCGTGGAAACTGGAGAAGGGCGGGCGCCTGGGCTTTGCCGCAGAATACAGCGGCGAGGCGATCAACGGATCGTTCTCGCGCTGGGATGCGACGATCATCTTCGATCCCGAGGACCTGCCGGGATCATCGATCCGGGCGACGATCGACCTTGCCTCGGTCGATAGCGGCGATAGCCAGCGCGACGATATGCTGCGCAGTGACAGCTTCTTCGGCGTTGGTGCACACCCCACGGCGCAGTTCATTTCCACGAACATTCGGGAGATGGGCGAAGGCCGCTATGTCGCCAATGGAACGCTTTCGCTGCATGGACAACGCAAGCCGTTGGCGCTGAGGTTCGCCCTCAACATCATTGGGGACAAGGCAACCGCCACCGGCAATGCGACCTTGCAGCGTCTGTCCTTTGGCGTCGGTGAATCCGAATGGTCTGCGACGGATCAGTTGAAGGATGCGGTAAGTGTCAGCTTCAACATCAAGGCGACGCGGCAGGCCCCGTGATGGCACCAGTGTGGCGCAGACCGGCGAAGAAGAACTCGGAATAGGCGCGCGCCCACTCCTCGTTGGCGCGGTCGTCGATTTCCTTGATTGAGCCCGTGAAACGGGCGTGGCCGAGCAGACCCTCCAACCAGAAGCGAGCAGCCAGTCCGGGATCGGCTAGTTCGAGGTTTTGCACGTGCGCAGCTTCGCGGATTTCTTCCGAGATGCTGACAAGGGCATCGGCATACATCGCCTGGCGGTAGTTCACTTCTTCATTGCCGAATTCCTGGTCGCACCAGTCGACCAGTCGCTCCATCATCCGGCCTTCCGCCGAATGGAGCACGCGCATTATCGCGGCGGCGCGAATGCAGAACGCGTCGACGACGGGCAGGCCAGCGCCCAGCTTCATGATCTCGAGCCGACGCTCGATGGTCTTGTGAGCCAGCAGCGCTTCGAGAAATTCGCGTTTGCCGGCAAAGCGTGTGTAAATCGTGGCCTTGCCGATATGCGCATGACGCGCGACGCGATCAAAGGTGAAGGCTTCGAAGCCATGGTCCCGCAGGACCTCCCAACCGGCTTCAAGAATTCGCGCAGGAAGACGTTGCGCTTCCTCCAGCGACGGACGACCGCGCTTTGTGGCGGTCCTACTACCCGAAAGATCAGTGGACGGTGAGTTGCTGTTCTGCGAAGGCGGCGAGGGCGGCAGTGTCATGCGGTTGATCCCGCTCGCACAGCCGTTCGGCCATAGCTTCGGCGATCCGGTTGTGAACCGGGCAGGACATCTCCAGTCCTTCGCGATAGGCCTGCCAGAAGCGGAGGCCCGCATCGGTAATCCAGCGCATCTTTCCCACTTTCTCGCCTTTGCGGCGTATCTGGTGGATAAAGTGCCTCAGCCATGGCTGGAGTCAATATACTATAAAATGGGCGAATCCGTTTCATTTATCCGCTCCTGACCCTGCTGAACCGGCGGTCCAGCCAAGCCCAAGCGCCTTCTCTACCGCGATAAATCCGGTCGTCAGTTCGGCGCGAGCGGCGGCAGCGGACATTGCCAACTGCAACGCCTGCCGCTCTGCATCAAGACGGTCGGGCCTGCCAATGGTCCCGGCCTGCAAGCGTTGCTGCTGCAGTTCAACGTTCTTGCGCGCCCGACCTTCCGCATCAAGCGCCTTGCCGAAAGCGACGCGCTGTGCGCCAAAGCGCGCAAGCGAACCTTCGGCATCCTGAAGCGCCGTCAGCACTGTTCTGCGGTAATTCGCTTCGGCTTCAGCATAGGCGCCTTTGGCTGCTTCAACCTGGCGGTTGGCGCGCCCGCCATCGAAGAGGTTCCACTTGATCTGGGGCAGGGCGATGCCGACGATGTTGGCGGGGTCGAAGATGTCGCCGATGTTCTGGCCGCCAAGACCCAGCAGCCCGAGGAACGAGATCTTCGGGAACTTGTCGGCAATCTTCACGCCAACATCGGCATTGGCGGCCGCCAACTGGCGCTCGGCCATGCGAATGTCGGGGCGGCTGCGCAACAGGCTGGCGGGGTCACCAATGGCCACTTCGGCAGGAGGCAGCGGCACCGCGGCCGGAGTTCCCAGCAGGGTGTCGAGCGTACCGGGCTCCTTGCCGGTAAGCACTGCAATCTGGTCCATCAGAACGGCAATCTCGGCGCGGGACTTGGCAACGTCAGCCTCGCTGGCGAAAGCTTGCGCTTCTGCAGCGTTGACGGGCTGTTGCGGGATCGTCCCGGCGGCAAAGCGCTGTTGCGCCAAGGAGACCAATTCCCGGTCTATGCCCACCTGCCGGTCTTGCAGCGCCAGCATCGACTGCCGCGCCCGCAGGCCGACATAGGCACGCGCAATTTCGGCCGAGAGGGTTACGCGGGCATCGGCAGCACCTGCTTCAGCGGCTTCTGCACGCGCCGAGGCAGCCTCCACCTTGCGCCTGGTGCCGCCGAACAGGTCTATTTCCCACGAGGCGTCAAAGCCGAGATTATAGGCGTTGATCTCGTCTCGCCCGCCGCCGTTTCCGGCAATGTTGCCCGGAACGTTGAGATAGGGAGCGGCAAAGGACGTGTTCACCGTCGGCAGCGCAGCTGTGCGGTTGGCAGCAAGAGCTGCCCTCGATTGGGCGATGCGGGCATTCGCCGCGGCGATGCCGGGACTGTCTTCAAGAGCCGAGGCGACCAACTGGTTCAGAACGGGGTCGCCCAGGCTCTCCCACCACCGCGACGAAGGCGTGGCCTGCGGCATGGCCTCTCCGGCACGGACGAACGTGCCGCGCGAGGCCGCTGCCGGAGCGACTTCTGGAGCACCTTTGTAGTCGGGACCTACGGTCGCACAGCCAGCGAGCAACGCCGCAAGGATCGTGGCGCTGCCGATGCGGCGATAGGAAAGCGAGGCAGTCATCAGTGTCCGGCCTTTGCGTGGTAGCCCTTGGGAAGCGGGCGCAGAAGAAGAACGAGCGGGGAAACGAGCAGGATGCCCAGCGTCAGGGCCATGAAATCATCGTTGAAAGCCATGACCAGTGAATCGCGCAGGATCATGCCGTCGAGCGACCGGAACGCCGCCGCCATTCCGTCGGGGCCGCCGCCATAGCTCATCGCCTGCTGGCTGACCCAGTCCTGGACGTTGAGGTTGTTCGCGCCGAGGGCGCTGTGCAGCGTCCAGCGATGGAACTCCCAGCGCTGATCCTGCAACGTGGCGAGGAGGGCGAGCCCGACCGAACCACCGAGGTTGCGCGCTGCGTTGAACAGGCCCGCTGCGTCACCGGCGTCTTCACGCGCCACGGAACTGATCGCCGCCTGATTGAGGAACATCATGCAGAACACGGTGCCAAGGCCACGCATCAGCTGCGTCTCGACGAAATCGCCCCCGCGCGATTGCGCGGTTAGCGTCACGTCGAGGTAACAGGACATCGCCAGCAGAGCGACCCCGGTTCCGACGATCACTCGCAGATCGACGCGGGAAATCAGGATCGGAAACAGCGGCATCATCAGCATCGCCGGGATGCCGGATATGAAAACGATGCGTCCTGCCTGCATGGCGTTGTAATCGGCAATCGCGGCAAGGAACTGCGGGATGACGTAGGCGGTGCCGAACATCACCGCACCGAGTACGAACGCCAGCACGAATACCGCGGCGAAGGATCGCTTGCGCAGCAGGGCCAGCTTGATGACCGGGCGCTTTGCCTTGAACTGGCCGATGGCGATGAAGATGAAGCCGAGCAGCGTGACTGCGCTCAGTTTCCAGATCAGGGCGGATTCGAACCACTGCTCGCGATGGCCTTCCTCGAGCACCACCGTGATGCCGCCCAGACCAAGGATCAGGCCAATCACGCCGAACCAGTCGGCGTTGACGAGTTCGCCCAATTGCATCTTGCCCTTTGGCAGACCGACCAGCAGCAGGGTGATCAGGATCAGGCTGATCGGCACGTTGACGAAGAAGGCATAGTGCCAACTGAACGTCTCGGTCAGCCAGCCACCCACCAGGGGCCCGAGAACCGGGCCCATGATGACGGTCAGGCCGAACAGGGCCGTGCCCACCGGTTGCTGGTTGGGTGGCAGGCGCGTGGCAATGATGGTCAGGGCGGTCGGGATCATCGCACCCGCAGTGAAGCCTTGTCCGACACGACCAAGGATCATCATGGTGAGCGAAGACGAAAGTCCGCACATCACTGAAAAGCCCGTGAACAGGATCGCCGCGATCAGCAGGAAGCGGCGCAGGCCAAATACACGCTCAAGCCAACCCGTAAGTGGAATGATGATGATTTCTGCCACGAGATAAGCGGTGGCGATCCAGGTGCCTTCGCTCGACGAAGCGCCGATCTCACCCTGAATCGTGGGCAGGGAGGCGTTGACGATGGAGATGTCGAGCGTTGCCATCAGCGAGCCGATGGCGCCTGCGGCCACCGCCAACCAAGCCGTGATGTCGGCCTTTTCGCCGCTGGCGGCGGGCGGCGGCATTGCCGCCTCATCGATGGTTGCCGACTGGCTCACTTCGACGCGGCCCGATCCTGTTCGTTGCGGATCGTCTCGATTGCCGACTTTGCCGAACGGGTGTCGACTTCGACCGAGAGCGAAAGGCCAGGGACCAGCACTTTGCGTGATTCAGGACCGGCGTTGATGCGGATGCGCACTGGCACGCGCTGGACGATCTTGGTGAAGTTGCCAGTCGCGTTCTGCGGCGGGATCAGTGAGAAATTGGCGCCAGTGCCGGGCGTGATGCTCTCAACCGTGCCATGGAAATCGACATCGGGGAGGGCATCGACGTGGACCGTGACGGGCTGTCCCGGACGCATCAGGCCGATCTGCGTTTCCTTGAAATTGGCTTCGACGTAGATCGCCTCGGTCGGCACGATCGTCATCAGGCGCTGGCCAGGTTGCACGAACTGGCCGATGCGCACGGTGGAGTTGCCGATCTTGCCACCGATCGGGGCGACAATGCGGGTCGTCGCCAGATCAGTGCTGGCAGCCTCGCGCTGGGCTTGCGCTGCCTTGATCTGCGCTGCGCTCTGCCCGGCCTGGGCACGCGCGCTGGTAACGCGATCATTCGCGGCCGAAAGCCCGGCCTGTTTTGCTGCAACGTCTGCCGCCGCCTTGTCCCGGTTGGCAATGAGCTGGTCGAACGCCTGCTTTGGTTCTGCTCCGCTCGCAACAAGCGGCCGCATCCGGGCAACTTCGCCGTTCAGGTAAGCGAGTTCGCGCTGGGACGCCTGCAGCGCGGCGCGGGCCTGGCCTACTGCGGACTGTGCTTCCTGGATGGCAGCGACAGAGGCTGTTTCGGTAGCGCGGGCGACGTCTACCTGCGCGCTGCTCTGTGCAAGACGGGTGTTGTAATCGGTCGGATCGATCTGGACCAGCAACGTGCCTTGTTCGACCGCCTGATTGTCGCTCACTGCAACGCGGCGCACGTAACCGCCGAGCTTGGAGCTGATCGTGACGCCGTCGGCTTTCACGTAGGCGTCTTCCGTATCCTGCATGAACTTGCCGACAGTCTCGTAATCGTAGAGCGCGTAAGCCCCATAGAGCGCACCGACAACCAGCGCGCCGACCGCGACTCGGCCAATGAATTTCTTGCGGCCAGAGCTGCTTTCCGAAGTTGAAGCGGTGGGGCTGGTATCGGTGGAGACGGCCATTGAGAAATCCATCCAGGAAATTGAACGAAATCGTTCCGTTGCGAATTGCCACTTGGTTCAGTCGCGGAAGGATTTCAAGTGCGGAAATTGCGGCACATAGTGCAAAAACTGCATCCGGCTGCGGCAACGCCGCTGAGACTCAAGCGTTCCTAGGCATTCGGCGGACCTTGCACTTTGGGTCAGATATTGCCGAGAGATCTCGAAACTACCGTCAAAGCCCGGCCATTGATCGACGCAATAAATCAAACAGGGCGAATTTGCTCATTGGAAAAATCCAGAGCCATGCCCTACCTCGCCATTCGTATCCCGGTTCACCAATCCACAACGAGAAGGATTTGAGTCTATGTCGATCGTCGGAACCAAGCTGAAGCCGTTCCAGGCAACCGCTTTCCACCAGGGCAAGTTCGTCGACGTCAGCGATGCGGACGTGCTCGGCAAGTGGGGCGTGTTCTTTTTCTACCCGGCCGACTTCACCTTCGTCTGCCCGACCGAACTGGAAGACCTCGCCGACATCTATGGCGAACTCCAGGGCCTCGGCGTCGAAGTCTACTCGGTCTCGACCGACACGCACTTCAGCCACAAGGCATGGCATGAAACCTCGCCGGCCGTCGGCAAGATCAACTACTTCATGCTGGGCGACCAGAACCACACGATCTCGAACAACTTCGGCATCCTGCGCGAAGGCGTCGGTCTTGCTGACCGCGGCACTTTCGTGACCGATCCGGACGGCACGATCCAGCTGGTCGAGATCACCCCAGAGGGCGTGGGCCGCAACGCTGCGGAACTGCTGCGCAAGATCAAGGCTGCCAAGTACTGGCGTGAGAACCCCGGCCAGGTCTGCCCGGCCAAGTGGGAAGAAGGCGCCGAAACGCTGGCTCCCTCGATCGACCTCGTCGGCAAGATCTGATTGTTCTGGCAGGGCGTTCGCCGCGTGGGGTTGAACGTCCTGCCATAGCCACCGGACGGGCCGTGCCGCTTCTGGGCGGTCCGCCGGTTCCACGATCCCGATCAAATTCGAATTGATCTCCCGTGCGCCGACCATTCGGTGACGCGCGGTCAGTATTGTCCAAAGGAAATGACCATGCCCGTTCTTGACGCCGCCACCACTGCCCAGCTCAAGGCCTATCTCGGCAACCTGCGCCGTCCGATCGAGCTGGTCGCCACCCTTGACGACAGCGCCAAGTCTGCCGAGCTGCGCAGCCTTGTCGAGGAAATCGCCGCGCAGTCGGACAAGGTCGCCGCACGCTTTGATGGGACTGACGAGCGGGTGCCCAGCTTCGCCATCCGGGCAGACGAGGGCAGGGCGGAAGCCGTCTTCGCTGGCCTGCCGATGGGCCATGAATTCACCTCGCTGATCCTCGCGCTACTCCATGTTGGCGGGCACCCGCCGAAGGAAGACGCCGAGCTTCTCGACCAGGTGCGCGAGCTTGACGGTCCGCTGCACTTCGAGACGTTCTTCTCGCTGACCTGCCAGAACTGCCCTGACGTGGTGCAGGCCCTCAACATCATGGCGGCACTCAATCCCAACGTGACTCACGTCGCCATCGACGGGGCGCTGTTCAAGGAGGAAGTCGAGCGTCGCCAGATCATGGCCGTGCCGACCGTTTTCCTGAACGGCCAACCGTTCGGTTCAGGCCGCATGGACCTTGCACAGATCGTCGCCAAGCTCGATACTAATGCTTCTGCCCGCGCCGCCGAGAAGATTGCCGCCAAGGAGCCGTTCGACGTGCTCGTCGTCGGCGGTGGTCCGGCTGGCGCTGCTGCTGCGATCTATGCCGCACGCAAGGGCATCCGGACCGGCGTCGTCGCGGAGCGCTTCGGTGGGCAGGTGCTCGACACCATGGGTATCGAGAACTTCATCTCGGTCCAGCACACCGAAGGGCCGAAGCTTGCCGCCCAGCTGGAAAGCCACGTCAAGGAATATGAAGTCGACGTGATGAACCTGCAAAAGGCGACGGCGCTGGTTCCCGGCACCGAGGGCGGGCTGCATGAGGTCAAGCTGGAGAACGGCGCCAGCCTCAAAGCCAAGACGTTGATCCTCTCCACCGGCGCGCGCTGGCGGCAGATGGGCGTTCCCGGCGAGGACGAGTACCGCAACAAGGGCGTGGCCTATTGCCCGCACTGCGATGGTCCGCTGTTCAAGGGCAAGCGCACGGCGGTGATCGGGGGGGCAACTCGGGCGTCGAAGCGGCGATCGACCTTGCCGGCATCGTTGCCCACGTCACGCTGATCGAGTTTGACAGCCAGCTTCGTGCCGACGCCGTACTGCAGTCCAAGCTGCGGTCGCTGCCCAACGTGACGATCGTGACATCAGCGCTGACCACCGAGGTACTGGGAGACGGCGCAAAGGTCACCGGATTGGTCTACCAAGACCGTAGGAGCGAGGCAATGCACACGGTCGAACTCGAAGGCATCTTCGTGCAGATAGGTCTCGTGCCCAATACGGAATGGATCAAGGGCGCAATCGATCTTTCGGCGCGCGGTGAAATCGAAGTCGATGCCCGTGGTGCAACCAACGTTCCCGGGATTTTCGCAGCGGGTGACGCTACCACCGTTCCCTACAAGCAGATCATCATCGCCATGGGCGAAGGTTCCAAAGCTGCGCTTTCTGCTTTCGACTACATGATCCGACAGGGGTAAGCATAACCCTCGGTTACCGAAGGGCTTTCCCCTTTTTGCCCGACGGGTCGCAGAGGCGGCGGCGCAAGTGATTGCGTCGCCGCTTTTTCTGTCTGTGGGGCGTTGTCTGATGTGCATCGCTTCCCTAACGTGTATGTGTCTTGCGCTGTCAATGTGCGGGTGGGAGAGTTTGATGTCGCGTTCGTTCACGTCACTTCGTGTAGGTTCAGCAATCTTGCCAGCCCTTGTGGCGGCCATGCTGGTCCACCAGCCAGCCCGCGCGGGCGAGACCTATCGCGATCTCAATCACAACGGTCGACAGGACGTCTACGAGAACCCGGCAGCCCCCACGGCTCGTCGCGTTGACGATCTGCTGCGGCAGATGACCCTGGAAGAGAAGGTTGCCCTCATGCTCCATGGCACGCTGGCTGCCGAGAAGGGGTCCGGGATCGGGGTAGGGACGGCGTACGACAAGTCGGCAGCGCAAGCGCAGCTTGCTCGAGGCGTGAACAGTGCGATCACCCGCCTGTCGCCCGATGCCAGATCCTTTGCTGAAGAGAACAATGCCATCCAGCGCCTCGCCGAGGCAACGCGGCTCGGCATCCCTGTCACGATCAGCACCGATCCACGCAACCACTTCCAGGTGACAGTTGGCGTCAGTTCGGCGTCCGGTGGGTTTTCGCAATGGCCAGAGACGCTAGGGATGGCTGCAATCGGCGACGAGAAACTGGTCGAGCGATTTGGCCGGCTCGTTGCCGCCGAGTACCGGGCAGTCGGCATTCACATGGCCTTGAGTCCGCAGGCCGATCTCTACACTGAGCCGCGCTGGCCACGCGGCGTGGCAACCTTTGGCTCTGACGCTGCGACGGTTTCCCGCCTTGCCGGCGCCTATGTGCGCGGTTTTCAGGGTAGCCCCAAGGGACTTGTCCGCTCTGGCGTCGCCACTGTGGTCAAGCACTGGGTCGGCTATGGCGCTGAGCCGGAAGGCTTCGACGGGCACAATTACTATGGCCGCATCGCCCGCCTTGATAACGAAAGCTTTTCCCAGCACGTGGCCGCATTCGACGGTGCGTTGGCCGCAAACTCCGCGGGCGTCATGCCGACTTACGTGATCGCCAACGGTGTCAGCATCGGCGGCAAGCCTTTGCCCCAGGTCGGCGCTGGCTTCAGCAAACCGCTGATCGAAGGTCTTCTGCGCAAGACAAAGAACTTCGGTGGTATCGTGATTTCCGACTGGGGGATCACCAACACCTGTATGGAACCTTGCAAGTCGCCAACTGCGGAAAAGCCGCAAGGCTACAATATCGCGATGCCCTGGGGAGTTGAGGATCTTTCCGAGGAAGACCGCTATGCGTTGGGCGCCAATGCCGGGATCGACCAGTTCGGCGGCGTCGACAATCCAGCGCCGCTGCTTGCCGCAGTGAAGCACGGCAAGGTCAGCCTTGCCCGCGTCGACGAAGCAGCGCGGCGCGTGCTAAAGCTCAAGTTCGAACTTGGCCTGTTTGACAACCCTTACGTCGATGTTGGGCAAGCCGGGAAGGTTGTCGGAGATCCGACGACACAGGCCGAAGCTGACAAGGCGCAGCGTGCCGCGCAGGTCCTGCTTGAAAACCGGAATGCATTGCTTCCCCTGGCGCCGGGGCGCAAGGTCTGGCTGTCTGGCGTTAACGCCGAGGCGGCGCGCGCTGGCGGGCTGACGGTTGTCGATACGCTCGATCAGGCCGACGTCGCGCTGGTCCGTGTCGCTACGCCGTTCGAAGTGCTTCACCCCAACCACTTCTTCGGTTCGCGCCAGCATGAGGGCAGGCTCGATTTCCGTGCTGACGATGAAGCAACGAAACTGGTTGAGAAAGCGTCCGCCAAAGTGCCCACGATCGTGGCGGTGGACCTGGATCGCCCTGCCGTACTGACTGCATTCAAGGACAAGGCCGCGGCGATCTACGGGTTGTTTGGAGCCAGTGATGCCGTGCTCGTCGATCTCGTGACCGGCAAGGCGAAGTCGCAGGGGCGCCTGCCGTTCGAACTGCCATCATCGGCAAAGGCGGTCGAAGAGCAGCATCCGGGACGGCCCGACGACAGTGTCGCGCCGCTTTACAAGCGCGGCGATGGCATCGTCCTGCCGTAAAAGGCGCTGAAGGCGGGGGAAATCACAAGGTCACGGCCTTGCCGACTCTCCCTGCCTTCGCCAGAGCGACAGGCGTGAGCGCATCAATCGTCATCGGCGCCGACCGGTCCGGCGCGTCTGTCAGGATCGACGTCGAGGAACTTCTTGCCACCCGCCTGCTCGTGCAGGGCAACAGCGGGTCGGGCAAGTCGCATCTGCTGCGCCGGTTGCTGGAAGAGAGCGCGAGCATCGTCCAGCAGGTAGTGATCGACCCGGAGGGCGATTTCGTTACGCTGGCTGAACCCTTCGGCCACGTCGTCGTTGATGGATCGGCCTATGATGGCCCGGAAATCGCAAAGCTTGCCGCACGCATTCGCAAGCACCGCGCCTCGGTGATTCTCGCGCTCGACGGGTTGGAACTCGAAGCGCAGATGCGGTGTGCAGCCGTTTTCCTGAACACCCTGTTCGATGCCCCGCGCGACGAGTGGTACCCGGCGCTGGTGGTGGTCGACGAGGCGCAGATGTTCGCGCCGGCCGCCGCGGGTGATGTGACCGACGAAGTACGCCGCCTCAGCCTCTCGGCAATGACCAACCTGATGTGCCGGGGGCGCAAGCGCGGGCTGGCGGGTGTTATCGCCACCCAGCGCCTCGCCAAGCTGGCCAAGAACGTTGCCGCCGAAGCATCGAACTTCCTGATGGGGCGCACTTTCCTCGATATCGACATGGCGCGTGCGGCCGACCTCCTCGGCATGGAGCGGCGCGAGGCCGAAAAGATCCGCGACCTGGAGCGCGGGCACTTCCTCGGCCTTGGCCCTGCGATTGCCCGGCGACCGGTCAGCGTGCGCATTGCCGATGTCCAGACCCGCGCGCGCAACGTGGTGCAGGGCCTGATGCCGCTCCCCAACGCAGCTGGCGCGGAGATGGAATCGATCCTGCTGTCCGAGCCGCTGGCGATGGAATCGCCGCCTCGTGCTCCCGAACCGGATGCGCCGCCGCCGGAAAGCGGCGAGTTGCTCGAGCAGATCGAAGGGTACGTGCCGGCCGCCGAGCAGGTCGAGCCACCTGAAACGCCCAGCCTGTTCGAGGCGGAGGAAACCGCGGCGAGCATCGCCTCG
This sequence comes from Novosphingobium sp. THN1, assembly GCF_003454795.1. Lineage (GTDB taxonomy): Bacteria > Pseudomonadota > Alphaproteobacteria > Sphingomonadales > Sphingomonadaceae > Novosphingobium. The sequence continues at coordinate 2,309,489 of NZ_CP028347.1, forward strand.
ATCCTGGCGGAGATGGCGACGGAGCCCGACTGCACATTCCAGCCTGCGTCGCAGCTTTATCAGGACTTCACCGTCCGCTGCCGGATGTTGCGCATTCTGCCTGGCATGGACCTCGGTGCGTTCCGCCGCCGTTTCGCCATGGCGGTTGCCGGCATCCATGACGACAAGGCCGCGCAGTGGCAGGATCTTCTGCGCATAGGCAAGGACGTGCCTGACGATCTGCTCGCGCCGTTCCTGACACTCGCACGCGCGGCCGTTGAAGGTGCACCATGCCCGGATGACGAGCGTCTCGCCGAAATCTACGGCACGCGCTCATCAGGCCGCATTCGCCGTCTGCTGGAGCATCTCGAGAAGGGTAACCTCATCGTGGTCCGAACCGACTATGGCGGCAGGCGCTCGGTGGGCATCCCGGCGCTCGGCAAGACCACGGCACCAGTCGAGGCCTGAGACTGCCTTACTCCACCGTGTAGAAGTCGATCACCACGCCATCAGGCTTTCGGATGCCGCGCGCTACGAAGACCTTGCGCCGCAACCAGTCATACGCTCCGGGCTTGACCGAGAAGCGCGGCGTCGTGCGGAAGTAGTAGGCGGATGGGTCTACCGCTTCGCCTTTGGCGAGCTTCTCGATCACCTCGGGCGTGGCCGTGCGAACTCCGGGGTTGGTCACTTCGATCACGGTCCCATCGGCAGCCTTCAGGAAGTAGCGTGCTTCGATCGAGGTCAGTCCGCCGGGCAGGATCGCCTGCCAATCGCCGCCGCCCGGGAGCACTTCCCCGCTCAGCGCCGGGCCGCTGACCGTGCCGCCGGTTATGGCAATGAAGCGCTTGCGGGCCGTGTCCACCTCGCCCTGCTCCACGGGAGGCGCGAGTGTTGCGGTTACGGTAAAGGCATAAGTCAGTGAAGGTGCAGGTGCGCTAGGGCCGCTTTGCCCGAATGCCACCGAGGTCGACAGCGCTGCCACGATAACTGCCAAATAGACCTTGCCCGACATAGACGCTCTCCCAATGTTGCGGCCCAAGTGGTCAATTCTGGAGGATATGTCGAGGGCGCAGCGGCGTCTCCACGTGCTCGGGACGCTTTGTGGCTGCAAAAAGGCTTTGCAGAATTAGTATGCTTTACTAATGGACGGAACCGACCGCCGCGCGATACCGCCAGCATTTCAAGCAGACCATAAGCGGGTGCGTGCAAGCGTGAGAAGGGAAATCAGTGGCAACGGCAGAGATCAGCAGACAATCGGTCGTACCCGATCTTGATCTCGATGATCTGGATTCCGTGCTCGGCCTGCATATCGGCACGGTCAACACACTGTTCGTGACGCGCCTCGAGAAGCGTCTCGATCCCATGAGCGTGACCCCCAAGCAGGTTGCCATTCTCTGGCTGGTGAACGCCAATCCGGGCGTGAAGCAAACCGACCTTTCCAAGTTCTTCCAGATCGAGCGGCCGACAGTCCACCAGTTCGTCCGTCAGCTGATCAAGAACAACTTTGTGGTGAATGAGCCTTCGAAGCTCGATCGTCGTGCCGGCGGCTTGTGGCTTACAGACGAAGGGCGCGAGGTCTTGTCGCGCGCCCGTCAGGCGATTGCCGAACATGAGACGGAATTGACTTCGGCCCTGACGGGGAAGGAAAAGTCCGAACTGTTCCGCATCCTCATGAAGCTTTATCTTTCGGCGCCAGCCAAGGATTGACCGTTCAGCAGCGGGACATACCTTGTCAGGCATAATGCCATGATGACCAAAGGATTCCGCTTCATGAAGCCAGTCGCCCTTATCGCCGCCGCTACGCTGGCCGTCGCCGGCAGTGCGATGGCCCAACAGGCATCGGGCGATCCGGTGAGGGGCAAGTCCGTGTATGCCCGTTGCGCCGCCTGTCACGACCTGAACACTGGCGCGACGCGTCTTGGCCCGTCGCTCAAGGGCGTGGTGGGCCGCACGTCTGGCACAATGCCGAATTTCAACTATTCCGAAGCGCTCAAGGACAAGGCGGTTGTCTGGAATGCGCAGACTCTGGACGCTTTTCTTGGTGGTCCGGCGAAGTTTGCACCCGGCAATCGCATGGCTTTTCCTCCGCTGGCCAACCCGCAGGACCGTGCCGATCTGATTGCATTCCTGGAGCAGTCAGCACGCTAATTGACGGCCTGGATAGCAACGAGCCTCGCACTCGCCGGTGCGGGGCTTTTTTGTGCCCATCGCTCAAACAATCACAAACGATCATTCTTGATCGTTTTTGCGCAAAGTGCTACTGAGTCGCTGACCGCGAGATCGCGCAACAGTCTGCAGGATGCCATGAACGCCCACACCCCGATTACTGCCGCCCTTCCGTTCGCCGTGCCGGCCAGCCGTTGGGACGATGCGGTCGCTTCGCAGCTCAGCCCTGCCGAACTGCTGCTCTACCGCTCGAACCTGCTCGGCAGCGATCTGACGGTGACCAACTTCGGCGGCGGCAATACCTCAGCCAAGCTTGAGGAGGTCGATCCGCTTACCGGCGAGAAGGTCGAAGTGCTGTGGGTCAAGGGTTCGGGCGGAGATATCGGGTCGATGAAGCTCGATGGTTTTGCCACGCTCTATCAGGCCAAGCTGCTGGGGCTGGAGGCGCATTATTCTGGTCCTGACGATGACGACAAGATGGTCGGCTTCCTGCCGCACTGCACCTTCAATCTGAACGGCCGCGCGGCCAGCATCGACACGCCGCTGCATTCGTTGCTGCCGTTTGCCCATGTCGATCACGTCCACCCCGACGCGATCATCGCGCTGGCAGCGTCCTCAGGCGGCGAAGCGGCGACGCAGGAAATCTGGGGCGGCAAGATCGGTTGGCTCTCGTGGAAGCGCCCCGGCTACACGCTGGGCGTGATGCTGCGTGATTACGTGAAGGCGAACCCGCAAGTTGAAGGTGTGATGCTGGCGGGCCACGGGATCATCTGCTGGGCCGACAGCGCCAAGGCCTGCTACGAGCACACCGTGCAGCTGATTGCCGACGCTGCGAACTACCTGAACGCCAAGCTTGGCAGCGCACCTGCCTTCGGTGGCCAGAAGGTTGCGCCGAACCCGGATCGCGCTGCCATCGCCGCCGACCTCATGCCCCGTCTGCGCGGCTTCATGACCGGCGCGCGCCAGAAGCTCGGCCACTTCTCGGACGATGCCGAAGCGCTGGAGTTCACAGGCTCGGCCGACTTCGAGCGCCTTGCTGCACTGGGGACGTCATGCCCCGATCACTTCCTGCGCACCAAGATCGCACCGCTGACGCTTGATCCCGCGCGTCTGCAGGACGATGCCTATCTGGCGCAGAAGATCGCCGATTATCGCGAGATGTATGCGGCCTATTATGAACGCTGCAAGCGGTCCAACTCGCCTGCCATGCGCGATTCCAACCCGGTCGTGGTGCTCGTGCCCGGTGTCGGTCGCATCACCTTCGCCACCGACAAGACCACTGCACGGCTTGCTGGCGAATTTTATGGAAACGCCATCAACGTGATGCGCGGCGCCGAGGCAATCGGTGACTACATCGCGTTGGACGAGCAGGAAGCCTTCGACATCGAGTACTGGCTGCTCGAGGAAGCCAAGCTGCAGCGCATGCCTGCGCCCAAGCCGCTGGTCGGCAAGATCGCGCTCGTCACCGGCGGGGCAGGGGGCATCGGTGCCGCCTCTGCCGCTCGTCTGCTGCGCGAAGGTGCCTGCGTGGTTCTGGCGGATCGCGCAGCCGATGCGGTCGAGGAAGTGCGCGCTGGCTTTGCCAAGCAATTCGGCAAGGATGTCGTGCGCGCTGCCGTGTGCGACGTCACTGACGAAGCTCAGGTAAAGGCCGCTATCGATGTGGCGGCGCGCGAGTTTGGCGGGCTCGACATCCTCGTCGCCAATGCCGGCATTGCCTCGTCCGCGCCGATCGAGGAGACCACGATCGAGCTGTGGAATCGCAATTACGACGTGCTGGCGCAGGGCTATTTCCTTACCGCCCGCGCTGCCTGGCCGCTGATGAAGCGGATGAAGGAGCAGGGCGGTTCGTCGGTGGTTTTCATCGGTTCGAAAAACGGCGTGGCTGCGGCGACCAACGCCAGCGCCTATGCCTCGGCGAAGGCGGCAGCAAACCATCTCGCACGCTGCCTGGCGCTGGAAGGCGCGCCCCACGGCATCCGCGTCAACACCGTCAACCCGGACGCCGTGATCAAGGGCAGCAAGATCTGGGACGGCGACTGGCGCAAGGAGCGCGCCGGAGCCCACGGCATCGACAGCGGCAAGGAACTGGAAGAGCACTACCGCCAGCGCTCGATGCTCAAGCGCGACGTCTTGCCGGAAGACATTGCCGAAGCTGTCTATTTCCTCGGTTCGGACATGAGCGCAAAGTCCACCGGCAACATGATCAACGTCGACGCGGGCAACGCGCAGGCCTTCACGCGCTAAGTCTTCCGGAGAGGAATAGGACATGACCGAACTGCCGATCTCGGCCGACCTGATCGCCGAACGCAACGCCCTTCACGCCGAGGCGCTTGACGAAGACTACGCCGCGCTGGGCCGCAAGCTGGCCCGCACCGGTATCGATATCGATGCGATCAAGGACCGCGTCGCGGGCTTTTCCGTCGCCGTGCCTTCGTGGGGGCTGGCCGTGGCGGCACGCGGTTTGCCAAGTTCCCGATTGCCGGCGAGCCGACCAACATTCACGAGAAGCTGGAAGATTGTGCGGTCATCCAGCAACTCAGCCGCGTCACCCCGCGCGTGTCCCCGCACTTCCCGTGGGACAAGGTCAGCGACTTCAAGGCATTGCGTGAAGAGGCTGCTGCGCTCGGCTTGGGTTGGGACGCGGTAAATTCGAACACGTTCCAGGATCAGGTTGGCCAGGCGCATACTTACGCCAACGGATCGCTTGCCGCGCACGACGCCGCCACGCGCCAGCAGGCAGTCGATCACAACATCGAGTGCATCGAGATCGGCCGACAGCTCGGTTCCACCGACCTTACGGTGTGGGTGGGTGATGGCACCAACTTCCCGGGGCAGCAGGACCTTGGCCGTAGCCTTGACCGCTATCTCGAAGCGGCTTCGAAGATCTATGCCGCGCTGCCCGATGACTGGCGCATGCTGCTGGAACACAAGATGTTCGAACCGGCCTTCTATTCGACCGTGATTAGCGACTGGGGCTCCTCGATCCTTGCGGCGCAGGAACTTGGTCCGAAGGCCAAGTGCCTCGTCGATCTCGGCCACCACGCTCCGAACGTGAACATCGAACAGATCGTTGCCCGCCTGCACCGCTTCGGCAAGCTTGGCGGCTTCCACTTCAACGACAGCAAATATGGCGATGACGACCTCGACAGCGGGTCGATCAACCCGCACCAGCTGTTCCTGGTGTTCAACGAACTGGTCGAAGCCGAGCTAAATCCGCGTGACGGCTTCAATCCAAGCTACATGATCGACCAGTCACACAACGTGACCGATCCGATCGAATCGATGCTGTCGAGCGCCGAGACGATCACCCAGTGCTTCGCCAAGGCGCAACTGGTCGACCGCGAGGCGCTGCACGCGGCACAGGAAGCCAACGACACGATGATGGCGTTCCAGGCCCTGCGCCGCGCCTACAACGTCGACGTTGCGCCGATCCTCGCCAAGGCGCGAGTGGAAGCGGGAGGGGCCATTGATGTGCTCGAAGCCTACCGCCTCAGCCAGTACCGCGGTCGCAAGGCGCAGGAGCGCAAGGCGGTCGGACTGGGCGCAGGCATCGTCTGATTTGCAATTTCATAAACAGAACAAGTCTGGAGAGAGCATGATGAACATCCGCCGGGGCCTTTCGGTCGCCACGATCCTTGCTTGCAGCACGCTGCTCTCGCCAGTTGCCTTTGCCGAGGCTCCTGCTGCCGATCAGGGCGCGACGAGCCCTGATCCACTGGCCCAGCAATTCCAGGACCCGCCAATGGAAGCGCGCCCACGCGTCTGGTGGCACTGGATGAACGGCAATATCACCAAGGATGGGATCGCCAAGGATCTCGACTGGATGAAGCGCGTCGGCATTGGCGGCCTGCAAAACTTCGACGCCGGGCTCCAGACCCCACAGGTCGTGGACAAGCGTCTCGTGTACATGACGCCGGAATGGAAGGACGCCTTTCGCTTCGCCGCCAGCGAGGCTGACCGCCTCGGCCTTGAGCTCGCCATCGCGGCTTCACCGGGTTGGTCGGAAACCGGCGGCCCGTGGGTGAAGCCTGAAGATGGGCTGAAAAAGGTCGTTTGGGCAGAAACGCGCCTTCAGGGTGGAAAGCGGTTCACGGGCAAGTTGCCGATGCCTCCGGTCACCACCGGGCCTTTTCTGGACATGCCGGATTCAGATCCGCTGGCTGCGATCACCGGCGAGCATGGCTTCAAGGCTCCCGAGCTGTATAGCGATATTGCGGTGCTCGCGCTGCCGGACACGGCAGCGGCAGACGTGCTTCCCGCCTTCAGTTCGGGGGGCAAGCCGATCTCTGCCGCGGAACTGGCGGATGCCAGCCTGCAGACTGGCGTGACCCTGCCCCGTGGTCCGGCAGAGGCGCCGACAACCTTGGTGGCGAGCTACGCCAAGCCGCAGACGATACGCTCTGCGACGATTGCCATTCCCGGCGCGAAAAGCATGTTCGCGGGGCCGACGCTCGACATTCGCCTCGAGTCCAGCATCGACGGCACCGCATGGCAGCCTGTCGCAAGCCTACCGGTCACCGGCGCGCCGTCGACCGTCAGTTTCAAGCCGGTGACAGCGCGTCATTTCCGTCTGGTTTTTATGCCCTTGCCGTTCAACGGCTCCAATATGGGCGATCCTGCGCCTGGTGCCATTGCAGGCGGCTTTGTCGAAATGATCGCGGCGAGCGCGAAGGCGCCGCTCGAGATCAAGCAATTTCGCCTGACTTCCGAAATCGCCGTTGACCAGTTCGAAGCCAAGGCGGGCTTTGCGATCGCACGGGATTACGATGCGCTCGGCGAACCAGACAGGGGTGCCGTCGGCGTTGATCCTTCGAGGGTCATCGACCTGACAGGCAAGATGCGCCCCGATGGCTCGCTCGATTGGACGCCGCCAAAGGGGCGGTGGCGTGTGATCCGCTTTGGGTCGAGCCTGCTTGGCACAACCAATCATCCCGCCCCGCCTGAGGCGACGGGTCTTGAGGTCGACAAGTTCGATGGCAATGCCGTTCGTCGCTATCTCGAACACTACATCGGCACCTACAAGGATGCGGCGGGTGAGGATCTCGTCGGCAAGCGAGGCGTTCGCGCTCTCCTGACCGATTCCATCGAGGTAGGCGCGGCCAATTGGACGCCGCGCATGGTCGAGCAGTTCAAGCGACTTCGCGGATACGATCCGATGCCCTACCTTCCCGCTCTGGCTGGCGTGGTCGTGGGCACGCGCGATCAGTCGGACAAGTTCCTGCGCGATTACCGCCAGACTCTCGCCGATCTCATGGCATCCGAACACTACGGGACAGTTGCCAAGGTGGCGCACGAGAACGGCCTGAAGGTCTATGGCGAGGCTCTCGAGGACAACCGTCCCTCGCTTGGCGATGACATGGCAATGCGCAGCCATGCCGATGTGCCGATGGCCGCCCTGTGGACCTTCAGCCGCAAGGCCGGACCCAACCCCAGCTATCTCGCGGACATGAAGGGCGCAGCCTCGGTAGCGCATGTCTATGGCCAGAACATCGTTGCGGCAGAATCGATGACGTCTGCCTTGGCGCCGTGGGCCTACGCTCCCAATGAATTGCGCCGCATCATTGATCTGGAGTTCGCCAGCGGCGTGAACCGCCCGGTCGTGCACACTTCGGTGCACCAGCCGGTTGACGACAAGGTGCCAGGCATGTCGCTGGCCATCTTCGGCCAGTTTTTCAATCGCCATGAAGCATGGGCCGAACTTGCCCGGCCGTGGGTCGATTACATGGCGCGGTCCTCTCTGCTCCTGCAGGCAGGCCGCAACGTTGCCGACGTTGCCTACTTCTACGGCGAGGAAGGACCGATCACGGCCCTTTATGGGCGCAAGCCGATTGCCGACGCACCCAAGGACCATGCCTATGATTTCATCAATCGCGATGCGCTGTTCGATGCGATCGAGGTGAAGGATGGAGAGATCGTCGCCAAAGGCGGGGCGCGCTACAAGGCGATCCAGCTTGGCGGATCGACGCGGCGCATGACCGTCGCGACATTGCGGCGCCTCGCTGCGTTGGTCGAGGCGGGTGCAACCGTCGTCGGTCAGGCGCCCGAAAGCTCGCTCGCGCTGACAGACGGCGATGCCGATTTCGCAGCACTGGTCGCGAAACTGTGGTCTGGCTCACCGGTGACGCGGATTGGGGCAGGGCAGGTCATCGCCTCTGCCGATATCGATGCTGCACTTGCGAAGGCGGGCGTGTCGTCGGACTTCCAGATGTCGGGAGCCAGTGCCGATGCCGAGGTGCTGTTCGTCCACCGCACCTTGAGTGACGGCGATCTGTGGTTTCTGAACAACCGCAAGGCGGTGGATGAGCGGGTAGAGGCGCGCTTCCGTATCACCGGAAAGCAGCCGGAACTGTGGCACGCCGATAGCGGGCGTTCGGAGCCTGTATCCTACCGCATCGAAGACGGCGAAACGATCGTCCCACTGACGCTAGGTGCCGAGAGTTCCGTTTTCGTCGTGTTCCGCAAACCCGCCAAATCGAACGCTTTGATGATCAAGAAGGTCGTGCCCACTGCGGTGGCCAAGCTGGACCGGCCATGGCAGGTCGCCTTCCAGGCAGGACGTGGCGCACCTGCAGGAATCACTTTGCCGAAACTGGCATCGCTGAGCGACCAGGCCGATCCGGGTGTCAGGTACTTCTCGGGCATGGCGACCTACACCAGCAGCTTCGTCTTGCCCAAGAGCGTCAAATCTGGCGCGCCGCTTTGGCTCAACCTCGGCGAGGTGGGCGAGATCGCCGAAGTATCCGTCAATGGCAAGCACGTCGGCTATGCCTGGCACAAGCCCTACCGGGTCGATCTGTCCGGTGCAGTGCGGAATGGCGTGAACTCGGTAGAGGTCAAGGTTGCGAACCTATGGGTCAATCGCCTGATCGGCGATGCACAACCCGGTGCGAAAAAGGTGACCTGGACGTCGTTCCCGACGTATAGTGCCGATGCAGCGCTCCGCCCGTCAGGGCTGATCGGCCCGGTTACGCTTGAGACTGCGGGGGAGGGGCAGTCGAATCCCTGATTACAAGCTTAAACCCAAGCTCGGAAATCTTGCCTTCCTGCTCGTCTCTTCTGAGCAGGAGGGCTGCGGCCGCCTGGCCCATTTCCTCGATTGGCTGATACACGGTCGTCAGATAGGGCCAGACTGACCGCGCAATCCAGCTGTCGTCGAAGCCGCAGACGGAGATGTCGTCCGGCACTTTCAAGCCTGCCTTCGAGCAAGCTGCCATCACGCCGGCAGCACTGTCGTCGTTGCAGGCGAAGACGGCGGTCGGCCTAGGACTTTGGGCGATCAGGGTTTCGCCGGCGGCAATTCCACCTTCGAAAGAAAACCCGCCATCGGCGTCGATCACCGGCGCGGTGTTGCCGAGCCGCTCCAGTTCGGCGATGAAGCCGTCTCGCCGGCGGGCTGCGGCCCGGTGCGACGCCGGCCCCCGCATGACTGCGAAGCGGCGATGACCAAGGTCCCACAGATGCCTGGCCATGGCAGCAGCTGCTGCAGCGTCATCGATGGCAATTCCGGGACCACGCGCATTATCCAGCGCCGGGGCGATCCGGACATAGCGAATCTTGCGCGCCTCGAGAAAGTCGAGAAGGAGCAGATTGTCCGACAGCGGCGGGGTCAGCACGAACCCGTCGCAGCGATTGTTACGGATCAGGGCTTCCAATAGCGCAGAAAATTGTGCGTTCGGTACGGTGGAATCGATATTGTCGATGCGCAGATGATATTGCTGGGAGCGTACGACGTCATAGACGCCCTTCTGAATTTTCATGGTGTAGTGCGGGCTGGGATTGTCCAGCAGCAGGCCGATGATGAATGTGCGTGATCCGGCAAGCGAGCGGGCGGCTGCATCAGGCACATAGTTGAGCTCTGCAATCGCAGCCTCGACCTTTGCTCGCAGGGTTGCCGATACGTGAGGTTCGCCATTTATGACGCGAGACACGCTTTTCAGCGACACGCCTGAAAGACGTGCCACATCGTCCATGGTGGCCCGGGCGGAGCTCGCCGGAAAAGTCGGGGAGGTCATGCGTCTCTTTTTGGCAATACAGGGATGGAAACCGCTGTGCGAACATTCACAACTTGAAACCTAGTCCTTGTACGGGCGCTCCACAAGAACCCTATTTTACGGATTGGGGTTTCTGTTCCTACGCTTGACAGCGCTGCCAATAGTCTGGCAGGTCCTCGGCCATCGAGTGGTCAATCCGCTGTGAAATTCAGGAGACTATGGATGTCAAAGGTGTGGCGCCTCTTGGTGGCGGCGAGCACGATGGTGGCTGCTGGCGCGACGGAATCCCAAGCCCAACAAGCTTCTGCAGTCGACATGAAGGCGGCCGATGCGCGTGCAGCGGCGACGGTCGGTCAGATGACGGCGGACGAGAAGGTGGTGCTGACCCATGGCATCATGCCGCTGCCGCTGGGCGGGCCGACTCCGCCGATCCCGGCCGATGCGATTGCAGGGGCCGGCTACATTCCGGGGATCGAGCGCCTGGGCGTGCCCGCGCTCAAGGAAACCGACGCGAGCCTTGGCGTGTCCTACGTGATGGGCATCCGCAAGGACGGGGCGACGGCGCTGCCTTCGGGCGTGGCGCAGGCCGCATCGTGGAACCCTGACCTGATGTATCGCGGGGGTGCGATGATCGGATCGGAAGCGCGGGCCAAGGGCTTCAACGTGTTGCTGGCCGGCGGCGTCAACCTGATGCGCGATCCGCGCAATGGCCGCACCTTCGAATACCTTGCCGAAGACCCGCTGCTTTCGGGCATGCTGGTGGGTGCAGCGATCCGCGGCATCCAGTCGAACAACATCATCTCCACGATCAAGCACTTCGCGCTGAACGGGCAGGAGACCGGGCGCAAGTATGTCGACGTCAAGATCAGCGAGGGCGCCGCGCGCGAGAGCGACCTGCTCGCCTTCCAGATCGGCATCGAGCAGGGCCAGCCCGGCTCGGTGATGTGCGCCTACAACCGCGTGTGGGGCGAACAGGCCTGCGCCAACGACTGGCTGCTCAACAAGGTGCTGAAAGTGTCGTGGGGCTACAAGGGCTTCGTGATGTCGGACTGGGGCGCGGTGCCGAACATCGAGGCGGCGCTGAAGGGGCTCGACCAGCAGTCGGGCGAGCAGCTCGATCCCGGCGTATTCTTCGGCGACAAGCTCAAGGACAAGGCGGCGGCTGACCCTGTGTGGAAGGCGCGTCTGGATGACATGAACCGCCGCGTGCTGACGGCGATCTATGCCTCGGGCCTCGACAAGAACCCGGCCAAGCCCGGCGGCAAGATCGATTTTGCCGCCAATGGCATAGTGGCCGAGGAAGTCGCGCGGCAAGGCATTGTCCTGCTCAAGAACAACGGCGCGCTGCCGCTGGCCAAGAGCGCCAAGTCCATCGCCATCATCGGTGGCTATGCCGATGGCGGCGTGCTCTCGGGCGCGGGATCCAGCCAGGTGCATGGCGAGGGCGGCCCAGCCGTGACCCGTCCGATCGGCGGCAAGGGCGTGTGGGCCGGCTTCATCGCCCAGCAGTACCACCGCTCCAGCCCGATGGACGCGATCCAGGCGCTGGCCAAGGACGCCAAGGTCACCTTCCGTGACGGGCGCTACATTGCCGACGCGGTGGAGAAGGCAAAGCAATCCGAAGTCGCCATCATCTTTGCAACGCAGTGGACCACCGAAGGCCTCGACGTGCCCGACCTGTCGCTGCCCGATGGCCAGGACGAGCTGATTGCGGCTGTTGCTGCCGCCAATCCCAACACCATCGTCGTGCTGGAAACTGGCGGCCCTGTGAAGATGCCGTGGCTGGACAAGGTCGCAGGCGTCATCGAGGCCTGGTATCCGGGTGCACGCGGCGGTCCCGCGATTGCCTCGGTGCTGTTCGGCGACACCAATCCCTCGGGCCGCCTGCCGCTGACCTTCCCGGCCAGCGAAGCGCAATTGCCGCGCCCCAGGCTCGATGGCAGCGATTGGGTCGAGCCGGACTTCTCGGGCAATCCCTCATCGGGCAGCGACAAGCTGGTGTCCGATTATGACATCGAGGGCTCGGACGTGGGCTATCGCTGGTTTGCGCGAAAGGGCGCCAAGCCGCTGTTCGCGTTCGGCCACGGCCTGTCGTACACGACGTTCGAAAGCACAGGCCTCAAGCTGAAGGGCATGACTGCCAGCTTCACCGTGAAGAACACCGGCAAGCGCGAGGGCGCTGAAGTTGCGCAGCTTTACCTCGTCGACCGCGCAGGACAGGCCAAGCGCCGCCTCGCCGGGTTCCAGCGCGTGAACCTTGCCGCAGCCGCTTCGCAAAACGTCAGCCTGACCATCGACCCGCGCATCCTTGCTGACTGGAAGGACGGCGGCTGGACAATGCCGGCAGGTGAATACACCTTCGCCCTTGGCAAGGATGCCGAAACGCTGGGCACGCCGGTCAAGGTAAAGCTGCCAGCCAAGACCTGGAAGGATTGAGGATGCGTGTCATTGCAACGCTGGCGTTGGGTGCAGGAATGATGGCCCTGTCTTCAGGTGTCGGCCATGCTGCCAAGCCGTCTTCGACTGTGACCAAGGAGGTCGTCGTTGAAACCGCGTCAGGGCCAGTTCGCGGCACTGAGGCTGCAAACGGCGTCTCGGCCTTCCTTGGCATCCCTTATGCTGCACCTCCCGTAGGGGATAACCGCTGGCGCGAGCCGCAGCCGCCGACGTCTTGGACCTCGGTGCGCGATGCCACCAGATACGGGGCAGATTGCCTCCAGGCGCCATTCCCGCCCGATGCGGCACCGATTCGAACCACGCCTGCGGAAGACTGCCTTTTCGTCAACGTCTGGAAACCCGCATCGGCGAAGCCGGGGGCCAAATTGCCAGTGATGGTCTGGGTCCACGGTGGCGGGTTCGTCAACGGCGGCTCCTCGCCTGCGGTTTATTCCGGCGAGAACTTCGCGCGCGACGGCGTGGTGCTGATCAGCCTGAACTATCGCCTTGGTCGCTTCGGCTTTTTTGCGCACCCGGCCTTGGCGGCTGAAAGGTACGGCGGCAACTTCGGCTATCTCGACCAGATCGCGGCGCTCCGCTGGGTGAAGGCCAATGCCGATAGATTTGGCGGCGATCCGGCGAACGTCACCGTTTTCGGAGAAAGCGCAGGCGGCATGTCGATGCATATGCTGCTGCAGGCTCCCGAGGCGCGTGGGTTGTTCCAGAAGGTCATCATAGAGAGCGGTGCCGGGCGCGAACGCTCCTTGCCGACGCCAACCATTGCAGGTGCAGCCAAGGCCGGTGAGGCTTTTGCCGCCGGTCTCGACGCTGCAGCGCTGCGGGCCTTGCCGGCGGAGAAGGTCACAGGTGATCTTTCAATGATGACCATGTCGCAGCCCTCCTATTCCGGACCGATGGTCGATGCCCGGACCATTTTCGGCAGTCCTGTCGAGGCAATCGCCGCCGGACTCTATGCCAGGGTTCCGATCATGGTCGGCGCAAACTCAGCAGACGGGCTTCCCTTCGGTACCGATAAGGCCAAGATATTTGCCAGCTACGGCGAACGGGAGGCAGAGGCGCGAAAGCTCTATGATCCGACTGGCGACGGCGCACCTTTGCAGGTCGCGGTCATGACCAGCGCTGATCGCACGTTCATCGAACCGGCACGTGCCGTGGCAAGGGCCCTGGCAAAGCGGGGGCAGGCGGCATTCCTGTATCGGTTCGCCTATGCGCATCCGGATTTCCGCAAGGCCATGGGTGGTGCGCCGCACGCCAGCGAACTGCCCTATGTTTTCGACACTGTCGCGGCCCGCACGCAATGGAAGATGGTCCCGGGCGAGCAAGCGGTCGCGACCGCCACGCACAAGCTGTGGATCGATTTCGCAACCCACGGAACGCCGGGACCGGCGTGGCCGGCCGCTACCGCTGACGACACCAAGGTCATGCTTATCGCCGAAGGGGGTGCGAAGCATGTTGAAGACCCCTATCGTGCCCGGCTTGATTTCGTGGAAAGCACTGCCGAGGCAAAGTGAACCGCGCGTTGCCTTTGTGACGGGCGAGGAATGCGCTGGCCCGGTTCCTCGAAGGAACCGGGCTGGACTAACGGTAAAGTGCAGAAGACCCCACCAGTAATTCTACCAAGCGCGTTGACATTCGCGTTCGAGTGTTCATGTCTTTCTCATGCTCTCGCAAAAGACGCGATATACTATCCGGGCGCTTCAGCATCTCTCCGACACGTTCGGACAGGGGCCCGTGCGTCTCGATGCCATCGCCGAGGCGCAGAACATCCCGCGCAAATTCCTCACCGTCATCCTCTCCGAAATGGCGCGGGAAGGGATCGTCATCTCTCACCGGGGGAGGGACGGTGGATACGAACTGGCGCTTCCGCCGGTCGATATCCGCTATGGTGACATCATCCGGCTGACACGCGGCAGCCTTGCGCTGGTGCCTTGCGCGGCGCGGAACGCTCACGAAACCTGCACCAATTGCCTGCCCGAGGCCGAGTGCCGGTTGCGCGGTTTGATGCTGCAATTGCGCGATGAAACGGCAGCTATTCTCGATCGCATGACGCTGGCCGATCCGATTGCGGTCGAGCCTCCTTTCACCGAGGCGTAAAAGACCGCAACTTCACTTGGCGTTCAGGAACCGGCTGGCTATAGGGTCGGCATGACCGTCCTCGATATGCGCCGCCCGTTGCGCTTCGCCGTCCTCGCCGCCGCTACCGTCGCCATGGGCGTGACTGCCGGCTGCGCGGGCGGGGAAACAAGAAGAAGGACGTGGCCTACGTCGCGCGCGACGTCGATACGCTCTACGCCGCTGCGAAGGACCGGCTTGACCGTGGTGATTCGAAGCAGGCAGCCGCCCTGTTCGACGAGGTCGAGCGCCAGCATCCCTATTCGCCATGGGCACGCCGCGCCCAGTTGATGAGCGCGTTCAGCTATTATGTTGCCCGGGACTACTCGAAGTCGGTTCAGTCGGCCCAGCGCTTCCTGTCGATTCACCCCGGCAACAAGGACGCGCCCTACGCCTACTACCTCGTCGCTCTCTGCTATTACGAGCAGATCTCAGACGTCACGCGCGACCAGAAGATCACGCAGCAGGCGTTGACCGCCATGAACGAGCTGGTGCGCCGCTACCCCAACACCGATTACGCTGCCGATGCACGGCTCAAGATCGACCTGATCAACGATCACCTTGCCGGCAAGGAAATGGAGATCGGCCGCATGTACCAGCGCAGCGGCAAGTGGCTGGCCGGGACGCTCCGTTTCCGTACTGTGGTTGAAAAATACCAGAGCACCAGCCACACGCCCGAAGCGCTTTACCGGCTGGTCGAGAGCTACCTCTCGCTCGGCTTGCCGCAAGAGGCGCAGAAGGCTGCAGCGGTGCTGGGCACCAATTATCCGGGCAGCAAGTGGTATGAGCGCTCGTTCGATCTGATGAACAAGCACGCCCCGGGCACCACCGCCGCCTGACGGCGCTTCAGAACCCGTAGACCAGCGTCAGCCGACTCGTCGTATCCGTGCCAAGCCGGCCGAGTTCCGGTGCGGTTTCGTGCTGCACCATGTACGATAGCCGGGCCTTGAGCTTGCCGATCAGCCGTGAGTCGAGAGCCGCCAAGGTATAAAACGTGCTGCCATGCGCATCGAAATAGGCATTGGCATCCTGGCTGTATTCGAGGCTCGGCGTCAGCTTGATCTTCGCTTCCAGCGATGCCAGCCCCGCCACGACGGATTCACGCTCGCCTTCCACCGGGTTTGTAACGCGCCACGCCGGTCCCGCCTTGATGCTCAGCTTGGCATCATCGGCTTTCAGCAGACTGTAGCCCAGCCCGCCCGAAATGCTGTAGCGCGAGGCAAAGCCTTGAAAGCGGTCCTGCTCGAATTGGCCGAGGCCGTAGAGATAGCCTCGGCTGTCGAACTTGTAGTTTGGCTCTGCCGAGAAGCGATATTGTTCGCGGGTGACCACGTCCGCCGTTTCCTGGTAGTCTGCTCGGGCAGTGGTGGCGATGCGCCAGTTGGCGCCCTCGGCCAGCAGCTTGAAGCCGCCAACCAGTCCGATGCCCGGAGCATTGCCGGTGTTGGCAAATGCGCCGGCTTCCCCTTCGCCGGCAATTTTCGGTTCTTTTGCGGGTGTCGCCGCGGCCTCTGACTTTTTGGGTTCGCCTTGCCTGCTGGCTGGTGCCGCAACCAGCGCAAAGCTGGACGATTTGCGCGTGGCCACTCTCTCGTCAATCGCTTCTGCGGCACTCGGGAATGCAAGCTTGGCAGCACGAATGACGGCTTCCGCATCGGCGCGATTGCCTGACGCCAGTGTTGCGTCAATCAGATCCGCCACACCTGCCGGCAATTCACGCGAGGCTGTGACTTCGGGCGTTTCCGACGCAATTACAACAGGTTGGGGCGGGGCATCTGCAAGCATTGGGGTGGGTCTCCGTGACCGCGCCCATAGCATGGCATCCTCGATAGATGCCACCGCCTTTTGTCTGATTACATGGCTTCAGGCGAACGCATATGCGCTGGGCTCGCGTATGGCATCGCCCACGGCCTCGAGGAACTGATCGGTCGCGCGGTCCCAGTTGTATCGTGCACCTTGGACGGCCGCGCCGATCCGATCACAGCGCAAGGCCTTCCGGATCGCCAGGCCAAGGTCTTCGTCCAGAGCGCCGATCTGCATTGGCAGGTCGCTGGACGGGCCGTGGCCATCACGCCCGATGATATCAAGCGGCCCCGGCACGGGATAGGCTGCGACCGGCAATCCGCAGGCAAGAGCTTCGATCATGACAAGGCCGAAGGTATCGGTCCTGCTCGGAAACACGAAGACATCGGCCGAAGCATAGGCCCTCGCCAGTTGCTCGCCATGGCGCGCGCCGAGAAAGACCGCCGCAGGATACTGTGCCTTCAGTTTTGCCAGCGCTGGGCCGTCTCCGACGATCACTTTCGTGCCTGCTACATCCGCATCGAGAAATGCCGTCAGGTTCTTCTCGATCGCGACGCGACCGACATTCAGCATGATCGGGCGGGGCAGATCCGCCAGTTCGGGCAGAGGTTCAAGATTGGGACGGAAACGATCCCGATCTATGCCGCGCGTCCAGAGCCGGGTCTGGGTCACGCCGTGGCCGGCCAGCTCTGCCGCCAAAGTTGGCGTTGATACCAGCACCGCGCGGCTGGCACCGTGAAAGCGCCGCATGACCGGCCAGAAGCGTTCGGGTTTCAAGCCGGTGCGGACAGCTGCATATTCGGGAAAGCGGGTGTGGAAGGCGCTGGTGAACGGCACGTTGTTGGCCTTGCACCAGCCCCTTGCGCTCCATCCGATCGGACCTTCCGTGGCGATATGCACCACGTCGGGAGCGAAGTCTGCCAAGGTGCGTCGCGTGCCGAACCGGGGAAGCATGGCAAGGCGGATCTCGCTGTAGCCCGGCAGCGGCATCGTCAGGAACTGGCTTGGCGTTACTAGTTCGACTTCGTGACCTCGGGCGATGAGGCGATCGACCGTTGCCGCCAGAGTCCTGACGACGCCGTTCACCTGCGGATGCCAGGCATCGGTGCAGATCGCGATCCTCATGCCGGTTCCTCCTCAAGCTGCGGAATGGGCTTCAATGCGGCCTTGACTGCAGCTGCGCGGCGCGTGTCCTCGGCCCAGTCGATGATCGACATGCTGCCGTCGAACTCTTCGGAGAGAGCCGTGCAACTCTCCACCCAGTCACCATCGTTGTAGTAGGTCACGTCGCCGATCTGGCGGATCTCGGCGCAGTGGATGTGCCCGCAAACGACGCCATCGACGCCCATGTCCCGCGCCGCATGCGCCACTGCTTCTTCGAAGTCGCAGACAAACTGGACCGCGTTCTTGACCTTCTTCTTGAGGTATGCCGATAGCGACCAGTACGGCATCTTGAGGTGCCGGCGCGCAATGTTGAACAGCACGTTGGCGCGCAGCAGCAACGAATAGGCCTTGTCGCCAAGGAACGCCAGCCAGCGTGCATAGAGCACCACGCCGTCGAACCCGTCCCCATGGGTGACCAGCAGGCGACGTCCGTCGGCGGTCTCGTGAATTGTCTCGAGAGCCAGTTCCACCCCGCCAAAGCTCATGCCGGCATAGGGGCGCAGCATCTCGTCGTGATTGCCAGCTATCAGGATCACGCGCGTGCCGCGGTGCGCCATCTTGAGGATGCGCCGGATCACTTCATTGTGGGCATCGGGCCAGTACCAGCCCTTGCTCAGCCGCCAGCCGTCGACAATGTCGCCGACAAGGTAGAGCGTCTCGCATTCGATGGATGCAAGGAAATCCAGCAGCATCGGAGCGTTGCACCCTCGCGTGCCGAGGTGAACGTCGGAAATCCACACCGTGCGCAGGCGGCGCTTGGGCCTGAAGCCGCGTGGTTCGGGCAGATCCAGCCAGGCGGGAGCAGACGAAATCAGATCTGCGGCGGATTTGAACGGCGTCTTGCCGTCGAGTTTCGCATGCGATGCCATGAGCGAACCTTTCTCCATCTGCACAGCTCATTGGCGGATTCGCGTTGCGGCCGTGTGGCACGCTGTCACTCGAATGAAACAAGTGGAGAACGAAACGCTTCAGCGTGCGTGGACGAGCGCGCCACAACCGGCTAGAGAATCGCGCGATGCTCACCAGCCTGTCGATCCGCAATGTCGTGCTCATCGAGGCGCTCGATCTCAGCTTTGCCAGCGGGCTTGGCGTGCTGACGGGCGAAACCGGCGCCGGCAAATCGATCCTGCTCGATGCACTGGGCCTTATTCTGGGCGATCGCGCCGACAGCGGCCTCGTTCGCAGCGGCGAAGATCAAGCCAGCGTCACTGCCACATTCGAATTTGACCGGATGCCCGCTGCGATCCGCGCCGCGCTGAACGAGGCCGAGATCGAGGTTGAACCGGGTGAGCCGCTGATCATCAAGCGCCGGGTCCGCGCTGACGGCGGCTCCAAGGCCTTCATCAATGACCAGCCGGTCGGCGTCGCCCTGCTGCGCGAACTGGCGCGGAGCCTGGTCGAACTGCACGGCCAGCACGATGATCGTGGCCTCGTGAACGCACGCGGCCACCGCGCCCTGCTTGACCGTTACGCCGGAGCAGACGCGGCAGGCGTCGATGCGGCATGGACCAAGTGGCGCAAGGCCGAGGATGCGCTCCACTCTGCCCGTGCCGCAGTTTCGCGCGCTGCCGAAGAGCAGGACCTGCTGCTCGCTCATCTGGCCGAACTCACTGCCCTTGCTCCGGTTATCGGCGAGGAGGACGAACTTGCCGGCCAGCGCGCCGATATGCAGAAGGGTGAGCGGCTTTCGGGCGACCTCGTCGAACTGCAGCGCTTGTGGGAAGGTTCGGACTCCGCCCTTGCCACGCTGCGCAGCGCTGCCCGCCGGCTTGACCGCATCGCCACTGAGCACCCGCTGCTGGCCGAAGCGCTTGAGGCGCTGGACCGGGCGGTCATCGAGGCGAGCGAGGCCGAGGACAAGCTGGCCCGCGCCGCCGAAGCGCTGGCCCACGACCCCGCGCTGCTTGACCGCATCGAGACGCGCCTGTTCGACCTGCGCGCCGCTGCCCGCAAGCACGGCTGCACGGTTGATGAGCTCCCCCACAAGATAACCGAGATGCGCACTGCGCTCGACGCTATCGAAGGGGGCGAGGCCCAGATCGCTGGTCTCGAAAGGACCGCGCGTGAGGCGGCGCTGGACTATCAGGCCAAGGCCGAGACGCTTTCGGTCCAGCGTGCCGAAGCTGCGCGCAGGCTGGACAAGGCGGTTGCGGCCGAACTGGCCCCGCTCAAGCTCGACGCCGCCAAGTTCCACACCGCGGTCCTGAGACTGCCCGAGGACCGCTGGGGCGCAGGCGGGATCGATGCCGTCGAATTCCTGATCTCGACCAACCCTGGTGCGGATTTCGCCCCGCTCGGCAAGATCGCCTCGGGCGGCGAACTCTCGCGCTTCATCCTCGCGCTGAAGGTCGCGCTCGCCGAAGAGGGCGGTGCAGCGACGATCATATTCGACGAAATTGACCGCGGCGTCGGCGGTGCCGTGGCCAGCGCGATCGGCGATCGTCTTTCGCGTCTGGCCAGCGGCGGACAGCTGCTTGCCGTGACGCACAGCCCGCAGGTCGCGGCGCGCGGGGACCGGCACTACATGATCGCCAAGTCCTCCGAAGGCACTGTCACCCGCACCTCGGTCAGCCTGCTTGACGACGCGGCCCGCAAGGAAGAAATCGCCCGAATGCTCTCGGGCGCCGAAGTGACGGCCGAGGCGCGCGCGCAGGCCGACCGCCTGCTGGAGCGGGCGTGAGCGAGCCGGACACGATCCTGAAAGTCGAAGTGCTTGATCGCCCGGTCTGGCATTCGCTGGGCGGTCCCCAGAAGGTGCTCGATGTCGGTCATGGTGAGGTTCGCCGCCTTGATCCGGCGTACGGTCCATTTGCCGCATCCTTGCCCGGTCAAGAGCACTCCCTGGCAGAACACCTGGCCGGGGCGGAGATCTGGCTGGTCGAACCAGAGGCGGTTGCCGCGCCTTCTGGTCTGCACGTCCTGAAGGTAGCGCCGTTGTTGCAAATGATCGCCGATGGCCCGATCGAACCGTATGATGACCCGGAGATCATCCAACTGGGCGAAACGGATGCTGCAGAAATGGCGGAGCTGGCCCTGGCCACCGAGCCCGGTCCTTGGGCGGCGCAGACGTGGCGCTACGGCCAGTTCTACGGAATACGCATCAATGGTCGCCTTGCCGCGATGGCAGGCGAGCGCATGCGCCCCGCCGCCAACCTTGCCGAAGTCAGCGGCGTTTGTACCTGGCCGGAGTTCCGGGGCAGGGGCCTTGCCGCGCGCCTGATCCGCAAGGTTATGGCCGGCATGGCAGCGCGGGGCGAAGTGCCCTACCTGCACAGTTACGCCAGCAACGCCTCGGCGATCCGCCTTTATGAAAGCCTTGGCTTCCGCGCCCGCCGCCCCATGGTTGCCACGCTGCTTGGACCTGCATGATGATCGAGATTTCCGAAGCCGAAGCCGCCAACGAGCTAATGCGCCTCGCGCGCCAGATCGCCAGGCACAACCGGCTTTACCACGCCGAGGATACGCCCGAGATTTCGGACGCCGAGTACGATGCGCTGGTGCGCCGCAATGCCGAGCTTGAGGCCGCGTTTCCGCACCTCATCCGGCCTGATAGCCCGAGCGCCCAGGTCGGGCACGATGTGGCATCGTCGCCCTTGGGCAAGGTCTCCCACGAGGTTCGCATGATGAGCCTCGACAACGCCTTCACCGACGAGGAAGTCGAGGAGTTTGTCGCCCGCGTTTGCCGTTTCCTCGCGCTGTCCGAAAGCGCGGAAGTGGTCATGACGGCAGAGGACAAGATCGACGGCCTGTCCTGCTCGCTCCGCTACGAGAACGGCAGGCTGGTCCGCGCCGCCACGCGTGGCGACGGGCAGGTGGGCGAGGACGTCACGGCCAACGTCGCGCATATCGCCGACATTCCGCAGGAGTTGAAGGGCGCAGGTCTGTTCGATGTGCCCGCTGTCTTCGAGATCCGCGGCGAGGTCTACATGGCCAAGGCCGACTTCCTTGCGCTCAATGCCCGGCAGGCCGAAGCGGGCGACAAGGTCTTTGCCAATCCGCGCAATGCCGCCGCCGGTTCGCTGCGCCAGAAGGACGCAAGCGTCACCGCCAGCCGCCCCTTGCGCTTCCTCGCCCACGGCTGGGGCGCGGCGAGCGAGGTGCCCGCCGCCACACAGTATGAGATGATGCGCAGGATTGCCGAGTGGGGCGTGCCGGTCTCGCCACTGCTGGTCCGCTGCTCATCCGCGGCTGAAATGGTCGCGCATTACCGCCGCATCGGCGAACAGCGCGCAGACTTGCCCTATGACATCGATGGCGTCGTCTACAAGGTCGACCGGCTCGACTGGCAGGAGCGGCTTGGCTTCGTGGCCAAGGCCCCGCGCTGGGGGATCGCCCACAAGTTCCCGGCTGAACGGGCCGAGACGACGCTGGAAGCCATCGATATCCAGGTTGGCCGCACCGGCAAGCTGACGCCGGTGGGTCGTCTGAAGCCGGTGCTCGTCGGCGGCGTTACTGTCACCAACGTCACGCTCCACAATCGCGACGAGATCGGGCGTCTGGGCCTGCGCGTCGGCGATCGCATCGTGCTCCAGCGCGCGGGCGACGTCATCCCGCAGGTGGTCGAGAACCTGACCCGCGAGGAACCGCGCGAAGCCTACCACTTCCCCGACCACTGCCCCGAATGCCAGTCCGAAGCCGTTGCCGAGGAAGGCGAGGTCGACGTGCGCTGCACCGGCGGCCTGATCTGTCCGGCCCAGCGCGTCGAACGCCTCAAGCACTTCGTCAGCCGCGCCGCGCTCGATATCGAAGGGTTGGGCGAGAAGACGATCATCGAGTTCTTCCAGCTCGGCTGGCTTGAAAGCCCGGCTGACATCTTCCGCCTGCGCAAGCGCCGCAGTGACATCGTCGGGCGCGAAGGCTGGAAGGACAAGTCTGTGGACAACCTGTTGGCAGCGATCGAAGGGAAGCGCCAGCCGGACGCGGCCCGCCTGCTGTTCGGCCTCGGCATCCGCCACGTCGGCGCGGTCACCGCCCGCGATCTGATGAAGCGCTTCGTCACGCTGCCGGCCCTGCGCGAGGCGGCCATTGCTGCACGGGAAGGCGGGGAAGCGACTGCAGACCTCCTCTCCATCGAAGGCGTCGGCCCGGTCGTCGTCGAAGCGCTGGGTGATTTCTTCCACGAACCGCACAACATCGCCGTCTGGGAAGACCTGCTCTCGGAAGTCTCCCCACCGCCTTATGTGGTCGAGACAAAGGACAGCGCCGTGGCCGGCAAGACCATCGTCTTCACCGGCAAGCTCGAAACCATGAGCCGCGATGAAGCCAAGGCGCAGGCCGAAGCCCTCGGCGCGCGCGCGGCTGGCTCGGTCTCGGCCAAGACCGACCTCGTCGTGGCAGGACCCGGTGCAGGCTCCAAGCTGAAGCAGGCCGCCGCACTCGGCATCGACGTGATCGATGAAGCCTCCTGGGCCGAAATCGTGAAGGCTGCGGGCTGATGCTGGAGGTGTTGGCCGCAGTCGGCGCTGAAGCGGGAGCACTGCTGAAGCAAAGGCAGGAAACCATCGCCGTCGTCGATGGCTCAACCGGAGGCCTGATCTCGGCAAGCCTGCTCGCCATGCCCGGCGCGTCGGCGTTCTACCTTGGTGGCGGGGTGATCTACACGCTCAAGGGGCGGCGCATGGTGCTCGGCCACGCACCGGGCTCATTGCGCGGCTACACTTCGGCGCAGGAAGACTATGCTCTGGCGCAAGCGCGGCTGATGCGCGAGCGCTACGGTTCCGATTGGGCCATCGCCGAAACCGGCGCTTCCGGCGGCAGTTCACACCCCTTGGGCGTTGCTTCCGGTACCAGCGCGATTGGCGTCGTCGGGCCTGACGGGATCGAGGCCTCGGTGCGAGTGACCACGGAGAGCGACGACCGGCTTGCCAACATGCTGGCTTTCACCAGCGCCGCTTTGATATTGCTGCGCGATACCCTGGCGGCTCACTCCGGCGCGTAGCTCGGCTTACGTTTCTCCAGAAACGCCTGCATTCCCTCGCGGAAATTAGGACTGGCGGCAGTCATCAACTGGTTGCGGTTCTCGATGGCCATCGCCGCTTCGAGGCTCGGCGCATCAATCGCCAGGTTGAGGCCCTCCTTGGTCATCCTCAGGCCCATGGGCGAAGCTGCCAGCAAATCGTCGACATACGTCTGACCGACTGCTTCGAGCTGGTCGTCAGCCACGACCTCTGAAACCAGGCCGGTCGCCAGCGCCCGCGGTGCATGGATAAAGCGACCGGTCAACATTAGCTCGCTTGCCACCGAAGTGCCGACAAGGCGCGGCAGGAAGTAGCTGCAGCCCATGTCGCATGCCGAAAGCCCGAGCTTGATGTAGGCGGCGTTCATCTTCGCGCTTGTGCCCGCAACCCGAATGTCCGACGCCAGCACGAACGAAAAACCGCCGCCGCAGGCCGCGCCGTGAACGAGGCTCACGATCGGCTGCGGGCAGCGCCGCATCTTGATATAGACGTCGGCGAGGTAGCCCTGAAAGCTGAAGCCGCCCGCGAACGGGATTTCCTCGCGGTTCTCCGCGCGCTCCTTGATGTCGAGCCCGGCGCAGAACGCCTTGCCAGCGCCGCGCAGCACGACGACGCGGGCATCGCGGTCATGGAACAGCTTGCCGAAATAGTCCGAAAGCTCACGCACCATCTGCAGTGAAATGGCGTTGAGCACCTCCGGCCGGTTGAGCGTCACCCAGTCGGCCGCGCCGCGCTTTTGGATGGTGAAGGTTTCATAGGTCATCGCGCATCTCCCACCTTAATCGGATGATTAAACGAGAGCGGGCGATGCACAAGCCCCGTTGCGCACTACCAGCGTTTAGACCATTCGGGCAGCACGCCCACCCGGCTTGAGCGAACGCTACCCGCCGCCCGCCGTCGCAGCCACAGGATGGACCAGTCACCCCGCACCATCCGCGCCGCCAGTCGCAAGCCCGCCTTGCGATAGGCCGCGCGCACCGTGGCTTCCTGCGTCTCCAGCAACCCTGCCAGAAGAACGCTGCCACCGGGCACGACGGCGCGGGCAAACTCGGGGGCCAGTTCGACCAGCGGGCCGGCCAGGATGTTGGCGATCAACAGGTCGTAAGGGCCAGCCGCTTCCAGCATCGGATGATCCATGCCGGCGGCAATGACCATTGCCATGCGCCCGGCACCATTGCCGAGCGGAATCCCGTTGTTGGCCGCGTTCTCCGCCACCACCGGCCCGCAGACCGCATCGATGTCGCTGGCGATGGCGCGCGCCCTTGGCCACAGATGCAGCCCGGCAAAGCCGAGCAGACCGGTGCCTGTGCCGATATCGGCAAGGTTGCGCACGGTCACGCCCTGCCGCTTCATGTGGCTCAGCATGGCGAGGCAACCCGCTGTCGTAGCATGTTGGCCGGTACCGAACGCTTGGCTTGCGGGAATGACGAAGTCCCGAACGCCGCGCTGATGGAGCGGCGGGTATTCCGGCGTGTGGACATGGAACACACCCTCGCGGATCGGCTCGACGCCCTGCTGGCTCAGCGTCACCCAGTCAGTCTCGGGCAGCTTCTCGATGTTCAGTTTGGGCGGAGTGCCCTCGAACAGGTCGGCGATGGCGTTTTGGTCGGCCTTGGTCGGCTTGCGGTCGAGCCATGCTTCGAGCTGCCAGTCCTCGGGCCTGTCCTCGGCGATCTCGCTGCCGGCGATGACGATGTCGTGGTCCCAGTCCCAAGCGTCCTCATGCGCGATCAGCGCAGCCTGAACGACGTCGCGCGGCGCGAAGACGGTGACTTTCCAACTCATTTCGCAAGTGCCTTTTCCAGACGGTCCCGCGCGCCAGCCACCAGTGCCCTGCAGGCGTCCGGGCTGGCCAAGGGCGCCGCGCCGCTCATCCGCTCGAACATCGCGCTGGCAGAGGGATGCGGCGTCAGCAGGATGCCACACTCCAGCGCCTCGACTTGCGCGAAGGTCTTGCGGAACATCGCAACGCGCTCGGGGTGATCGGCAAAGCGGTAGGTGCCGAGCGGCAGCGCGGTCAGGCTGTCGACGTAGGTGATCGTGCGGCAGTCGTTGCCCTCGCACGATTTCCAGTGCCAGCTGGTCGAACCTTCGGTGTGGCCGGGCGTGGCGAAGGCGGTGATCTTCAGCGGACCGATGCTGAACACGTCACCGGTCTTGAGAATGAAGTCGACGCGGGCAGGGGGGCTGCCATGGATTTCCTGCGCCTGCGGATCAGCGGGGCTGATCTTGCCGCTGCGGATGACCTTGGCCGCTTCGGCGGTTGCCACCACTCGCGCGCCCGTTGCCTTCTGCAACGCAGCCAGCCCGCCGACGTGATCGAAGTGTTCATGGCTGGAAACAATCAGGCCGATGTCCTTCGGGTTGAAGCCGAGCTTCCGCACGTTGGCGAGCACCTGAGGTACGGCATCCTCCATCCCGGCATCGACCAGAATGTGTCCCTGCGGACCTGTGATCAACAGGACCGTCACCCCGCAAGTGCCGACATACCATGCATTGCCGAAGACACGGGCGGGCGGTGCGGGATCGGAGAAGCCATCCTTGTCTTCGCATGACCGCGCGAGCGCAACGGCATCGGACCGGGCAGGCGGGGCGGGGGCGTCGCCGCAGTTGCGGCCAGCAGGACGAGAGTTAGGCTCATGCAAGGCCGTCTAGGCACCGCGCTGGGCGAGTGCAACCGGCTGTCCTTTTTTACATCCCGCATACGCTTGCGCAGGCGGTCTTTTCGACTAATAGGACTCGCAATCCGTCGCGGGGGCTGTCCTTTCCGCGATCCTTGTACCTAGTCGAGGGGGTATGTTCATGGCGCAGGCGCGCAAGGCACGGCCGATTTCTCCGCATCTCCAGATCTGGCGCTGGGGCCCGGCCATGCTGGTTTCGATCCTGCACCGCATCACCGGCAACGGCCTTGCGTTCGCGGGCCTGGGGCTTCTGCTGTGGTGGATCGGTGCGCTGGCAAGCGGGGCTTCGGCCTATCAGACCTTCCTCGATTACGTGTGGCTCGGCACCGGCGGCGGCCTGCAGACGGTCACAGCGATTCTCGGCAAGATCGTGCTTGTCGGCCTGACCTGGGCCTTCTTCCAGCACGCCGCATCGGGCATCCGCCACCTGATCCTCGACATCGGGGCCGGGTACGAGCTGGAAACCAACGCCCGCTGGTCGAGCCTGACGATCGTCATCTCGGTCCTTCTGACCGTCGCATTCTGGGCCTTCGTGCTGCTGCGCTGAGCGCCGGCACGAACCTTAGCTAGAGAGGCATCTCATGGGTAACGGCACCTCCATCGGTCGCGTTCGCGGGCTGGGCTCCAGCCACGAAGGCACCCATCACTGGCTCACGCAGCGCCTGACGGCCGTGGGCAATCTCGTCCTGATCACGTTCCTGATCGTCAGCCTCGCGCTGCTGCCGGACTACAGCTACGCCACGGTGCGCGGCTGGGTGGCGCGCCCGCTGCCGTCGATCGCGCTGATCCTGATCATGATCAACACCTTCACCCATGCCCGTATGGGCGTGCAGGTCATGCTCGAAGATTATGTCCATGAAGAAGGCGGCAAGGTCGTCGCCTGGCTTCTGGTCAATGCAGTGCCCTTCGCGGCTGCTGCCTTCGGCATCCTTTCGGTTCTGCGCATTGCGCTCGGGGCGCATAAGACATGACGACTCAGCCTGCCTACAAGATCATCGACCACACCTACGACACTGTCGTCGTCGGTGCCGGCGGTTCGGGCCTGCGCGCCACCATGGGTTCGGCCCAGGCCGGCCTGCGCACCGCCTGCATCACCAAGGTCTTCCCGACCCGCTCGCACACCGTGGCGGCACAGGGCGGCATCGCCGCCTCGCTCGGCAACAACTCGCCCGACCACTGGACCTGGCACATGTACGACACCGTCAAGGGGTCGGACTGGCTGGGTGACCAGGACGCCATCGAATACATGGTGCGCGAAGCTCCGGCTGCGGTCTATGAACTCGAGCACGCCGGTGTGCCGTTCAGCCGCAATCCCGAAGGCACGATCTACCAGCGCCCGTTCGGCGGCCACATGCAGAACATGGGCGAAGGCCCGCCGGTGCAGCGCACCTGCGCCGCGGCTGACCGTACCGGCCACGCCATGCTTCACGCGCTGTATCAGCAGTCGCTGAAGTACGACGCGGACTTCTTCATCGAATACTTCGCGATCGATCTGATCATGGAGAACGGTGAATGCCGTGGCGTGATCGCGCTCTGCATGGACGATGGCTCGATCCACCGCTTCCGCAGCCACGCGGTCGTGCTGGCAACCGGCGGTTACGGCCGTTCGTACTTCACGGCTACCTCGGCTCACACCTGCACCGGTGACGGCGGCGGCATGGTCCTGCGCGCAGGGCTCCCGCTGCAGGACATGGAATTCGTGCAGTTCCACCCGACCGGCATCTACGGCGCAGGCGTGCTGATCACTGAAGGCGCACGCGGCGAGGGCGGTTACCTCACCAACTCCGAGGGCGAGCGCTTCATGGAGCGCTATGCACCCTCGGCCAAGGACCTCGCCTCGCGTGACGTCGTCTCGCGTTCGATGGCCATGGAAATCCGCGAAGGCCGCGGCGTTGGCCCGCACAAGGACCACATCTACCTGCACCTCGATCACATCGATGCGGGCGTCCTGGCCGAGCGTCTGCCGGGCATCACCGAAAGCGGCAAGATCTTCGCCGGCGTCGACCTGACCCGCCAGCCGCTGCCGGTGGTTCCGACCGTCCACTACAACATGGGTGGCATCCCCTGTAACTACCACGGCGAAGTGGTCACCATCGGTGCTGACGGCAACCCCGAAACGGTAGTTCCCGGCCTGTTCGCGGTGGGTGAAGCGGCCTGTGTTTCGGTTCATGGCGCCAACCGCCTCGGCTCGAACTCCCTGATCGACCTTGTCGTGTTCGGCCGCGCTACCGGCCTGCGCCTCAAGGAGCTGATCAAGCCGGGCACGTCGCACAACTCGCTGCCCAAGGACAGCGCGGACCTCGCGCTGACCCGCCTCGATCACTTCCGCCATGCCAAGGGCGGCTCGCCTACGGCCGAGGTTCGCGTCGAGATGCAGCGCACGATGTCGGCCCACGCCGCGGTGTTCCGCACCGACGAGCTGATGGCCGAAGGCAAGGTCAAGCTCGCCAACACCTACAAGCGCATGGAAGACATTCACGTGTCCGACCGTTCGCTGATCTGGAACTCGGACCTTGTCGAGACGCTCGAGCTGGACAACCTGATCAGCCAGGCTTCGGTCACCATGCATTCGGCCTACAACCGCAAGGAAAGCCGCGGCGCGCATGCGCACGAGGATTTCCCCGATCGCAACGATGCCGAGTGGATGAAGCACACCGCAGCCTGGTTCAATGGCTGGGGCGGCAAGGGCGGCGAGGTCCGCCTCGACTACCGCCCGGTCCACGAATACACGCTGACCGACGACGTCGAGTACATCAAGCCGAAGAAGCGCGTGTACTGACCTGACGCTGGTCCAACAGGGCCAGACGTTTGTCGATCATTGAATGATGTGATGCCGGGGTAGGAATACTCCGGCATCAGTCATTTCTGGCCCGCACGACGGGCAGCCTGGGGAGGCAGTTCGATGAACATTGGTACCAAGCGTGCGAAGTGGGCCTTGATTGCAGGGGCTGCCCTGATCGTCAGCGCGGCGGGCGCGATGGCCCAAGGCATGACGGACATGCCGACGCCACCGGCTCCGCCCGCGCCACCCGCACCTCCGGCTCCGCCGTCACCCCCCGCACCGCCAGCGCCGCCTGCGCCGGGCATGGAGCAGCAAATCGTCATCGTCGAAAGGCATGGCGGTGCGGATGGCCAGGACTACGTCCGCACCGTCACCCGCGATGGCAAGACCTTCGTGTTCAAGAGCGACAAGCCCATGTCGGATGTCGACGTGGAGGCCAAGATCGCCCGCGCCGAGGCAAGCATTCCGCCCGTTCCGCCCATGCCTCCGGCCCCGCCGCTCGCCGGCAAGGGCGAACGCCGCATACAGCGCGTCATCGTGATCGACGGCGAAAGCGAAGGCGTGACCGACATCGTTTCCGAGGACGGGCCGCATTGCCGGGGCAAGAATGCCTACGCCAACGTCGACGCTTCCGAAGAAAACGACGGCAAGGTCACCCGCGTGCGGATCCGCACTTGCGGTAATGAGGCAGACATCGAGAAGCATGCCATGGCCCAAGCGCTCGCCGGCATTCGTCAGGCGCGCGAGGAAATCGCCGGCGACAAGACGCTGTCAGACAAGATCCGCAAGCAGGTGCTTGAGGAACTCGACGCTGAAATGGCCAAACTCAAGGCCAAAGGCTGAACAGTAGCGGGTCGGGGCTGGCTGTCAGTCAGCCTTCTGGACGACTGGCTTGCTTTCGAAGCGGATCGGATCGGCGTTGCCCGACTTCGATTTTGACGACTTCTTGTCCTCGTCCTTCTTGCTGTCGCCCTTCTTGTCGCTTTCGGCCTTGGCCTCGGCCGCTTCACGCGCGGACCACAGGGCTGAAACGTCCTTGGGGCTTGCCGCGCGCGCAGGGTATTTGCAGCCGCGCTGCTCGCCCACGCCCTTGAGATAGGCGCGGCGCACCGATCCTGCGTAAATCGCCTCGTTCCACTTGCGCTGCTGGGCGTTGGCTCCGCTGATTTCGCGGATTACGCCACCGAACGGGATCAGCGAGCCGACCAGCGACTTGGCGATGTTGCCCATCTTGAGCGTCGAATTGCCATCGTCGCGCGCCACGTCGATGTCGTCGCCCAAGACAGCGTCGAGCTTGGTGACCTCTGCCGCGATCGCTGGGCACTTGCGCATGCCGGCAAGATCATAGGGCTTCTGCCGCGCGGCGACGAGGATGTCCGGCACTTCGTCCTTCTTGATGTTGAGGTCGGACAAGGGCTTTGTAACAACATCGCCCGCCGTCACCTTTTCCTCCGAAACCGCAGTCTGTGCGGCGAGAGGAAAGGCAACGACGAGCGTGCAAGGCAGTATCGTTGCGAACCGAAGGGCCTTGGTAAACTTCATTTGCTGCTCCCCGTTTAGCAGCATGAAGCCACGGCCCGGCTTTCCGTTCCATGAATTAATGTTAACGGCTTTCGACTATAGCGCGGCAAAGGTGTCGCACTGATCCTCGTCGGCTGTTTCCAGGCCCTTGCGCAGCCACTGCATCCGCTGCGCCGCGCTGCCATGCGTGAACGCGTCCTCGACCGGGCGGCGGCCAGCGGCCTTCATCAGCGTGTCGTCGCCGATCTGGTGCGCCGCGCGCATCCCTTCCTCGATGTCCCCCGCTTCGATACGGTCGCGGTTGCGGCCTGCCCAGACCCCGGCGTAGCAATCCGCCTGAAGCTCGAGCGCCACCGAGTAGCGGTTGGCCTGGCTCGGGCTCTGGCTCTGCAACTGCCGCACCTTCGCCGAAGTGCCGAGCAGGCTCTGGATATGATGGCCATATTCGTGCGCCATCACGTAGACGCGGGCAAAGTCCCGCCGGCGCCCATCTGCCGGTCCATTTCCGTGTAGAAATCGGTGTCGATATAGATGCCGCTGTCGCTGGGGCAGTAGAACGGCCCCATGGCGCTCTGCGCCGCGCCGCAGCCGGAGCGGCCGTTCTGCGAGTAGAACACCAGCGTCGGGGCTTCGAACGGGATATTGGCTTGCTGGAACAGCGGCCCCCAGGTCTTGTTGAGCGAGGACAGCGCATTGCAGCTTTCCTTGCTGAATTCGTTGACCGTGCAGCTTTCGGCAAGCGACGTGCCGCCTTGCTGCTCGACCGGTGCCGACATCTGACCCTGCTGCATCGAACCGAGCATCTGCATCGGGTCCACCCCGAACACCACCGCCGCGATCAGCGCAATCACGATCGAACCGCAACCGACCTTGCCGCCGCCCCCAAAGGGAAAGCCGCCGCCGCCGCGCTGGTCCTGGACGTTGATGGAACTGTCGAAATCGTCGAGCCGCATGGGCAATCCCCTTTTTTGCGTTTGCGACTGGACAAGCGGCGAACCGCCCGCGATGCCAGCGCGATCAATCCATCCAGAAACCTCGGAGTAATCGAATGTTCCTGAAGGGCAAGTGCGCGCTCATCACCGGCTCCACCTCGGGCATCGGCCTCGCCTATGCGCGGGCGCTGGCTGCAGAAGGAGCGGACATTGTTCTAAATGGCTTCGGTGATGCCGAACAGATCAAGGCGCTATGCGAAGAACTTGCCGCTGTAAGCGGCGGCCGGGCGATCTTTGCCGCGGGCGACCTGACGAAGCGCGAAGGCACCGAAGCGATGGTCGCCACCGCGCTCGCGGAGTTTGGCGCGGTCGACATCCTGATCAACAACGCCGGAATGCAGCACGTCGCCCCGGTCGAGTCATTCCCGGTCGATAAATGGGACACGATCATCGCGCTCAACCTCACGGCCGCGTTCGACGCCTGCCGCCTGTGCATTCCCGGCATGAAGGCCAAGGGCTGGGGCCGCATCCTGTTCACCGCCTCGGCGCATTCGCTCACGGCATCGCCCTACAAGGCCGCCTACGTTGCGGCCAAGCATGGCATTGCCGGGCTGACCAAGACGCTTGCACTGGAACTTGCAACCGACGGCGTGACCGCGAACTGCATCAGCCCTGGCTATGTCTGGACGCCTCTGGTCGAGAACCAGATTCCCGACACGATGAAGGCGAGGGGCATGACGCGCGAACAGGTCATCAACGATGTCCTGTTGGAACGGCAACCCACCAAGCAGTTCGTCCAGCCGGAAGATTGCGCAGCGCTCGCGCTGTTCCTGTGCCGCCACGAAGCGCGCAACATCACCGGCGCGAATTACAACGTCGATGGTGGCTGGGTGGCGCAATAAAGGGCAACCACCACCTCCTATGTAAAGTTCTGTTCATCATCCACGCCCCAATTGGGAACTTGCGCCGCGCTCCTGCTTTTGAGAGCAAGGGTCTGCGACGAGACGTGTGGGGTCGGCGATGAAGCGTTACGGGGGCAGCACGATGGCGATACGGGGGCCTTGGTCCTCGGCGCGCTGCTCCTCGTCTCCGCGCGGCCGGCGCCGAAGAAGCCCGGCCCGGTGGAGATCGCGCTGAAAAGCCACGTCGAGACCTTGGCGAGCGACGCCTTCGATGGACGCGAACCGGGCACCGAGGGTGAAACCAAGACGCTGCGCTATCTCGCGCGTCAGTGGTTCGACATCGGCCTGTCTGCCGGGACCAACATGCCTGGCAATGGCTGGTTCGCCCCGGTCGAACTGGTAGAACGTGAGCCGGTGCTGTCACGCTCCAGCTTCATGCGTGGCCGCAAGCGGGTGAACTTGCCGGCCGACAGCGTGTTCGTGGTGACGTCGGGCCTGCGCAGCCTTGTGCAGGATGCGCCGCTGGTGTTCGTCGGGCAAGCCACGTCACCCGTCACCGCGCGCGCCGAACTGGCCGGGCGGATCGCCGTGATGCTCGACAGCCTGCCGGAGGGCCTTGCGCGAGAGCGGGCAGGCGATCGCGCTGGGCGGTTGCTTGATGCCGGTGCCCTCGCGGTTGTCACCGTTCTTGATGATGAGCGGGGCCTGGAGGACGTGATCGCCCGCCGACGCCGCGCCGGCTACGCCGTGGCAGGGGAGAGAATCGGTAGTGAGATCGAGGCATTCCTGTCGCCCGCAACGGCCGAGGCGCTGCTCGCAGGGACGGCACGGCCGACCGTGGCCAGGCTTCAGGCAGATGCCCGGGCAGCAGACTTTTCCCCTTATCTTCTCGGCATATCCGGCACTTTCGAGGCGACCAGCCGCGAGACCCGGATCAAGACCCACAACCTGATCGGCAAGCTGGAAGGCCGCAATCCTTCGGCTGGGGCGGTCTTGATGATGGCGCATTGGGACCATTTCGGCGAATGCGGCAGCGCGCCGGCCGAGGACGTGATCTGCAACGGCGCGATCGACAATGCATCGGGCCTCGCTGTCCTTACCGAGACCGCGCGCATCCTCTCACGCGGCAAACCGCTGGAGCGCGACGTCTATTTCCTCGCAACCACCGGGGAGGAACTCGGCCTGCTCGGCGCGATGGCCTTTGCCGAAAACCCGCCGATCCCGCTCGATCGGTTCGTGGCGGCGTTCAATGTCGACAGCACCGGGCTGGTCCCGCCAGGCGGGCCGATCGGCGTGGTCGGCAAGGGGCTGACCCCGCTCGACCCGCTGATTGCCGATGTCGTCAAGCGCATGAAGCGCAAGCTTGCCGCAGGGGAGGGGGCGAACGCCTATATCCGGCGGCAGGACAGCTTCATCCTGATGCAGCACGATGTTCCGGCGGTGATGGTCAGCAATTCCTACGGTGACATGGAGCGGACCGAGCGCTTCATGGAGGATACCTATCATCGTCCCAGCGATCAGCCGGGGCCGTGGATCGACTATGCCGGGATGGCTGATGACGTGAACCTGCAGGTCGAACTGATCCGCGCCTTTGCCGATCCGAAGCGCTACCCGGCACGTGCTTCGGCGGCGCCTGCAAGACGGCCCTGAATTCGGGAACCAAACCCCCTAGCGGAACCGCCCCTTCCTGTTTACATGGGCCGCCACGAATCTCCCCGGACCTTTGGAAGTGGCGCGCATCATGGATATCCCTCTCGGCCTTACCTTCGACGACGTGCTGCTGCGTCCTGCCGAGTCGGATATCGTGCCATCGATGGCCGATACGCGCACGCGCCTGACCCGCGGCATCAATCTCAACATTCCGGTCCTTTCCTCGGCGATGGACACCGTGACCGAGGCCGACATGGCGATCGTCATGGCGCAGCTGGGCGGGATCGGCGTGCTCCACCGCAACCTCTCGATCGAAGAGCAGTGCGCTGCGGTCCGCGCGGTGAAGCGATTTGAGAGCGGCATGGTCGTCAATCCGATCACCATTTCACCAGATGCGCCGCTGGGCGAGGCCCAGGCCCTGATGCGCCAGCACAAGATCAGCGGCATTCCGGTGGTCGAGGCATCGGGCAAGCTCGTCGGCATTCTCACCAATCGCGATGTGCGCTTTGCCGACAATCCGCAGCAGCCGGTGCGCGAACTGATGACGCACGAAAATCTTGCCACGGTAAAGCTCGGCGCCAGCGGCGACGAAGCGCGCCGCCTGCTGCACCAGCGCCGGATCGAGAAGCTGCTGGTGGTTGACGATGCGTTCAAGTGCATCGGCCTGATCACGGTGAAGGACATCGAGAAGGCCGTGACCTTCCCCGATGCCACCAAGGACGCCGCCGGCCGCCTGCGCGTCGCCGCCGCCACCACCGTGGGCGAAAAGGGCCTGCTGCGCACGCAGGCGCTGGTCGAGGCCGAGTGCGACGTTGTCATCATCGACACGGCACACGGACACAATCGTGATGTCGCCCGCGCTGTCGAAGCGGCCAAGAAGCTGTCCAACTCGGTGCAAGTGATTGCGGGCAACGTTGCCACCGCCGAAGCCACCCGCTCGCTGATCGATGCAGGTGCGGATGGCGTGAAGGTCGGCATTGGCCCCGGTTCGATCTGCACCACGCGCATCGTCGCGGGCGTTGGCGTGCCGCAGCTTACCGCCGTGATGGAATGCGCCGAGGAAGCCGAAAAGTCGGGCGTTCCGGTCATTGCCGATGGCGGCCTGCGCACCTCCGGCGATGCGGCCAAGGCGCTTGCCGCCGGCGCCAGCTCGGTGATGATCGGCTCGATGCTGGCCGGCACCGAGGAAGCCCCGGGCGAGACGTTCCTCTATCAGGGCCGCGCCTACAAGTCGTACCGCGGCATGGGCTCGGTCGGCGCGATGGCGCGCGGTTCGGCCGACCGCTACTTCCAGCAGGACATCAAGGACCAGATGAAGCTGGTGCCCGAGGGCATCGAAGGCCAGGTGCCCTACAAGGGACCGGCCAAGGACGTGGTCCACCAGCTTGTCGGCGGCGTGAAGGCCGCGATGGGCTACACCGGCAGCAAGACCATCGAGGACCTGCGCAAGCGTGCGCAGTTCGTGCGCATTACCAACGCCGGGCTTCGCGAAAGCCACGTCCATGACGTGACGATCACGCGCGAGGCGCCGAACTACAAGGTTGGCTGAGGGCCGCTGAATGACGCCTCCGGCGCGGGTTCAGGCCGCGATCGATCTGCTTGATGCAGTGATTGCGGCAGCCAGGACGCAAGGGGCTTCGGCAGACCGGATTGCGGCAGACTGGTTCCGGGCGCGGCGTTATGTCGGCTCGAAGGACCGTCGCGCCATTCGCGAACTGGTGTGGAGCGCGATCCGGGCATGCGGCGAAGTGCCGGTGTCGGGGCGCGCCGCGATGCTGCGTCTGGCGCAAGCGGACGCGGCGCTGGCCGGGTTGTTCGATGGATCGAACTATGGGCCTGCGCTGATCGAGGCAGGCGAGCCAGTGGCGATCGGTGGCGTTGCGCCGGCGTGGCTGGCGGAACAGCTCGCCGCTTCTGGCCTTGATGATCAGGAACAGGCCGCGCTGCTGGGAAGGGCGCCGCTCGATATCCGGGCCAACGTCCTGAAGACCACGCGCGACGAGATGCGTCCGCGCCTGCCGGTCGAGGCAGAGCCAACGGTCGCGCCGCAGGGCTTGCGGCTGCCCTCGGGCACGGCCGTCGAATCCTGGCCCGAGTTCGCCGAGGGGCTGTTCGAGGTGCAGGACGCCGGAAGCCAGATCGCCTGCATGGCGCTCGGCGTGCAGCCCGGCGAAGCGGTGGTCGACCTGTGCGCCGGGGCTGGCGGCAAGACGCTCTCGCTGGGCGCGGCGATGGCCAATCGCGGCAAGCTGCTCGCCTGTGACATCGATCGCCCGCGCCTGTCGCGCCTGCCGGAGCGCGCCGCGCGCGCCGGGGTGCTGGTCGAGACGCGCCTGCTCAATCCGGGGCGCGAGGCGGAAATGCTGGCCGACTGGCGGGGCAAGGCCGATGCGGTGATGATTGACGCGCCCTGTTCGGGCACCGGCACCTGGCGACGCAATCCGGAGGCCCGCTGGCGGCTCGATGCGAAGGCGATCCAGCGCTACTGTGCGATGCAGGCCAATGTGCTCGATATCGGGGCATCGCTGGTAAGGCCGGGCGGTCGGCTTACCTATGTGGTCTGCTCGCTGCTCGATGCCGAGGGTGCGGACCGGATCGAGGCCTTCCTTTTGTCCAATCCGGGCTGGGATGTCGCGCTGCCGCCGCTGCCTGCGGGCCGGGCGCGCGGGCGCGGCTGGCGGCTTACGCCCTTTGGGGATGGCACTGACGGGTTTTTCTTCGCAACGCTCGTACGCCGTGTTAACTGAAGCGTCATGGACGCGGGTTCATTCAATGATGGTCCTTCCCAAGGTAACCGGACCAAGGAGCTGCTGATGCGTTACGCCCCCATTGCCCTCGCTCTGTCGCTCGTCGTGGGCGTGACCGGTAGCATGGGCGTGGCGAAGAACACGGCGCCTGCCGATCCGCGCGTCGAAGTGCTGCTCAAGGATGGCCGCGCCGCGCTCGCCAAGGGCGATGTTTCGGCCGCGACGGACAGCTTCGAAGCGGCCTTGGCTATCGACCCCGCCAGCAATCCTGCGCTCTTGGCGCTGGCCGATGCCGCCCGCCGCGATGGGCTGCAGGGCAAGGCGATCCACTATTATCGCCAGGTGCTTGAACGCGATCCCAACAACGTTGTCGCCATTTCCGGCGAGGGCGGCGCAATGGTAGAGAAGGGCGCTCTCGAAAAGGCCCGGCGCAACCTGACCCGGCTCGAGGGCCTGTGCGGCAAGAGCTGCGCCGAAACCGCAGAACTCTCCGCCGCCATCGCGCGCGGTCCGGCCAAGAAGGTCGTGTCGGCCGAAGCCGTGATCCCGGCCGAGAAGGTCGAGACGAACTGACTCGGTGACCGGTCAGATCAGGTTGCGGAATTCCTCGACCACCTGCCGATAGACCCGCTTCTTGAACGGCACGATCAGTTCCGGAACCTGCTCGGGCTCGACCCAGCGCCACGCCTCGAACTCGGCATGTTCATGGGCATTGAGGTCAATGTCGGTGTCTTCGCCCGAAAAGCGCATCAGCAGCCACTTCTGGCGCTGGCCGCGGAACTTGCCGCCCCACATCTTGCCCATCAGGAAATCGGGCAGGTCATAGAGCAGTTCGTCGCGCGTTTCGGCGATGATCGTGACGAGGTGGGAGGCGACGCCGGTCTCCTCCTGCAACTCGCGCAGGGCGGCGGCGTGGAGGTCCTCTCCATCGTCGATCCCGCCCTGCGGCATCTGCCAGGCGTCCATTTCCTTGTTGTCGATCCGCTTGCCCACGAACACGCGCCCGGCGCTGTTCACAAGCATGACACCGACGCAGGGACGGTAGGGAAGCCCGGCAAATTCGTCGTTCATTTCAACCTTTCCAATAGCAGCCGAACCGCCTTGAAGATCGACTGCATGTCGGCCTGCGCGCTCGGGATCGCCTTGCGCACCTGCGTAAACCCGTGGATCGTCCCTTTCATTTCAAGAAAGACGACTTCTGCTCCAGACCGGATGAGTTCCGCGCCATAGACCCGCCCGCTGTCGCGAATCGGATCGAGGCCTGCCGTCACTAGCACCGTCGGCGGCGTGGTCGAGTGTTCGCCATAGATCGGATAGGCGCGCTTGTGGCCGGTCACCGCCTGATAGGCATTGGCGAACCAGTTCATCGAATCGGAGGTAAGCAGGAAGCCTTCCGCAAAATCGAGGAACGACTGGTGATCGGGCTTGTCGTCGGAAAGCGGATAGATCGGCACCTGCATGATCACCGGCACCGCCGCCGGGCTTTCGACCAGCGCCTGCGTGACCACGATCGTCAGGTTGCCACCGGCGCTGTCGCCCATCGGGATAAGACCGGTGATCTCGCGCCCCAATGCAACCGAGTTCGCCGCGATCCAGCGCGCTGCTGCCTCGCAATCGTCGGGCGCGGCGGGGAAGGGGTGTTCAGGCGCGAGGCGATAGTCCACCGCGATCACCGGCAGATCGAGTTCTGCCGCGATTTCGGTGCACAGGCTGTGGTGGCTGTCGAGATCGCCGATCACGAAGCCGCCGCCGTGGAAGAACACCACCGCAGGCCCTGCCTCGCGCGTTTCGCGCAGGTCATAAAGGCGCAGCGGAATGTCACCTGCCGGGCCGGGGCAGGTCAGGTCGCGGATCACGGCAAGTTCGCGCGGATCGGCTTCGGCGAGTTGACCCATCGCAATGTAACTGGCGCGCGCAGCCTCCAGACCCATCTGGCTCATCGGCGGGGCATCGGTGCTGTTGAGGAAGCCCAGGAAGGCTTGAACGTCGGGGCGCACGTAGTGGGTTTTCTGATCGGTCATGACAGTTCCTCGTCCCGCAAACAGGATTCGTTATAAACACCGTGGTAAGTTGGCTTTTGCAACTTGACTGGCAAGCGGGATCGGAATCAAGAGCGCAGGAGGATTTTTCGCCCTGCGCAGATTTTCTTCTTTGCGAACGGAACACGAGGGGCATAGGCGCGTGTCAGCACTGGGTGAAACTCCCGGGCGCAGCAGAGGACGATATGGCTACACTAGTTGATGGACCGGACGCGCTGACGGGCGGCAAGGATTCGCCGACCCCCGAAGCGGTGGTCGTGCGCTTCGCCGGTGACTCGGGCGACGGCATGCAGCTGACCGGCGGTCAGTTCACCCTTTCCACGGCGCTGGCGGGCAACGACCTTGCCACCTTCCCGGACTTCCCGGCCGAAATTCGCGCGCCGCAAGGCACGCTGTTCGGCGTCTCTGCCTTCCAGATCAACTTCGGCTCGACCGAGATCGACACTGCGGGCGACCAGCCCGACGTGCTCGTGGCGATGAACCCGGCGGCGCTGAAGACCAACGTCGGCGCATTGAAGGCCGGTGGCCTCATCATTGCCGACAGTGGCGAGTTCAACAAGCGCAACCTCGAGAAGGCGAAGTACGAGGTCAATCCGCTCGAGGACGGCAGCCTCGAGAAGTGGCAGCTGCTGGCGTTCGACATTTCGGCGCTGACGCTCGAGGCGGTGAAGCCCTTCGGCCTTGGCAACAAGGAAGCGCTGCGCTGCAAGAACATGTGGACGCTGGGTCTTGCCCTGTGGATGTTCGATCGTGACCGCCAACCGCTGATCGACTGGCTCAACGCCAAGTTTGCCAAGAACCCGGTTCTGGCCCAGGCCAACATCGCCGCGCTGAACGCCGGCCATGCCTATGGCGAAACCGCCGAGCTGGCAGGGCCGCTCAAGCAGTACCACATCGCTCCGGTCGAGAGCGAGCCGGGCCTCTACCGCACCGTCACCGGTGCCGAAGCGATCAGCCTCGGCCTCGTTGCGGGCGCGCAGCTGGCCGATCTGCACATGTTCTTCGGCGGCTATCCGATCACGCCCGCCTCGGCCATCCTGCACAACCTTGCCCGGCTCAAGGAATATGGCGTCACCACCTTCCAGGCGGAGGACGAGATCGCCGCAATCGCCTCGG
Source organism: Novosphingobium sp. THN1 (assembly GCF_003454795.1). Taxonomy (GTDB): domain Bacteria; phylum Pseudomonadota; class Alphaproteobacteria; order Sphingomonadales; family Sphingomonadaceae; genus Novosphingobium. The sequence goes on from NZ_CP028347.1 coordinate 2,349,491, forward strand.
CCATCGGCGCAAGCTATGCGGGCCAGTTGGGCGTGACCTCGTCGTCTGGCCCCGGCATTGCGCTCAAGGGCGAGGCAATGGGCCTTGCCATCATGACCGAGCTGCCGCTGGTCATCGTCAACTCGCAGCGCGGGGGTCCGTCCACGGGCCTGCCGACCAAGACCGAGCAGTCGGACCTCTACCAGGCGGTCTATGGCCGCAACGGCGACGCGCCGATGCCGGTGATCGCCGCGCGCAGCGCTTCCGATTGCTTCGAAGTTGCCATCGAGGCCTGCCGCATCGCGGTGGAATACATGACCCCGGTCATGCTCCTGACCGATGGCTACATCGCCAACGCGGCCGAGCCGTGGAAGGTGCCCGATCCGGAAAGCTTCAAGCCGTTCCCGGTCACGTTCCTCGAAGCGAAGAACGGCCCCAACGGCGAGCTGCTGCCTTTTGCGCGCGATGAAAAGGGCGCGCGTCCGTGGATCAGGCCCGGCACCCCCGGCCTGATGCACCGCATCGGCGGCATCGAGAAGAACCCGGCACCGGCAACATCGACTACAGCCCGGCAAGCCACCAGATCATGACCGACGCCCGCAAGGCCAAGGTCGAGGGCGTGGCGAACTCGATCCCGCTGCAGGAAGTCAACCACGGCGAGACCTCGGGCAAGCTCGTGGTCGTCGGTTGGGGCAGCACCTACGGCCCGATCTATCAGGCCGTGCGCCGCGCCCGCCGCAAGGGCCTCGACGTCAGCCATGTCCACGTCCGCCACATCTGGCCGATGCCGTCGAACCTCGGCGATCTGCTGCGCGGCTATGACAAGGTGCTGGTGCCCGAGATGAACACCGGCCAGTTCAAGACCGTGCTGCGCGACCAGTTCCTGATCGACGCCCAGCCGCTCAACAAGACCAGCGGCCAGCCCTTCACCATCGCGGAAATCGAAGCCGCGATCGAAGCTGCGCTCGCATAAAGGTTACGACAATGAACGAGATGACCAAGATCGCGGTCCAGACCACGCTCAAGGACTGGGAAACCGACCAGGAAGTGCGCTGGTGCCCGGGTTGCGGCGACTACGCGATCCTCAAGGCGGTGCAGCGCACCCTGCCGGAGATCGGCGCCGATCCTTCGAACACCGTGTTCGTTTCGGGCATCGGCTGCTCGAGCCGCTTCCCGTACTATGTGGAAAGCTACGGCTTCCACACGATCCACGGTCGCGCCCCGGCCTTTGCCACCGGCATCAAGCTCGCCAACCCCGAGCTCGACGTCTGGCTGGTGACGGGCGATGGCGATGGCATGTCGATCGGCGGCAATCACACGATGCACATCCTGCGTCGCAACGTGAACGTGCAGATCCTGCTGTTCAACAACGAGATCTACGGCCTGACCAAGGGCCAGTTCTCGCCGACCAGCCGCGAGGGCACCAATTCGCCGACTTCGCCGCTGGGCTCGGTAGACCGTCCCGCCCTGCCTTGCGCTTTCGCGCTGGGTTCGGGCGCGCGCTTCATCGCACGGGCCTATGACGTGTCGAAGAACCTGCCCGGCGTGCTAAAGGCGGCTCATGCCCACAAGGGCGCGGCCTTCGTCGAGATCTTCCAGAACTGTATCGTCTACAACAAGGACCGCTTCGACGACTTCGTCGCCAAAGGCGTGGCCGACCAGAACCAGCTGTGGCTGACCGATGGCGAGCCGATGCTGTTCGGTTCGGAAAAGTCGGGCGGCGTGAAGGGCATTGCGCTCGACATGGACACGCTGACGCTCAAGGTCGTCGACGTGGTCGATGGTGACTGGCAGTCTGCGGGCGTGATCGTCCACAACGTCAAGAACCGCGCGCTTGCACACATGCTGGTGGAAATGCCGTTCGGCCCGTTCCCGATGGCGCTGGGCGTGATCTACGACGATGCCCGTCCGTCCTATGAAGACGTGCTGCTCGGCCAGGACGAACAGGCCCGCAAGGGCAAGGACGCCAACCTCGCCAAGCTCCTCGGCAAGGGCCAGACCTGGACGGTGAGCGGAACGGCTGCCGATCCGGTCTGATCAGCGGATTGCCTAAGGCTTCGAAGGCCGCAAGAGTGCGTCAGGCGCGCTCTTGCGGCCTTTCTGTTTGAGGGAACCCATTGGACAACCTGACGCATAGCCTTGCCGGATGGGCCTTGGCCGAGACCGGGCTGAAGCACCGGACGCGGAAAGGGCTGGCGGCGCTGGTGCTCGCGGCGAACATGCCGGATATCGACGTGTTCTTCGGCTGGGTACCGTGGGCGCCGCTCGCCATGCATCGCGGGTTCACGCATGGGTTCGTCGGCGGCGTGGTGCTTATGCCGCCGCTGCTAGCGGGCTTGCTGTGGCTGCTTGATCGCTGGCAGGTTTCGAGCGGAAAAATCGCAGCAGATGCGCCACCGCTGCGCTTCGGTTGGCTGGTGCTGCTGAGCTACTTGGGCGCTATCACCCATCCGCTGCTCGATCTGCAGAACGTCTACGCAATCCAGTTGCTCTCGCCGATGAGCGAAGAATGGTTCCACACCGACGGCCTGTTCATCGTGTCGCCGTGGCTGCTGGCGATGCTGGGCGGTGGGATCTGGCTGGCGCGGCGTCGAGAGCGGGGCGGGCCGGCGCTCCTCGCCCTTGCTGCAGGCGCCGTGTTCATCGGCGCGAACATCGGCATTTCGGCGATGGCGCGGGATGCCTTGGTAATGAGCGAGCCTTATCCGCAGCCCGACCGCGTCTTTGCCTCGCCCGCGCCCTTGCGCTTCTGGAAGCGCGACATGATCTGGCGAGAGAACGGTGTGATCTCTTTCGGCCATTATGATCCGTTGCAGGGTGCACTGCGTGTGACCGGGCAGGGGGCAAGCGTGCCCGACAACATGGCATTACCGCTGGTCCAGCAGGCAGCCCGCGCCACGCCCGACGCGGTCAAGTTCCTTGCCTGGTCGCAGATGCCGGTCGCAAGGGTCAAGACGCAGGGGTGTCAGGCCACGGTCACGTTTGCCGATGCCCGTTTCACGGGTCCGGCTATGGCGCGGAATTTCAACACGGTGGTCAACCTGCCTGCCTGTTAGGGGTGGGGCGTCAGCGTCTCCAGCACGTCGTCGGCCTGCTCGGCGACGGCCTTGGCGGGCTTGTGCAGCAGCGCCGAGGCGAGGAACGCCCAACCCGCTCCGCCAAGCCACCCCGCTGCAACGTCGGTCGGAAAATGGACGCCGAGCCAGACGCGGCTGATGGCGATGGCGATGCTCAAGACCACGGCGCTGATGATCAGGGTCCAGCGCACCGAACGGCGCGGGCTCATGGCAGCAAAGGCCAGAGCGATGGCGATGTAGATCACCGCGGAATTGAAGCTGTGGCCGCTGGGGAAGCTCTGCCCGCCAGCCTCGGTCAGATGCGGCACGATCATCGGGCGGGGGCGGCCGACCGCCAGCTTGACCAGCGAGTTGACCAGCCATCCGCCCATTACGGTCGCGGTCAGCAGCACCGCCTCGCGCTTCAGACGCAGGAACAGCAGCGCGGCGAGCACGCCGATCAGGATGAGGTTGCGCAACAGGACCCCACCAAGCGCCGTCAGATCGCGCACCGCTTCGAGCAGCCATTGCGGACCGGCGGGCACGAGGTCCGCTCCGCGTCTCCAGAACAGCAGGCCAGCGCTGTCCATTGCCTCACCGCGTCCGGTCATGATCAGCAGGACGACCATCATGAACCCGGCCCAGCACACCGCCGCCGCGATGAGGGCGTGGCGGGGCGAAATCCGCCAGCTTCGCGCCCTTTGGGGCAGGTTTCGTTCGGGGGAGGGTTCGATCATCGGTTGCTAGGAACGAGACATGGGCAAACGTTGTTCCCGCACAACGGTTTGCCATGGGTTGCAAACGTGAAGGAAAGGGAACTGGTGCCATCCTCGACGCAAGCCGAGCCGTCAATCGTCTGGCTCAGGCGCGATCTTCGTCTGGCCGATCAAGCGGCGTTGCTGGCAGCCGCCGAGGCCGGGCCGGTTATCCCGGTCTACGTGCTCGATGACGAGACGCCCAGGCACTGCCGCATGGGTGGTGCCTCGCGCTGGTGGCTGCATCACAGCCTTGGCAGCCTGGATGCCAGCTTACGCAAGCGGGGCTCGCGACTGATCCTGCGGCGAGGCAAGGTGCAAGAGGAACTGGCGGCTGTGCGCCGCGAAACCGGGGCGCGGGTCGTCCATGCGTTGCACCACTACGAGCCGTGGTGGCGCAATGCGGAGAAGGCCGTAGCCAAGGCCATGCAACTTGTCCTGCACGATGGGAACTACCTCGCCCCTGCTGGTGCAGTGAAGACAGGAAGCGGCGCGCCGTACAAGATCTTCACGCCGTTCTGGCACGCGCTGAAGGAGCGGATGCCGCCTGCCCATCCGACTGAAGCGCCGCAGAAGCTGGAGGCGCCGGAGCATTGGCCCGCGAGCGACAAACTCGATGATTGGAAGCTGCTGCCCACCAAGCCTGACTGGGCAGGCGGGTTTTGCGAGGAATGGACCCCCGGGGAAGAGGGCGCGCGCAAACGTCTTGAAGTCTTCGCCGACCGCGCCGCACGCTACGACGAATGCCGCAATCTGCCTTCGATCGAAGGAACGTCACGCCTTTCCCCACATCTGCACTTTGGCGAGATATCCCCGGCGACGGTGTGGCAGTGGGTCGCCGACGCTGGCGGATCGGTCGACGTGTTCCTGAGCGAGCTTGGCTGGCGCGATTATGCCCAGAACGTGATCGTGCAGTTCCCGGAATATGGTTCGAAAAACGCGCGCGAAGCCTATGACCGGCTGCACTGGCGTGACGATCCCGAGGGGCTGGCAGCATGGCAGCAGGGCCGCACCGGCTATCCCATCGTCGATGCCGGGATGCGCGAACTGTGGCGCACCGGGTGGATGCACAACCGCGTGCGCATGATCGCGGCGAGCTTTCTGGTGAAGCACCTGCTGATCGACTGGCGCGAAGGCGAGCGCTGGTTCTGGGACACGTTGGTCGATGCCGACTACGGTTCGAATGCGGTCAACTGGCAATGGACCGCGGGCACCGGGGTAGATTCGAACATGTTCGTGCGGATCATGGCGCCGCTCACGCAATCGCCGAAGTTCGATGCAGCCGGTTACATCCGCAAGTGGGTGCCTGAACTGCGACATCTGTCCGATGCCGAGATCCACGACCCGACGTTCCCGCCGCAGGGCTATATCCGCAAGATCGTGCCGCATGCCGAAGCGCGGGCGCGGGCTTTGGCGGCACATGATGCAATGAAGGCGCATGGCTGACCTTGCGCGTTACGCTGCGGAGCCGCATATCCCGGCCATGACTGCACAGACGCCATCGAGGGGACGGCATCTGGTGGCCGGGGGCTGGAACATGTCTGCCGTCGGCCGCTGGTTCGCACACCTGTTTGCCGGACCGTTCGAGCGCGTTGTCGAAAGGATCGACCGCGGTCTGGTTCTTGGCACGATCCACGCTACCTTGCCGGATGGCAGCCAGCGAACTGTCGGCGGGCGGGGCGAGGGGCCGGTGGCCCGCATCAACCTCCACAGCTGGAATGCGCTTGTGCGGCTGGCCACGGCAGGCTCGATCGGCTGGTATGAAGCCTGGGTCGAAGGCGAATGGGACAGCCCCGATCCGGTGCCGATCTTCGATCTGTTCATGCGCAACGCGGCCACCTTGGGCGACGTCGGCCGCGCCAAAGGCCCGTGGCGGATAGCGGGCAGGGCGCTCAATTTTCTGCGCAAGAATTCGCGAGCGCAGGCACGGCGGAACATCGCCGCGCACTACGATCTCGGCAACGATTTCTACCGCCAGTGGCTCGACGCGACGATGAGTTATTCCAGCGCCTTGTGGGACGGCATTTCAGCTGACGCACCGCTGGCCGAGGCGCAGGCGAACAAGGTTGACCGGCTGGGCGCCAGGCTGGCGCTAAAACCCGGCAGCGAAGTGCTCGAGATCGGTTGCGGCTGGGGTTTTCTCGCGAGGCGGCTGGCCGAGACGACCGGAGCGCGGGTGACCGGCATCAGCCTTTCCGACGAACAGCTGGAATGGGCGCGCGATGCCTTGGCGTCGTCGGGGCTGGGCGGGATCGAGTACCGCCACCAGGATTATCGCGATGTCGATGGCACGTTCGACGCGATCGCCAGCGTCGAGATGGTCGAGGCGGTGGGGCGTGAATACTGGCCGTCCTACTTCGATTGCCTTGCCCGCTGCCTGAAGCCCGGCGGGCGGGCGGCGCTGCAGTACATCACCATCCGTGACGACCTGTTCGATGCCTATGCCGCCAGTGCAGACTTCATCCAGGCCTATGTCTTCCCCGGCGGCCTGCTGATCAGCGAGCGCGAGTTCGCGCGACTGGCGCAGGAACGCGGGCTGACGTGGCAGGATCGCGAGGACTTCGGGCTCGACTACGCGCGCACACTGAAGCTGTGGCGCGAGGCACTAGACCTCGCTGTGGTCGATGGAAGGTTGCCTGCCGGGTTCGACGAGCGTTTCGTCAACCTCTGGCGATATTACCTCATGTATTGCGAAGGCGGGTTCCGCGGCGGCGGGATCAACGTCAGCCAGGTGACGCTGGTAAAGCGATAAGCGTCAGGGGCGGCGGAACACGCCGTCACCGCGATAGCGGGCGAGGATGTTGTCGTGGACGATGGGGCTGAGCAGGTTGGCAAAGGCGCAGCCGACGCGGCCGGAATCCCACCACACAACCTCGGCCTGCAGCGCTTCCATGCCGGGCAGGGTCAGCCAGCAGCGATTGCCGGTGTGCATGCGTTGGAGCGCATTGGCGCAGAAACCGCCGAGCGATAGATCGAGAACGACGGTCTGGAAGCCCTTGCCGCCGGACGGCCTGAGCGTTGCCGGAATATTGACACGTTGGCGGGGCGCGCTGCGATCCTCGAGCGCGGCCTGCCCATAGATGTTTGTATTCCAATCCGTCGTCGTCATGCCGGGCGACCTCGACCCATTGCGTTTGCGGCCTGCCGACAGGTCGGCAAACCTTTGCAAAGAATCGCGCGGCTACGTTAATTAGGCGCTATCAGTCCTGGTTAACGCGGATGCGGTGCGGACTGGCAAATTGTTCACCTAGAAGCGTAACGATGCGTTCAGCAACGACTTCCGGAGCCTTGACCGTCTGCGGGTCTTCGCCGGGGTAGGCGCGGGCGCGCATCTTGGTGCGGGTTGCGCCCGGATCGACCACGGCAACCCGGATCGAGGCGGTGTTGCGCACTTCCTGCCCATAGCAGTTGAGCAGGTTATCGAACGCTGCCTTGGTAGCACCGTAGGCACCCCAGTAGGCACGCGGGGTGGCGCCGACGCTGCTCGTCACGCCGATGACGCGGGCATCCTGGCTCTTGCGCAGCATGCCGTCGAAGCCGGCGAGAAGCGCCTGCGTTGCCAGCACGTTGAGCGTCAGTGCCTGGTTGAACTCGCGCGCATCGATCTGCCAGACCGGGGTAAGCGTCGGCAGGACGGCAGCGTTGATCACCAGGATGTCGAGCGCCTTCCAGCGGCCAGCGATCGCCGTGGCAAGACGGGCGATGCTGTCAGCTTCGGAGAGATCGACCGGAGCAATAGTGGCGCTGCCACCTGCTTCGAAGATTTCCTCTTCGATCTTTTCGAGGTCCTTGGCGTTGCGCGCCACCAGAACGACGTGCGCTCCGGCAGCGGCAAGTGCCTTGGCCGTGGCCGCGCCAATGCCGCGGCTGGCGCCGGTGACCAGCGCGACCTGACCCGCAAGGCTCATCTTACGCGACCTTTCCGACCGGCAGCGAAAGCTGGTCGGGGCTGTCACGATCGGCAAGATCGGTCAGCCGCGTGGGATATTCGCCGGTGAAGCAGGCGTCGCAATACTGCGGGCACGACTTCTTGCGCTCGGCCTCGCCCACGGCGCGGTAAAGGCCGTCGATCGAGACGAAAGCGAGGCTGTCGGCGTGGATGAACTCGGCCATGGCGGCAACGTCCATGCGCGCGGCGAGCAGCTTCGAGCGTTCGGGCGTGTCGACGCCGTAGAAGCACGAATGCTCGGTCGGCGGGCTGGCAATGCGCATGTGGACTTCGGCAGCGCCGGCATCACGCATCATCTGCACGATCTTGAGGCTGGTGGTGCCGCGCACGATCGAATCGTCGATCAGCACGATGCGCTTGCCGGCGACGAGCGCGCGGTTGGCGTTGTGCTTGCGCTTCACGTCAGCGTTGCGCGCGCCGTCCGAGGGCTGGATGAAGGTGCGGCCGACGTAGTGCGAGCGGATGATGCCCAGTTCGAACGGAATGCCGGACTGCTGGGCGTAACCGAGCGCGGCAGGAACGCCGCTGTCTGGCACCGGGATGACGAGGTCGGCGTCGGCCGGGCTTTCCATCGCCAGCTGCGCGCCGATGGCCTTGCGCACCTGATAGACCGAACTGCCACCCATGACCGAGTCCGGGCGGCTGAAATAGACGTGCTCGAAGATGCAGGGGCGGGCGTTGGGCGTGCCGAACGGGCGGTGGGTGCTGAGATTGCCGTCGAGATCGACCTGGATCAGTTCACCCGGCTCCACTTCGCGCACGAAGTCGGCGCCGACGACGTCGAGCGCGACGGTTTCGCTGGCGAAGACCACCGCGTCACCGAGCTTGCCCATGACGAGCGGGCGGATGCCGAGTGGATCGCGGCAGGCGATCATGCCCTGCGGCGTCATGCAGATCAGCGAATAGGCGCCCTCGATCAGGCGCAGCGCATCGACGAAGCGATCGAGCAGAGTGGGGTAGCGGCTCGTCGCGACGAGGTGGATGATCACCTCGGTATCCGACGTCGACTGGAAGATCGCGCCCTTGCGGACGAGATCGCGCTTGAGGAACATCGCGTTGGAAATGTTGCCGTTGTGCGCGATCGAGAAGCCGCCGGAGGCAAGATCGGCAAAGAGCGGCTGCACGTTGCGCAGGCCCGCGCCGCCGGTGGTCGAATAGCGGACGTGGCCCGAGGCCATCATGCCCGGCAGTTCGGCGATGGCCGATCCGGTCGAGAAGTTTGCCGCGACGTGGCCGATGCCCTTGCGCGAATAGAACTCCCGCCCGTCGAAGCTGGTGATGCCGACAGCTTCCTGCCCGCGGTGCTGCAGGGCATGGAGGCCGAGCGCGACTGTCGCCGCCGCGTCACGAACGCCGAGTACGCCGAAGATGCCGCACTCCTCGCGCAGCTTGTCGTCATCGGCGCCGACGTCCCACGGCGTTGCATCGAGAAATTCGTGATCTGTGGTCATGGGTCCCATGGACTCGCGTGGGCGCGTGCGCGCCGGCCGGTTTCTGGCGCCCAAATGGCGACGTTTGCACACAATGGCAAGGGCAAGGTTCGCCGGAGTGGTGGTTCCGGTGGGGAACCGCGAGTCTTCTGGCGCGTAGTTGGGGCCACGAACCGCAGCGGATGGAGATTTCAGGTGAATATGGTCAGGATCATCCTGCTTGCTCTGGTCGCGCTGTTCGTGACCGCCGGGACGCTGTCGTACCTGCTCGGCGTCGTTCTGCGCTGATTGCGGGATTCGATGATATTGCCTGCGACGCACTGCAAAAAATTAACCAGAATGCTGCAATTACGGACCCATGCGCCTCGCACGTTCCCTTGCTGGTCCGGTCAGTACAGCCATCGCCTACTTCGCGCTGGCCTTTGGCGCGGTGACGTTCGGCCGGTTTACGGGCGGGGTTGCCATGGTGTGGATCGCCAGTGCCTTGCTGGCTGGGCGGCTGATCCATCTGCCGGTCAGGCTCTGGCCGCGCTGGCTCATACCGTGCGGTCTCGTAAGCGCTATTGCGACCGGCTACTTCGGGCTGGGCTGGACATCCGCTGTGCCCCTGGCGCTGATCAACATCGCCGAGGCAGCGGCAGTGGCGCTCGTCTGGCGACGCATTACCGAGGCTTTCTGGCCGCACGACATCCTCGAATGGGTGACCTCGTTCTACCTCGGCATCGGCCTGACCATACCGCTGGTAACCGGGGGCATGGCTTCGTTGGTTACCTGGCTGGGGCTGGGACGGCCGCCGATCGAGAACTTCACGCACTGGATCATCGGCCACGCCCTGGGGCTGGTCGCATGTCTGCCGGTGTTCCACTATATCTATCACCGCCTCAGGCGCGGGCAGAGCTTCCTGCCATCGGCGCGGCAGTTGCCATTGGCGACGCTGGTGTTCGGGACCTTCTTGCTACTCACCGGCCTGGTCTTCAGCCTCGACATGCGGGCGCTGCTGGTCTTCCCGCTGGTGTTCCTGATGATCTCGTCGGCATTGGCGCCGGCGGCGATTACCACGCTGATGCCCCTTCTCCTGATCGGGATGGGCGGCGCGATGACGATCCTGGGGCACGGCCCGATTGCCGGGATGGACGTCGAATTCGGCGATCGCATCCAGTTCTTCCAGCTCTACGTCGGCGTGAGCGTTCTGGCGGCCCTCCCGCTCTCGTGCGAGCGCCATCGCCGGATCATCGAGATGCAGGAGATGCAGACGCGGATCGCCGAACTGGAACGGACCAGCAGCGTGTTCTGAAAGGCGCTTGGGCATACCGATTGCCGAAGACATTGCCGTTTGCCGCGCTCCAGCCTACATCCGCAACCGTCTCCGGCATTCCGGCGGCCTATTCCTGTCTGAGGACTTCTGCTTGATCCTGTCGCCATTCGAATGGACCATCGCCAAGCGCTACATGCTGCCGGGGCGGGGTGAGGCTTTCATCGCGCTTGTTGCCGGCATCAGCCTCGTCGCGGTGATGCTCGGCGTAGCCGCGCTGGTCATCGTGATGAGCGTGATGAACGGCTTCCGCGCCGAATTGCTCGACAAGATTGTGGGGCTGAACGGCCATGCGATCATCCAGGCCTATGGCGGGCGGCTCGATGACTGGCAGGACATTCTCAAGAAGGTCGAGGCAACGCCCGGCGTGACGCACGCCTCGCCGCTGATCGAGCAGCCGCTGCTGGCCAGCTTCAACGGCCGGGTCGAGGCCATCCTCGTTCGCGGCAACACTGCGGGTGACATCAAGCGGCTGGAGGACAAGCGCGTCGACGGGGTGATCGCCTCGCTGCGGCCAGGTTCGGGCAATGTCGCAATCGGCTCGCGCCTTGCCCAGAACCTCGGTGCGCGAGTGGGCGACAGCATCACGATCATCAATCCGCAAGGGCGCTCTACACCGTTCGGGACGGTCCCGCGCGAGATTGCCTACACCGTATCCGCCATCTTCGAAGTGGGCATCTACGACTACGATAATGCCTATGTCGTCATGCCCATCGCCGATGCCCAGACCCTGCTGTTGACCGGCGATTCCATCGGCATGATCGAGGTGACGACGACCAACGCGGACACCGTGTCCCAGACCTTGGCTCCCGTTGCCAAGAGCCTCGATGGCATTGCCGTCGTCACCGACTGGAAGACGATCAACGCCAGCCTGTTCGAGGCGCTGGCGGTGGAGCGCGTGGCGATGTTCATCGTGCTGTCGATCATCGTGCTGGTGGCGGTGTTCAACATCCTCTCGTCGCTGATCATGCTGGTGCGCGCCAAGACCCGCGACATCGCGATCCTGCGGACGATGGGCGCGACGCGGAAGAGCCTGCTCAAGATCTTCGTGACGATCGGCTTCGTGATCGGGGCGCTGGGCACCGTTTCCGGACTTCTGCTGGGCTTCGTGTTCCTGTTCTTCCGCCAGCCGATCGTGAATGCGATCCAGTGGCTCACCGGGCAGAACCTGTGGGACCCGTCGATCCGCTTTCTGACGGAACTGCCCAGCCGGTCCGACCCGGTCGAGATCGCCACGATCTCTTTGATGGCGCTGCTGTTCTCGTTCCTTGCCACGCTTTATCCCGCGCTGAAGGCTGCCAGCACGGACCCGGTTCAGGTGCTGCGTTATGAGTGATCCAGTCGTCAGATTGAAGGATCTGCGCCGTTCGTTCAGCCAGGGCGGCGTGACCATCGACGTCCTGCGCGGGGTGAACCTCGATATCCGCCCCGGCGAGATCGTCGCGCTGCTGGGGCCTTCTGGCTCGGGCAAGTCGACGATGCTGCAGGCGATCGGACTGCTGGAAGGTGGGTTTTCCGGGCTGATCGAGATTGCGGGCACCAATGCCTCGCAGCTTTCAGGCGATGACCGCACGGCGCTGCGCCGTGATCACCTTGGCTTCGTCTACCAGTTCCACCACTTGCTGCCCGATTTCAACGCCACCGAGAACGTGGTCCTTCCGCAGATGGTGGCGGGCAGGACCCGCGCCGAAGCCGAAACCCGCGCAACCGAACTGCTCACGGCCTTGGGTCTTGCCAAGCGTCTCGATCACCGGCCCAGCCAGCTTTCAGGCGGCGAGCAGCAGCGCGTTGCCGTGGCGCGTGCGCTGGCCAACCGGCCGGAAATGGTGCTGGCCGACGAGCCGACCGGCAACCTTGACGAGGCTACCGCCGATCGCGTGCTGGAGGAGTTCCTCAAGCTGGTGCGGGGCGAGGGCAGCGCAGCGCTGATCGCCACGCACAACGAGCGTCTCGCCATGCGCATGGACAGGGTGGTGCGCCTGCACGAAGGCGTGCTCGAATAGGGATACAACGTCTCCTTCGCGCGTTTTTGGCGTGAAGAAGGAGATCGTATCTCATGAACACCACGATCCGCGCCGAAGCCGCAGATGCGGCTGCATTCTGGAATGACCACGCCGTTGTCCTGCGCCGGGAGGCCGCCGATGGCGTGTTCCACGGCTTTGCCTCGCTGCACGCCGGAACCTTTGCCGACATGGTGCGCATGGTCGCGCGCATGTCCGAAAGCGAGCGGGTGAACCTGGTTATCGAGAAATCCGGCGACCGCCAGTATTCGCCTGCCGAGATTCAGGCTTTGGCCCACCGCATCGACTTTCCCGCCTGATTTGCCGTTGATCCGCTCCCCTTGTCGTGCGAACCATTTGCACGACAAGGGGAGAATACATGTCCAGTCTTGATTGGAATGCCGAAGCCACGCTGCACGAACGCGACGATCATGGCTCGGAAATGCAGTACAATTTCAGCGTCCTCAAGAAGGCGCCCTTGCGCGAACTGGTAGCGGAAGTGGCCGCGATGGATTCTTCGCAGCGCGCCCGGCTGGTAATTGACGTTGCTGGCGGCAAATCGCTCAACGTCGGCGAGATTCTTGAGCTGGCGGCAAGGGAGGGACTGGCATGAGCGGACCTGCGACCATCGCCGACTTCAAGGCGAAGAAGCCCAACGGCGAGATGATCGACCTGGCCGACAAGCTCGGCAAGGTCCTGCTGGTGGTCAACACCGCCTCCAAGTGCGGCTTCACCCCGCAGTACGATGGCCTCGAGAAGCTGTGGAAGGACTATGGCGACCGCGGCTTCGAAGTGCTGGCCTTCCCCTGCAACCAGTTCGGCGGGCAGGAACCGGGCACGGCGGACGAGATCGAGAGCTTCTGCAAGGTCAACTTCGGCCTGAGCTTCCCGCTGATGGCCAAGATCGAGGTCAACGGCGACAACGCCGACCCGCTCTACGACTGGCTCAAGAAGGAAGCACCGGGCCTGCTCGGTTCCAAGGCGATCAAGTGGAACTTCACCAAGTTCCTGATCGGCCGCGACGGCAAGGTCGTCCGCCGCTATGCGCCGACAGACAAGCCGGAGAGCATCGCCAAGGATATCGAGAAGCTGCTCTGAGACCGGCATTCGGTTCGGGGGAAAAAGCAGGCCGCGCCTCTCGCAAGAGCGCGGCCTTTTTCCTACCTTGAGCGCATGCCCCACGCCCCCTTCGTACCCTTACGCATCTTCTCGTCCTACACGATGCTCGACGGGGCGATCGATCCCAAGGCGATTGCCAAGACGGCGGCGGAGCGGGGGTTTCCGGCGGCGGCGATTACCGATCGCAACGGGCTTTACGGCAGCGTTGCCTATGCCAAGGCGTGCAAGGACATGGGCGTGCAGCCGGTCATCGGCACGATGCTCGCCGTGGCCCGGCCCGAGCGCGAGGGGGCTGCGACGGGGTTCGGGCCTGCGGCGCCGACGGTCGACTGGCTGGCGCTCTATGCGCAGGACGCGCGCGGCTATGACAACCTGTGCCATCTCGTCAGCCGCGCGCACCTTGACCGGCCGCTGGAGTTCGAGGCGCATGTCGTGCTGGCGGACCTCGTCGGCCATACCGACAGCCTGATCTGCCTGACCGCAGCGGGCGAGGGTGCACTGGCGCGTTTGCTCGCGGGGCAGCAGCAAAGTGCCGCCGAGGCCTATCTCGACCGCTTGCAGGAACTGTTCCCCGAGCGGCTCTATATCGAGATCGCGCGGCGGAACGAGCCGGTGGAGGAGGCGTCCGAAGAGGCGCTGATCGATCTTGCCTATGCGCGCAACCTGCCGCTGGTGGCGACCAATCCCGCCTGCTTTGCCGAGCGTGGGTTCTACGATGCCCACGATGCCATGCTGTGCATCGCCAGCTCCACCCACGTCGACAGCGCCGACCGTCCGCGTTCGAGCAAGGAATGGTGGATCAAGCCCGCGCCGGTGATGGAGGAGCTGTTCAAGGACCTGCCGGAGGCCTTGGCGAACACGCTCGTCGTGGCGCAGCGCTGCGCGGTGATGCCGCCCAAGCGCAAGCCGATCCTTCCGAGCCTTGCCGGTGACCAGGAGGGCGAGGCGCGGATGTGCGCCGAAGACAGCCGCAAGGGCCTCGTCCTGCGGCTGAAGCCGTACTACCCTGAGACCGCGCATGCCGAACTGGAGCGCGTGCTGTGCCTTGGCCCTGATGCCGAGCCGGAAGCCGCCGACTATCCGCAGCTCAACGTCGCGGGCGTGTGGGAGGAAGTGCTCGACTACCGCAAGCGGTTAGAATTCGAGATCGCGATCATCAACCGCATGGGCTTTGGCGGCTACTTCCTGATCGTGGCCGACTTCATCAAGTGGGCCAAGGAGAACGACATTCCGGTGGGGCCGGGGCGCGGCTCGGGCGCAGGCTCGCTGGTCGCCTGGGCGCTGACGATTACCGACCTCGATCCGATCAAGCTGGGCCTGCTGTTCGAACGCTTCCTCAATCCCGAGCGCGTCTCGATGCCGGACTTCGATATCGATTTCTGCGAAACCCGGCGTGGCGAGGTGATCCGCTATGTCCAGCGCAAGTACGGGCTGGACCACGTTGCGCAGATCATCACTTTCGGCAAGCTCAAAGCCCGCGCGGTGCTGCGCGATACCGGGCGCATCCTGCAGATGAGCTATGGCCAGACCGACCGCCTGTGCAAGATGGTGCCCAACCATCCGACCGATCCGTGGCCGCTGCCGCGCGCCCTGAACGGAGTGCTCGAACTCAAGCGCGAATATGACCGCGATCCCGAGGTCAAGCGGCTGATCGACCTTGCCATGCAACTTGAGGGCCTGCCCCGCAACAGTTCGACCCATGCGGCGGGCGTGGTGATCGGCGACCGTCCGCTGGCGCAACTGGTGCCGCTCTATCGTGACCCGCGCTCGGACATGCCGGTCACGCAGTTCGACATGAAGCATGTCGAGGATGCAGGCCTCGTGAAGTTCGACTTCCTCGGCCTCAAGACGCTGTCGGTGCTGCGCAAGGCGGTGGACCTGATGGCCAAGCGCGGGATCAGTATCGACCTTTCGGCACTCGCCTGGGATGACGAGCAGACCTACAGGCTGCTGCAATCGGGCGATACCGTCGGCGTGTTCCAGCTGGAATCCGAAGGCATGCGGCGCACGCTGGCGGCGGTGAAGCCGACCAACTTCGGCGACATCATCGCGCTCGTCTCGCTCTATCGTCCCGGCCCGATGGACAATATCCCGCTGTTCGGACGGCGCAAGAACGGCCTCGAAAGCATCGAGTACCCGCACGAGAAGCTGGCGGGCATTCTCGCCGAGACCTACGGGATCTTCGTCTATCAGGAACAGGTCATGCAGGCCGCGCAGATCCTGGCGGGCTATTCGCTGGGCGACGCCGACCTGTTGCGCCGCGCGATGGGCAAGAAGGTGCAGGCCGAGATGGACGCGCAGCGCCAGCGCTTCGTCGATGGCTGCAAGACCGTGTCCGACATCCCGGCGGCCAAGGCCAACGAGCTGTTCGACTTGATCGACAAGTTTGCGGGCTATGGCTTCAACAAGTCCCACGCTGCCGCCTATGCGCTGCTGGCCTATCAGACGGCGTGGCTGAAGACGCATTATCCGCATGAGTTCTATGCAGCGTCGATGTGCTTTGACATGCACCAGTCGGAAAAGCTCTCGGTCTTCGTTGACGACATGCGCCGCAATGGCGTGGCGCTGGCAGGTCCCGACATCAACCATTCCGAGGCCGAGTTCACCGTCGAGCGGACGCAGGACGGCTTTGCCGTGCGCTATGCGCTGGCGGGCCTGCGGAACGTGGGCGAAAAGGCGATGGAGCAGATCGTCGAAGAGCGCGTGGCCAACGGGCCTTATGCCTCGCTCGACGACCTGTTCCGGCGCATTCCGGCAGGATCGATGAACCGGCGGCAGCTGGAAGCGCTGGCGGCGGGCGGGGCGCTCGATTGCCTCGAACCGAACCGCGCGCAAGTGATCGCCAATGCCGAATTGCTGATGGCGGTGGCGGACGAGGCGGCACGCTCGCGCACGTCGGGGCAGGGCGGTCTGTTCGGCGGGGATGACCACGCCACGCCCGCCACGCGCCTTGCCGAGACGAAGCCGTGGAGCCGGGCCGACCAGATGGCGGCGGAGCGGGAAAACTTCGGGTTCTACTTCGCGGCGCACCCGGTGGAGGAATATCGCGCGGTCGCCTCTGCCAACGGGGCGCGCTCCTATGGCAGCCTGATGACCAGCAGCGGCGAGCCGGGTGGACGTTCCGGCGCGGTGATGGCGGCGCTGGTGGAGAACGTGCAGAAGCGCAAGACGAAGAAGGGCAAGGACTTCGTCATGGCCGACTTCTCCGATAGTTCGGGGCTGTTCTCGGCCTCGTGCTTCGAGGAAAGCCTGGTCGAGCCGTTCCAGCAGTGGGCGAAGGATGGCACCTGCGTGCTCCTCAACGTTGAACTGGACCGGCCCAATCCGGACGAACCGCCGCGCGTGACGGTGCGCGGGGCGCGGCCGCTGGCATCGGTGACGAGTTCGTCGCGGATGATGCTCAAGCTGGAAGTGAGCAAGCCTGAGGCCATCACGGAACTGGCGATGCTGCTGCCCGTGGATCCGGCGGGACTGGTGAAGTGCTGGCGCGGCTGCGAACCGGCGGACCCAAGGAGCCGCTCGTCCGGCTCGGCAATGATTTTAAACTGGACAGCGACTTAATCGAGCGATTGATTCCGATCGAAGGACTCGCCAATGTCGCCCTGACCGCAAGACCGGAAAGGCATTTGCGGCTGGTCGAATAAGAACCGGATGGAGAGAGATATGACTCAGCAGCTTGGCGCAATGCAGGACTGGAAGCTGCGGGTCACTCATCTGATCGACCATGCCGCGCGCGAACACGGCGCCCGCGAGATCGTCAGCCGCTGGGCCGATGGCAGCGAGACGCGGACCAACTGGGCTGGCATTCGCCACGATGCCCTGCGCATGACCCAGGCCTTGCGCAAGTTGGGCGTGCAGCCGGGCGACCGCATCGCGACGCTGGCGATGAACCACCATCGGCATCTGGTTTCGTGGTACGGCGCGGTCGGCGTCGGCGGCATCCTCCACACGCTCAACCCACGGCTGTTCGACGACCAGCTGGAATACATCGTCAATCACGCCGAAGACCGCGTCATGCTCTTCGACAGGCAATGGGCGCCCATCGTCGAGCGGATGAAGCCGCGCTGGCCGACGGTCGAGCACTACATCTGCTTCGACAGCAGTGAACCGGCACTGCACTTCGAGGAATGGATTTCGGGCGAGGACGGCAATGCCGAATGGCACGACGGTGACGAGCGCGATCCGTGCATGCTCTGCTACACCAGCGGCACCACCGGCAATCCCAAGGGCGTGCTCTATGAACACCGCTCCACGATGCTGCATGCCCTAAGTGCGATCAGTCCGCCGGTGTTCGGGATGGACTGTCGTTCGGTCATGCTGCCGATCGTGCCGATGTTCCATGCAGCAAGCTGGGGCTTGCCGTGGGCGGGCGCGGCGGCAGGGGCGAAGTTCGTCTATTCGGCGGTGAACGACGGTGCGGTGCTGTGCGAGTTGATGAACCGCGAGAAGGTGACCTGTTCGGCCGGCGTGCCGACGGTGTGGCTGGCGCTGTTGCAGCATGTCGATGCACACAACGGCGGCGAGATTCCGCCGAGCCTGCAGACCATCGTCACCGGTGGCTCTGCCATGCCACGCGCGATGATCGAGCGGTTCATGCGCGCCGGGCGGAGGGTCGCCCATGCCTGGGGCATGACCGAAACTTCGCCGATCGGCACGACCGGCGCCGAGACCTGGAACTGGGACGAGCTTTCGTTCGACGAGCAGGTGACGGTCAAGGCGATGCAGGGGCGGCCGCCGTTCGGGGTGGAAATCCGCTGCGTCGATCTCGATGATCCCGAGAAGGTCCTGCCGCGCGACGGCGTGACGGCGGGGGCGTTGCAGGTGCGCGGGCCTTGGATCGTCAAGCGCTATTTCAAGGCGGAGAAGGATGCGGTCGTCGCCGGGCAGTGGTTCGATACGGGCGATGTTGGCGTGATCCATGCCGACGGCACCTTGCAACTGACCGACCGCACCAAGGACGTGATCAAGTCTGGCGGCGAGTGGATCAGCTCGGTTGAGCTGGAGAACGCGGCAATCGGCTATCCTGCGGTGGGCGAAGCCGCGGCGATCGGGGTCTATCATCCCAAGTGGGACGAGCGGCCCTTGCTCGTCGTGGTGAAGAAGCCCGGGATGGAGTGCAACCAGGAGGAGATCCGCAGCTTCCTGGGCGGCGTCGTGGCGAAGTGGTGGGTGCCCGACGCGGTGGTGTTCGTGGACGAGATCCCGCATACCGGCACCGGCAAGATCAGCAAGAAGGACCTGCGCGAGCAGTTCAGGGACTTCGCCTGGGACAAGGTGGCTTGAGCGTGGCCGAAACCTATATCGATCCGAGCCGGGAGAACTTCGAGGTCTTCAAGTCCCTGCCGCGCGATACCCCGCTGCACATGCTCAACCTGATCAAGTATCGCGATCTGGCCGAGTATCCCGAGGGCCACCCCAATCACGGCAAGGGCCTGACCGGGCGCGAGGCTTACGCGATCTACAAGCAGGCGTTCCAGGCGCTGGTCAAGGATTCAGGCGCAGCGATGGTCTGGCATGCGCCGATGGAATGCGTCGTTACCGGTCCGCAGGGCGAATGGGACGAGGCTTTCGTGATGGGCTACCCCGACGCCGGGGCGTTCTTCGCGATGGTGAAGGACGAGGTCTATGCGCGCGATGCCCTGCCGCATCGCACCGCGGCGGTGGCCGATAGCCGGTTGATCCGGTTTCGGGGAGCTTAGTTTTTCGCTGGCCCAGCGTTTTCCTGTTTCACGCAGAGACGCGGAGAAGAAAGGGGAGACGCGGGGAAGAGAAGAAAGTTGGAGGCGGCTGCGCCGCAGGCGCCTTCCCAAGAGCTCTGCGTCTCCCTTTCTTCCTCTGCGTCTCTGCGTGAACCATTCCACGCTCGATGCAAAAAAGCATCCGCTGGCGAGTGCGGACGGTAACGCCGAGGGGAAGCTGACAGATCGCGCGACCGGTGCGGTGTCGTTGCGGCACGCAGCGGGGAGGGCGCGGGACCGGTTGCGAGTGGCCGGGGGCGGTTCCGAACCCCTGATCGGCTCAGCCTGATGGTCGGACATAGGTGAGAGGACGAAGCGTTGGCAGCGGCTCGCGGGCTGCCTTGGCTTCTGGCAAGCGGCTGCGTGAAAAGAACCTGTCGTTTGCGCAGACATTGTCACGCAAGTCATGGCGGGTTCCGCATCCGCAGCGTCGCTCAGGGTTCGGCGCCGTGCTATCAGCCCTGGGTTGTCCTGTCTGTCCTTGGGTAACGACGAAGGTTTGCCCGGTGGGTCTTGGGCTTTACGCCCCTCGTTGAACCCACGCGCACCTGCCGCACCGATCGCGCCGGAAGCCTTTGCCCCAAATTGCTCTGAGCATCGGCGTCCGAAGGGAGAGGAGCGGGTTGGCCTTGTGCCCTCTCCTGACCTGTGGGCGGGGCGTATAACCTATATGGTTCGTTTTGTCAAGGTGGCTTGAGTTGGTTCACGCGGAGACGCGGAGAAGAAAAGGGAGACGCGGAGGGAAAGGGAGAAAGGGGTTTCGCGCAGAGACGCGGGGAGCGGAGCGCGCAGAGAAGAAGAAAGGTCTGGAGGCGGCTTCTCCGCGTCCCTTTTCTTCTCTGCGCCTCTGCGTGAAACAGAAAAAAATGCCCAGGCCCGGGTCAAGCCCGGGGCGGCGGGGGATTCTGACGCGGGGTCAAGGTGAGAACAGATCGAGTTGGCCGTTGGGGCTGGGCTTTCTGAACTGCGCGCAGTCGAGATCGATGTGGGCCTTGCCGATGCCGTGCTTGCGACAGGCGACGCGGAAGCGGGTGCGGATGAGGTCGGCCCAGATGCCATTCGGCTTCATGCGGGTGAAGAACTGCGCGTCGTTGTCCTTGCCGCCGCGAACCGACTGGACGATCCCCATGACTTTCGATGCGCGATCCGGGAAGTGCGTGTCGAGCCATTCGCGGAACAGCGGGGCGACTTCGTGTGGAAGGCGCAGCATGATCCAACTGGCCGACCGCACGCCACGGTCTGCGGAGGCCTCAAGGATGCCTTCCATGAACTGGTCGGTGATCGACGGAATGACCGGGGCGACCGAAACATGGGTGGGGATGCCGGCGGCAACAAGCTTTCCAAGGGCTTCCAATCGCTTGGCAGGACTGCTTGCACGCGGTTCGAGAAGGCCGGACAGGCGCGGGTCGAGGCTGGTGACCGAGATGCCGACCGCGGTCAGATTGCTGCGGGCGAGTTCGGCCAGCAGGTCCAGATCATCCAGTACGCGCGCGGACTTTGTGGTGATGGTGACCGGGTGGCGCAATTCGAGGCAGAGTTCGAGCACCTGGCGGGTGATGCGGTAACGGCTTTCGATCGGCTGGTAGGGATCGGTATTTGTGCCCATGGCAATGGGAGCGGGCATGTAGCCGGGCTTGGCCAGGGTTTCACGCAGCAGCTTTGCCGCATCGGGTTTGGCAAAGAGCTTCGTTTCGAAATCGAGGCCGGGCGAGAGATCGTGCCAGGCGTGGGTGGGCCGAGCGTAGCAGTACACGCAGCCATGCTCGCACCCCCTGTAGGCGTTTACCGAACGATCAAAGGGGATGTCGGGCGAGCGGTTGAAGGTGAGGATCGAGCGGGAATGTTCTTCGGTGACCGTCGTGCGCAGCTTGGGACCGGGACCGTCGATATCCTCGCGCGCGTCGAGCCAGTCGCCGTCAACCTCGCGCGTGGCGAGGCCGAAGCGTGTCGGGACATTTGCGGATTGTGCGCCTCTGCCATGGACTGCCATGGCAGGATTGGAACATAAGTGGAACGTAAATGCAATAGCGCTTGGAAAGACTTACTTTTCCAGGAGCCTCGGCATAAGTTCGACAAAGTTGCAGGGGCGGTTGCGGCTGTCGAGCTGTTCGTCGAGAATGCCGTCCCAGCCATCCTTCACCGCGCCGTTCGAGCCGGGCAGAGCAAAGATGTAAGTGCCGCGCGCAACCACGGCGCAGGCGCGGGACTGGATCGTGCTGGTGCCGATGGTCTTGTAGGAAAGCCAGCGGAACAGCTCGCCAAAGCCCGGGATGTCGCGGGTCTTCACGCGATCAAGCGCTTCGGGGTGACGTCGCGGCCGGTGAGGCCGGTGCCGCCGGTGATGACGACTGCATCGACCGAGCGGTCGTCGATCCAGTTGTTGAGGCGGCTGGCGATGCGGTCGGCATCGTCCTTTTCCATGGCGCGGGCGGCGAGCTTGTGGCCCTTGGCCTTGATGCGTTCGGCGAGGATATCGCCCGAGGTGTCCTCGGCCGGGCCGCGCGTGTCGGAAACAGTCAGCAGGGCAATGTTGATCGGCTTGAATTCGCGCGAAGTATCAATTGCCACGCGATGCTATCCTTATGTTTTCTGCGCCGGACAGGCCCGGGAACTTTGGCCACATGCCCTGGACGAGCCCCATGCGGCTTTCGGACGGGCCGCCCGCCTGCTTTTCGTACATCCAGTAATTGCGCATGACGATCGAGACGTAGCCGCGCGTTTCCCAGTAGGGGATCGATTCCATCCACAGCAGGGGATCGCTGCCGCCGCGGATTTCCGTGTTCCAGCGGCTGATCGGCAGGGGGCCGGCATTGTAGGCGGCCATGACCTTGGGCAGGAGGCCCTGCGTCGCATCGGAATCGCGCAACTGCTGGAGGTACTGCTGGCCGAAGGCAAGGTTGACGTCAGGCAGATCGAGCTGGCGATCGCGCCCGGCCATTGCCGGCTCTACGCGGGCCATGTCCTTGGCCGTGCCGGGGCGGACCTGCATCAGACCCTTGGCCCCGGCCGGGCTGGTGACGGCGGTGCGGAAGTTCGATTCCTGCAGCGAGTGCGCGAAGAGCAGCGCCGGATCGACCTTCCAGCCCGTGGCCGGTGTCCATTTCGGCGCAGGGAAGCGCGCGGATTCATCGGGCCGGGCGCCAGCCGGAGCATTGTAGGCCATCCACAGCTGGGTGGAGGGAAGGCCAAGGTCGCGGGCGAGGCGCGAGAGCGGGGCGTATTGCCCGGGCGCACCGATGCGGGCCTGGTGACGCAGGATTTCGTCGGCGAGGCCGTCTTCGCCGATCTCGGCCAGCTGGACGGCGGTGCGGATGTTGGGGACGTCGCGCAGCTGCTGCCAATCATTCTGCGAGAAGTCCGGAGCCACCGGCGGCGTGCTTTCGCGCATGCCCAGTGCTTCGGACGCCATCATCCCGTAAAGCGTTTCGCGGAAACGGGCGGCGTTGCGCAGCGAGGCCGAGACCTTCTCCGGCTTGCGGCAGCGCAGCCAGGCGCGGCTGGCCCAATAATGCGCGGCCGAGGCCAGCTCGTCGTTCTGGGCGGAGCCTGCGGTTTTCTCGAACGAATCGGCGGCAGCAAGGCAATCGCCGAGACGCCAGCTGGCAAGACCTGCGGTCCAGTAGGCTTCGGAAATCCAAGGACCCGAGCCTTCGGCGGCCGTCAGCGAGAGGGCGCGCGCGGTGGCGTCGTCGTTCTCGATATAGAAGGCCCAGCCGACCTTCTGGCGCCATTCGGCGCGGGCAGCGGGAGAGAGCGTGGCGTCAACGCCATCGAGCAGCACGCGCGCACCGACCGGATCGTCAAACTTGATGCGGTCCTGAATGGCAGCGGCGACACCGGCCGGCATCGTCCCGTCATCGATCGGGCGCGGCTTGATGCGCTTCGAGACGTTGGGTAGGCTGACGAGGCGCTGCGCTGCGGGCAGGGCAGGCAGTTCGGTCGCTCCGCGCTTGAGGGCAAGGCGGCCAAGCTGCTCGGCCCAGGGCAGGTCGGGTGCCTTGGTCAGCACTTCGGTGATCGGCGCGAGCTCTGCCTTGGGCGAGGTAGCGGCGAGCATGTACTGCGCGCGGGCGACGGTGTGCAGCGGTCCGTCCGTGCGCTGGGCGAACAGGGTCTGGACTTGCGTCCAATCCTCCCGCTCGATCGCGGAGAACAGGCTCTTATAGTAGGAGCGGTCGTCAGCGCTCAACAGCGAGGGGACGGCGGTGCGATCGGCGCGGCCACGGAAATAGTCGACCGCTGCGCTGTTGGCGTGAGCCGGGACAGCGGAAAGCCCAAGCGACGAGGTCGCGAGCGCGAGCAGCGTGAACGTCTTGGCGCGAGCCAGCTTCAAATCGTTTCAGTCCCCGTCCATTCGAGCCAGCGGCTCCACAGACCTGCCTTGAGGGCAGGGCGCTGCAGCATGGCTTCGAGATCCCACGCCGGCAGCGCAGGGAGTGGTGGCCCTTCTTGATTAATTGCCCGTAAACTTTGAGCCAAATTCGGCGGGTCGTGGCCGAGAAGCGCCGAAATGCCCGATGCGCCGAGTATCAGCAGCCGCTTGGGAGCCGCCAGCGCGATGTGGTGGAGCAGGACGTCGCCAAGGCCGGACTCCTTGTGGACTTGCCAATCGGCCATTGGGACATGTGCGGGAAGGGCCGAGGCGAGGTAGGTCTGTTCGCGGGCAATGCTCATTGCGGCGAGCATGGCATCGAGCAGCCGCCCTGCGCGGCCCGAGAGCAATGCGTCGCCATCGTCGGCCGAGGGCATCGGCACGAGGATCATCAAGTCCGCGCCTTGCGCACCGACCGGAGGCAGGCGCTTGAGCCCCGCCGGGGCGAGCGCAGGTTCGGCAAGCCACCATGGCGCGAAGGTTTCGAGCGTCTGCGGCCAATCGGACTTGGCACTGACCTTGGCGACCTTGGGCGAATCATCGCGCTCTGCCGCGAGTTCGCGCAGCGGCTTCATCGGGGCAGGTGGCGCGGCTTCCCTGGGCTTGCGCGCTTCGGCCAGCCAGTCCTGCGGATCATCGACGAAGGCATGGTCTACGCCCGCATCGCGCCACCAGTCGAGCGCCGCCGTAACGGCAGCATCCCAATCGTGGCTATTCGCGTTAGCGGTATCGGGCAACCTGTCTTTCCTTCCAGTCCAATTTGCGGTCTTGACCTTGCCAGTGCCCTCTTTCAAGGCACATTCGAAATTCAATCGTGCGTTTAGCAGCAGTCGGGAGATATCGAGGCATGAGCGAACGGGAATCGATGCCGTATGACGTCGTCATCGTTGGCGGGGGACCTGCGGGCCTGGCTGCCTCGATACGGCTGAAGCAGGTGAACCCGGATATCTCGGTCTGCATCCTGGAAAAGGGTTCGGAGATCGGCGCGCACATCCTTTCGGGTGCGGTGGTGGACCCGAAGGCGCTTGATGAACTGCTGCCGGAATGGCGCGAACAGGGCTGCCCGATGGCCGAAGTGCCGGTGACCGACAATTGGCACTGGGTGCTGTCGAAGACCGGCAAGATGTCTATCCCGCATTGGCCGATGCCTCCGTTCATGTCGAACGATGGCAACTATACCGGCTCGCTTGGCAACCTGTGCCGCTGGTTGTCCGAACAGGCAATGGAACTGGGCGTCGAGATCTTCCCCGGCTTCCCGGCGGCGGAGATCCTGTTCGACGAGAACGGCGCGGTGATGGGCGTCGCCACCGGCGACATGGGCATTGGCAAGGATGGCGAGAAGAAGCCCGACTACCAGCCCGGCATGGAACTCCACGCCAAGTACACGCTCTTTGCCGAGGGCGCGCGCGGACACCTGACCAAGCGGCTCAAGGCGCATTTTGACCTTGAGCGCGATTGCGAGCCGCAGGTCTATGGCATCGGCATCAAGGAACTGTGGGACATCGATCCCGAAAAGCACGTGCCGGGCCGCGTGATCCACACGCAAGGCTGGCCGCTTTCGGAATCGAATTCGTGGGGCGGCGGGTTCCTCTACCACCAGGCGAACAACCAGGTGGCATTGGGTTTCGTCACCGCGCTCGATTACGCCAACCCCTATGTGTATCCGTTCGAGGAATTCCAGCGCTGGAAGCAGCACCCGGAAATCCGCGCGATCCTCGAGGGCGGCCGCCGCGTGTCGTACGGCGCGCGTGCCATCAACGAGGGCGGATGGCAGTCGGTGCCGCGCCTGTCGTTCCCCGGTGGTGCGCTGATCGGTTGCTCGGCCGGCTTTGTGAACGTCCCGCGCATCAAGGGCAGCCACACCGCGATGAAGAGCGGGATGCTGGCGGCGGAGTCCATCGCGGCGGCAATGGCCGCGGGCCGCGAGAAGGACGACATGGTCGAATACGACAGTGCCGTCCGCGAAAGCTGGATCGCCAAGGAGCTGAAGAAGGTCCAGAACGCGCAGCCGCTGGTGGCCAAGTTCGGCGGCGAGCTGGGCACGCTGCTGGCGGGCGCGGACATGTGGCTGCGTACGATTGGCGGCTTTGGCATCTGGAAGCCGATGAAGCACCACCGCGACAGCGAGGCGACGCAGCGCGCCGATCTTTACAAGCCGATTGCGTACCCCAAGCCCGATGGCGTCATAACCTTCGACCGCCTGACCAGCGTTTCGTTCTCGTACACCAACCACGAGGAAGACCAGCCGAGCCACCTCGTGCTGAAGGACCCGACGGTGCCGACGCGGATCAACCTGCCGCTCTATGCAGGCCCCGAGCAGCGCTACTGCCCGGCAGGCGTCTACGAGTACGTCGGCGTGGAGGAAGGCAACCCGCGCCTGCAGATCAACGCCCAGAACTGCGTCCACTGCAAGACCTGCGACATCAAGGACATGACCCAGAACATCGAGTGGGTCACGCCGGAAGGTGGCGGCGGGCCGAACTATCCGAATATGTGAGGCGCAAATGCTCTCTCCCCGTTCGGGGAGAGATATGAAGGCTTGGCGGCTTGTCCGCCTAGCCGTAGTTGAGAGGGGTATGAAGCGCTGCAATCCCTCTCCCAACCCTCTCCCCTCAAGGGGAGAGGGCTATGACCCTTCGCCAGACCGCTTACGCCAAGATCAACCTTGCGCTGCACGTGCGGCGGCGCAGGGAGGATGGGTATCATGAGCTGGAGACGCTGTTTGCCTTCGTCGATGCAGGCGATGTGCTGAGCGCTTCGTCTGCGCAGGCAGATTCGCTGCGCGTGGTGGGCGAGTTTGGTGGCGCACTGGACGATCCATTCGGCAATATCGTCGCCAAGGCCCTGCATTCGCTGCCGCACGGTCCGGGCTGGGCGGTCACGCTGGAGAAAAACCTGCCGGTGGCGGCGGGGCTGGGCGGTGGTTCGGCGGATGCAGGGGCGATTTTCCGGATGGTTCGGGACAGCCATGGATTGCCGGAAGACTGGCATGCGCGGGCGGCGAAGCTGGGGGCGGACGTGCCGGCTTGCGTGGAAAGCGTGACCTGTATCGGGCGCGGGACCGGGACCGAGCTGGAGCCGATTGCCAACGATCTTGCGGGCACGCCGGTTCTGCTGGTCAATCCGCGTATTCCGCTGGCTACCGGGCCGGTGTTCAAGGCCTGGGATGGCGTTGATCGCGGGCCGATGGAGGGCGAGAACCTTCGGCAAATGGCCCTTGCTGGCCGCAATGATCTGGAAGCTCCGGCGCTGACGCTGGTGTCAGAAATTGGTGATGTGCTGGCGGCATTGGCGCGGACGGGGGCTTGGTTGACGCGCATGTCAGGATCGGGCGCGACGTGCTTTGCGCTCTACGATACGCCTGAACTGCGCGATGCGGCCAAGGCGGCAATGCCAGCCGAGTGGTGGACGTTGGCAGGGGCGTTGCGGTGAGCGAGGCCTTCGCCATCCTCGGTCAGCCGCGCTTCGGCGGCATCCTCGTGGTTTCGGACCATGCTTCCAACCACGTGCCGGACGATATTGAGCTCGGCATCGCTGCGGACCTGTTGAACCAGCATATCGCCGTGGACATCGGCGTTGCAGAGGTGGGCGCGTTCATGGCGCAGCGGCCGGGAATCGCGACGTTTCAGGGCGGGGTCAGCCGTCTGGTCTGCGATTTCAATCGCGACGAGCATCTGCCGACCGTCGTGCCGATTGCCAGCGATGGCCATGCGATCCCCGGCAATGCGCTCGATCATGCCGGCCACGAGGCGCGGCTGGCGCGGTTCTTCCGGCCCTATCACGATGCGCTGGCGAGGTTGCTGGCGGATGTGCCGCAAGCGCTGATCCTGTCGCTGCACAGCTTCACGCCGCAACTGGCGTCGAGTGACGAGCCGCGCCCATGGCATGTCGGCGTGCTCTACAACGAGGATGACCGCGCCGCGCGGATTGCCATTCCGCTGCTGGAAGCCGAGGGGCTGTGCGTCGGGGATCAGCTGCCCTATTCGGGCAGGCTGCTGAACGCGACAATGAACCGCCATGCCGAGGCGGACGGAAGGCCCTACCTGGGCATAGAGGTGCGACAAGACCTGATCAGCGATGCTAAGGGCCAAGCTGAATGGGCCGAGCGGCTGGCGCGGATTGCCAATCAGGTTGCGGTCGCAATCAGTTAGGTTTTCCGCCACTTTTGGCTGACATAGTTGTAATTAATACTTTCGACAGCGGCCGATTCCGTGGGCTAGGGAACGCTCCCAAGTCGCCCATAAAAACTGATTCCCTGTCCGGAGTTCGCACAATGCCCGCCTATCGTTCACGCACCACCACCCATGGCCGCAACATGGCGGGCGCGCGCGGACTGTGGCGCGCCACCGGCATGAAGGACGAGGATTTCGGCAAGCCGATCATCGCGGTGGTGAACTCGTTCACGCAGTTCGTGCCGGGCCACGTCCACCTCAAGGACCTGGGGCAAATGGTCGCGCGCGAGATCGAGGCCGCGGGCGGGGTTGCCAAGGAATTCAATACCATCGCGGTCGATGACGGCATCGCCATGGGCCACGACGGCATGCTCTATTCGCTGCCGAGCCGCGACCTGATTGCCGACAGCGTCGAGTACATGGTGAACGCGCACTGCGCCGATGCGATGGTGTGCATCTCGAACTGCGACAAGATCACGCCGGGCATGCTGATGGCGGCGATGCGGATCAACATTCCCGTGGTGTTCGTCTCGGGCGGGCCGATGGAAGCGGGCAAGGTGATCCTCAAGGGCAAGGAACACGCGCTCGATCTGGTCGACGCGATGGTGGCCGCAGCCGACGATACCATGACCGACGAGGAAGTGGCTGCCGTCGAGCGGTCGGCTTGCCCGACTTGTGGTTCCTGCTCTGGCATGTTCACGGCGAACTCGATGAACTGCCTGACCGAGGCGCTGGGCCTGTCGCTGCCGGGCAATGGTTCGACGCTGGCGACCCATGCCGACCGCAAGCGCCTGTTCCTTGAAGCGGGGCGCCTCGCGGTGGACCTGTGCAAGCGGTACTACGAAGAGGACGATGCCAGCGTCCTGCCGCGCTCGATCGCCAGCTTCGATGCCTTTGAGAACGCGGTGTGCCTCGACATCGCGATGGGCGGATCGACCAATACGGTGCTGCACCTGCTGGCCGCCGCGCACGAGGCGGGCGTGAACTTCACCATGTCGGACATCGACCGCCTGAGCCGCCGCGTGCCGTGCCTGTCGAAGGTCGCTCCGGCCAAGAACGACGTGCATATGGAAGACGTGCACCGCGCCGGTGGCATCTATGCGATCCTTGGCGAACTGGACCGGGCAGGGCTGATCCACACGCACTTGCCGACCGTGCACAGCCGCACGCTGGCCGAAGCGCTGGATCGCTGGGACATCAAGCGCACCACTTCGCCGAGCGTGCAGGAGTTCTTCCGCGCAGCTCCCGGTGGCGTGCCGACGCAGGTGGCGTTCAGCCAGAGCCGCCGCTGGGACGAGCTGGACCTAGACCGTGAAAGCGGCGTGATACGTTCGGCGGACCATGCCTTCAGCAAGGACGGCGGCCTTGCGGTGCTTTATGGCAATATCGCGCGCGATGGCTGCATCGTGAAGACGGCGGGCGTGGACGAGAAGATCCACAAGTTTGCAGGCCCCGCCAAGGTCTATGAGAGCCAGGATGCGGCGGTGACGGCGATCCTGACCGGGCAGGTCGTGGCGGGCGATGTGGTGGTGATCCGCTACGAAGGGCCGAAGGGCGGGCCGGGCATGCAGGAAATGCTCTATCCCACCAGCTACCTCAAGTCGAAGGGCCTTGGCGCGGCTTGCGCGCTGTTGACCGACGGGCGCTTTTCGGGCGGCACCTCGGGCCTTTCGATCGGCCATGCTTCGCCCGAAGCGGCCGAGGGTGGCGAGATCGGGCTGGTCGAGAACGGCGATGTGATCGAGATCGACATCCCCAATCGCACGATCCATCTGGCGGTGAGCGACGAGGAGCTTTCGCACCGTCGCGCAGGCCAGGACGCGAAGGGCTGGAAACCGGCGCAGGAGCGGCCGCGCCAGATTTCGACCGCGCTGAAAGCCTACGCCGCGATGACGACGAGCGCGGCGCGCGGCGCGGTGCGCGATCTCAAGCAGCTGGGCATCGATTGATGCGCCGGACGCTGCCAGCGCTGTTGATTTGCGCGGCGCTGGCGGCTTGCTCCAAAGCCGAGGAGACGCCCAAGGGCCGCGTGATCGATTGCGCGGTGGGCGGCGCGGCGAAGTTTCTGCCGGAATGCTTCGTCGAGGATTCGCGGGTTGGCGAGAAGCGCTTCCTGACGGTTCGGCACAAGGCCGGGGGCTTTCGCCGGTTCGAGATGGTGGACGACGGGCGCGGCGTGGTATCGGCCGATGGCGCCGATGAAGCGACCGCGCAGTGGTCCTCCGAAGGCGTGCTCGAAGTTTCGGTGGCGGGGGACCGCTACCGCTTTCCGGCAAGGATGAAGGATGATGCCCCGCAGCCGTGACGCCGTGCTCTCGCAGGTCCTCACCGTGGCGCAGATGCGCGCCGCCGAGGAGGCGCTAATTGCGGCGGGCACGAGCGTCGACGCGCTGATGCAATTGGCCGGGCGCGGCGCGGGCGATTGGGTG
Organism: Novosphingobium sp. THN1; assembly: GCF_003454795.1. Classification (GTDB taxonomy): domain Bacteria; phylum Pseudomonadota; class Alphaproteobacteria; order Sphingomonadales; family Sphingomonadaceae; genus Novosphingobium. The sequence goes on from NZ_CP028347.1 coordinate 2,379,802, forward strand.
CGGCGGATCGCGGGCGGTGGTTCGGTGACCGTGCTGTGCGGACCCGGCAACAACGGCGGCGATGGCTGGGTCATCGCCGAATATCTTCGCGAACATGGCAATGCAGTGCAGGTCGTGCAGGCGCGCGAGCCGGCGACGGTTGCGGCGCGCAATGCCAGGGCCTTGTACCGGGGAGCGGTCGTTTCGGCAGATAGCGTCACCGGGGGGATGTGTTCGTCGATTGCCTGTTCGGTAGCGGGCTGACGCGGGCCTTGCCGGATGACCTTCTGGCGCTGCTGGCACGGCTCGCGGCGCTGCATCGCCATCGCATCGCCATTGATGTGCCGAGCGGGATCGAGAGCGATAGCGGGGTGGCGCTGAACGCTGGGCTGCCGCACTGGACGCTGACGGTGGCCCTGGGGGCGTGGAAGCATGCGCATTTTGCCATGCCCGCGTGTGCGGCGATGGGGGCAACCAGGCTGGTCGACATCGGCGTAGCGCAGGTGCCTGGTGCAGCGCGAGTGCTGGAGCGGCTGCGGCTGGCGTCGCCGGCGCCTGATGCGCACAAGTACAGGCGCGGGATGCTCGGGATCGTGGGTGGAGAAATGCCGGGGGCAGCCATGCTGGCGGCGACGGCAGCGCTGCGCACAGGCGCCGGGTACGTCAAGCTCGCGGCGCAGTCGGCGCCAGCGGGAGTGCCGCCCGAACTGGTTGTGACGAGCGACAGCGCGGCCCTGCTGGCTGACGCGCGGACTTCGGCGCTGCTGGTCGGCCCCGGTCTTGGACGGTCTGATGGGGCGTCGCGCTTGCTCGCCGCTGCGCTTCATGCGGGGCGGCCAACGGTCGTGGACGCTGATGCGCTGGTTCTGTTGCGACCGGCGATGCTTTCGGGCGCGCCGTGTGTGCTGACCCCGCACGAAGGCGAGATGGCGGCGCTGGAGCGGGCGTTCGGGCTTTCGGGAAAAGGCCTGCGGCGGGATCGTGCACTGGCTCTGGCCGAGGTTTCGGGCGCAGTCGTGGTGCTGAAGGGGCCGGACACGCTGATCGCTGCGCCCGGGGCGAGGTTGTCGTGGCCCGCGCGCTTCATCGTGGCTCTCGGTTGCGGGAACGGGCGATGTACTGGCCGGCACGATAGCCAGTCGGCTCGCCACGAATGGCCAAGCCTTGCGCGCGGCGGAGGAAGGCCTATGGCTCCACGGCGAAGCGGCGCGGCTGTGCGGGCCTGCGTTCACGGCCGGTGAACTGGCCCATGCCGTGCAGGCGGCTTTTAGGGAATGTCTTGAATGAGTGAGTCCGCTCTGATCGTGCGTGTTGCCGCAAAGGGGGAAGGCGCAACGGCAGATGGCAGATATGCGGCGCTGGCGGCTCCCGGCGATGTTCTGCAGGCTGATGGTTCGCTGGTCCATGGCCCGAACCACGTCGATCCACCATGCCGGCACTTTCCCACCTGCGGCGGTTGCCAGTTGCAGCACTTGTCCGAGGACGCGCTGGCCGAATACGTGCACGATCGCGTCGTCGGTGCGGCGAAGGGGCAGGCGATCGAGGATGTGGTGGCCACGGCGGCGCACATCTCGCCGCCGCGTTCGCGCCGCCGGGCGACCTTGCATGCTCAGGCCATCGGCAAGCGCGTGGTCATCGGTTTTCGCGAGCAGGGTTCGCACAAGATCGTCGATATGCGGGAGTGTCATGTGCTGGCGCCCGAACTGTTCGCACTGGTTGCGCCGCTGCGGGCGCTGCTGGAGCAATGGGGTGACCGCAAGCTGGCGGTCGATATCGAACTGGCGCTGACCGATCAGGGCGTTTCGGCGGGGCTGAAGGGCTTGAGCGCAGAGGGCCTCGCGAAGACCGAGGCACTGCTCGACTTTGCCCGGGACAACAGTCTGGCGCGGCTGACGATGGATTCGGGCTATGGGCCTGAGGGGTGTGGGAGCCGGAGCCGGTGACTGTCACGCTGGGCGGTACGCCGGTTTCGCTGCCTCCCGGCGCGTTCCTCCAGGCGACTGCCGATGGTGAGGCGGCGCTTGTGTCTGCTGCGCGCGAGTGGCTGGCCGGGGCGTCGACGGTTGCCGATCTGTTTTCAGGGCTGGGCACCTTCGCCTTTGCCCTGGCGGGTCCGAAGACCAAGGTGCTCGCAGCCGAAGCAGCGCGCGATGCGCATCTAGCCTGCCAGGCCGCGGAGCGGATTAACGGCCGGCCGGTCCACCCGCTGCACCGCGACCTTTTCCGCAATCCCTTGCGGGTAGAGGAGCTGGATCGCTTTGCGGCTGTGGTGCTCGATCCTCCGCGCGCGGGCGCGCAGGAGCAGGTGGAGCAGATCGCGCTGAGCAAGGTGGCGCGGGTGGTCTATATCAGCTGCAACCCGGCCAGCTGGGCGCGCGATGCGGTGAAGCTGATCGCGGGCGGCTACAGGCTGGCGGAACTGCGGCCGGTCGGCCAGTTCCGCTGGTCGACCCATGTGGAACTGGCCAGCCTGTTCGTGCGCGATTAGGTCAGGCGGCGAAGACGATCCTCGCGGCGTGGTAGATCAGCGCCATGAGCGCGATGCTCGACAGCGAGAACAGGATGAAGCGGACCATTACCTTGTTCACGGTCGCCTGCACCAGTGAGTGGATGACGCGCAAGGCCACATAGGCCCATGCGACGGTGGCACTGGTACCATTGCCTGCCCCCGCAACCGCAATGACCAAGCAGACGGCATAGAACAGCGTCGGCGCTTCGTGCAGGTGGTTGTAATTGTGAGCCTTCCACTGGACGCTGGCGGGCAGCAGATCGTCGAGCGTCTTGGTGGGGTCCTTGGCGAGGTTGTCGGGATCGAGCTTGGCGGCGTTCATGGCCGGAATGCGCGTGACGTACATCCACAGCCACATGACCATGGTCCACGCCATGAGTGCGACAGCCGGTTGCAGGATATGAGCAATCTTCATTGGCATTCTCCCCCTCTTTTGGTGTCTTTATCCGTGGCCCATGGTCGCTCCCAAGGCGCGCAATGCCAGGCCGATCAGGCACAGTGTTGACAGCAGGAACAGGCTGAAGCGCACGGGCACGCGGTTGACCGTGGCCTGCCAGATCGAGTGGACGATGCGTAAGGCAACGTAACCCATGCCAGCACGACATCGAGCGAAGCCGCGCCCATGATCGCAAGGATCATCACTGTCGCGTAGAACAGCGTCGGCTGTTCCATCAGGTGGGTGTAGTTATGCGCCTTCCAGTTGATCTCGTCGGGCAGGACGCCTTCGAGGTCCTGTCCGCGTCCGCCCGGTTTCGCTTTGCCGAGGCCGCCCTTCTGCTTGAGGGCTGGCAGCCGCGTTCCGGCCATCCAGAACAGCATGACAATCGACCACAGCACGAGGACCGCGGCGGGCGTGAGGATTTGCGCCTGCATTTTCAGATCTCCCCGAGAATTGCCGGGAGAGTGCGGGGTGCGAGTTAGATTGTCAAATGCAACTTATCCCTCGTGCGCAATCACTTGGGCAAAGGCCGCCGGGTCAACGTTGCCGCCCGAGAGCAGGACGGCGGTGCGGCCATCTGCCGCCACCTTGCCAGCCAGCAACGCAGCGAGGCCGGCGGCTCCGCCCGGTTCGACCACGAGCCTCAGCCTGCTGAAGGCATAGCGCTGGGCGGCGCGCACCTCGGCCTCGGTTACGCTCAATCCCCTGAGACCGCGCGCGGACATGATGGCGAAGTTGATGGGGAAGGTGGCAGGCGTCTGCAGCGCGTCGCAGGCGGTGCGAGGGGCATCGCTGGAGACGCGTTGGATCGCGCCACTGGCGAGGCTGCGGGCGACGTCGTCCCAGCCTTCGGGTTCGACGGGCACGATCTCGGCATCGGGCAGGGCAAGGGCGAGACCGGCGGCAAGGCCACCGCCACCGCATGGGGTGACGACGCGGGTCGGGCCACCGTCGGCGAAGCACTCCATCTGCGCGGCCAGTTCGATCCCGGCGCTGCCCTGGCCTTCGATCACCCAGGGATCGCCATAGGCGTGAACCAGCGTCGCGCCGCTCTGCGCCACGAGCGTGGCGGCGACGGCGTCGCGATCCTCGCCGCCGGGGCGATCATAGAGCACGACGTCTGCGCCGAGTTCGCGGGTGGCGGCGAGTTTTACCTGCGGCGCGTCGTTGGGCATCACGATCCGGGCTGCGATGCCCAGCCTGCGGGCTGCCCACGCGACGCCTTGCGCGTGGTTGCCGCTGGATACTGCAATGACTCCGCGGCTCCGCTCCTCATCGGTCAGGTCGGACAGCCGGTGCCAGGCGCCGCGGATCTTGAACGCGCCGACCGGCTGGAGGCTTTCGGCCTTGCACCACACGGTGCCGCCCGCCGGCAGTTCGAGCGGAAGCAGCGGGGTTCGTGGCAGAAGCTGCGCCATCTTCTCTGCCGCGCGGAGCACGCCTTCATGCGTTGGCTGGAGGGTTTCGACAGAAGGACTTGGGTTTGTCATGGCTCTCCTCTAAAGGGCCTTTCCATGAATGTCCTGCGCGTTCGGCCCGAGGTCTGGAACGCGGCGGGACAATTGGCATTTGGAGTTACCATGGCAAAAGTTCTCGTCATCGGCGCAGGCGGCGTCGGCTCGGTCGCGGTCCACAAGATGGCGATGAATTCGGATATCTTCACCGGCATCGCGCTGGCGAGCCGCACCAAGTCCAAGTGCGATGCGATCGCCGCTTCGGTGAAGGAGCGCACCGGCGTTACCGTCGATACCTACCAGATCGACGCCGATGACGTTGCCGCGACCACGGCGCTGATCAACGAGGTCAAGCCGGTTCTGGTGGTGAACCTTGCGCTGCCGTACCAGGACCTCAACATCATGGATGCCTGCCTTGCCGCGGGCGTCAATTACATGGATACCGCGAACTACGAGCCGATCGACGAGGCCAAGTTCGAATATTCGTGGCAGTGGGCCTATCAGGACAAGTTCAAGCAGGCGGGCCTTATGGCGCTGCTGGGTTCTGGCTTCGATCCGGGCGTGACCAGCGTCTTCGCCACATGGCTCAAAAAGCACAAGCTCGACACGATCCGCACGCTCGACATCCTCGACTGCAACGGCGGAGATCATGGCCAGCACTTTGCCACCAACTTCAACCCGGAAATCAACATCCGCGAAGTGACCGCGCCCGCGCGGCACTACCTCAACGGTGAGTGGGTAGAGACGCCGGCGCTGACCATACGCCAGCAGTTCGACTTCGAGGAAGTCGGCCCCAAGAACATGTACCTGATGTACCACGAGGAGCTCGAAAGCCTCGCGCATCACTTGCCCGAAATCGAGCGCATCCGCTTCTGGATGACCTTCGGCGATGCCTATATCACGCACCTCACCGTGCTGCAGAACGTCGGCATGACCCGGATCGACCCGGTAATCTACGAGGGCAAGGAGATCATCCCGCTGCAGTTCCTCAAGGCCGTGCTCCCGGAACCCGCCTCGCTCGGCCCCACGACCAAGGGCAAGACCAACATCGGCGACATCGCCACGGGCCTCAAGGATGGGGAGGAAAAGACCTTCTACATCTACAACATCTGCGACCACGAAGACGCCTATCGCGAGACCGGCAATCAGGCGGTCAGCTACACTACTGGCGTTCCGGCGATGATCGGCGCGGCGATGATGGTGCAGGGCATCTGGTCGGGCGCGGGCGTGTTCAACATGGAACAGTTCGATCCCGATCCCTACATGGACATGCTCAACAAGCACGGCCTGCCCTGGCAGGTGAAGGAACTGGCGGGGCCGCTGGCGTTCTGATTTTCTCTGTTGCGTCCCCGCGAAGGCGGGGACCTTCTTCGGTTTGCGCAGTGCTGGTTGGCACGAGGCCCCCGCCTTCGCGGGGGCGCATTGTTTTGAGGTGAGGCGGAGCATGGAAACCAGAGCCGGCGATCCGGGCGCGTTTGCGCAGTTTGACCTGGAGCGGGTGGACAGCCCGGCGTTCGTCGTCGACGCGGCGAAGTTGCGGGCCAATCTCGCGGTGCTCGCCGATGTGCGGGATCGGGCCGGGATCAAGGTGCTGGCAGCGCTCAAGGCGTTTTCGATGTGGAAGGTGGCGCCGATTGTTGGCGAATACCTCGATGGCGTCTGCACATCGGGCCTGTGGGAAGCCAAGCTGGCGGCCGAGCATTACTCGGGCGAGATCGCGACTTACTGCGCGGCCTACAAGGCCGAGGACATGGGCGAGATCCTGCGGCTTTCGGACCATGTTATCTTCAATTCGCCGGGGCAGCACGCGCGCTTTGGCGGGGAGATCGCTGCGGCGAAGGCTGCGGGCGAGGCGTTCGACATCGGCCTGCGGATCAATCCGCTCCACGCCGAGGGCGAAGTGCCGCGCTATGATCCTTGTGCGCCGCATTCGCGGCTGGGCTTTCCGGTGGACCAGTTGCTGCCGGAGCACCTCGAGGGTGTTTCGGGGCTGCACTTCCACACGCTGTGCGAGCAGGATTTCGAACCGCTCAAGCGCACGTGGGAGGCGCTGGAAGCGCGGATTGCGCCGTTCTTCGGGCAGCTCAAGTGGCTGAACTTCGGCGGCGGGCATCACATCACTCGTGCCGATTACCAGCGTGAGGACCTGATTGCCTTCCTGCACGAGGTGAAGGTGCGGACGGGTTGCGAAATCTACCTTGAGCCAGGCGAGGCGGTGGCGCTCGACGCGGGCATACTTGTCGGCACTGTGCTGGATACGCACTGGAACGGGATGCAGCTTGGCATCACCGACATTTCGGCGACGTGCCACATGCCCGACGTGATCGAGGCGCCCTATCGTCCGGCGATGTTGGGTGAACTGCCGATCGACGAGTACGAAGATGGCGGTGAGGGCGGTGTGCCGGTGCGCCTTGGCGGGCCTTCCTGCCTCGCGGGCGACGTGATCGGCGATTATCGGCTGCCAAATGGGGCTGGGCCGGGCGCGCGCTTCGCATTCCTCGATCAGGCGCACTATTCGATGGTCAAGACCACGACCTTCAACGGCGTGCCGCTGCCGTCGATCTGGCTGTGGGACAGCGAAAGCGATGCCCTCGAGAAGGTGAAGGGTTTCACTTACGAGGACTTCCGCGACCGCCTTTCCTGATGCATGCTGCCTGCTGACACGAATGTTGGCGGGAGAAGGCAATGGCGGGCGATCTGCTCGATGGCGTGACCAGCGATCCGGTACGCATGGGCTGGATGGAAGGCGCGCCGCCGCCTGCTGACAAGATTCTGCTCGCCTCGCGCGCGGATCACATGCGGTTTCCGATGATCCGCTGGTCCTATTCCAACATGCGCCAGTTCGTGCCTTCTCGGCGCGTGGCGGCGGGTGGTGAAGGCACGGCATTCGAGCGGGCGATTGACGAGCGGTTGGGGCAGGTCAGCTTCACGCCGCTCAATGCCGATGCGCCCGTCACGTTCGAACAGTCGCTCACCCAGGCGTTCACCGACGGCATCCTTGTCCTGCATCGCGGCAAGGTGGTGTTCGAACGCTGGTTCGGGGTGACCGAGCCGGAGACGCGGCATATCGCCTTCTCGGTTACCAAGAGCTTCGTCGGCACCGTTGCCGAGATGCTGGTGGAGGAGGGCAGGGTCGATCCGGCGGCGCTGGTGGCGGACTACTTGCCGGAATTGGCGAGCAGCGGATTTGCCGATGCGACAGTGCGCCAGGTGCTGGACATGACCACTGCCCTCGATTTCTCGGAGGACTATGCCGATCCCAATTCGGGCATCGGCGCCTACAGCGCGGCATTGGGGCTTACACCGCGCCCGACGGACTATGCAGGGCCGATCGATCTTGCCTCATACCTGCCCACGATCGGCAAGTCCGGAGAGCATGGCAAGGGCTTCACCTATCGCACGCCGAATACCGAGGTGCTGGCGTGGATGATCGCGCGGATCGAGGGCAAGCACTTTGCCGATGTGCTGTCGGAGCGAATCTGGCAGCCGCTGGGGATGCTCGGTGATGCGGACCAGATCGTGGATCAGGCAGGAACGGCCTTTGCCGGGGGCGGGCTCAACCTGCGGCTGGAGGACCTGGCGCGGTTTGGCGAGGCGATGCGGCTGGGCGGGCTGGGCGTCATTCCCGAGGCGGTGGTCGAACGGGCGACGCACGGCGGTGACCCGGCACATTTCGACCGCAATCGCTATCCGCAACTGCCCGGCTGGAGCTACGGCAGCCAGTGGTGGATCAGCAACAACAACCGCGGCTGCTTCTCCGCCCGGGGCATTCACGGACAGACTCTGTGGGTCGATCCGGCGGCGGAAATGACGGTTGCACGATTCGCTTCGCACCCGACTGCGGCCAACGGCGCCAACGATCCGCTCTCGCTTCCGGTCTGGGCTGCACTGGCCGAAGCCTTAAGTTCCTGATTTTCTGCGATCTGTCTGGATTTGTTTCATTTTCCTGACAGGACTTTGGGGCAGCGTTATTTTCACTTGAGATTCATGCGCAGGGCCTTATTTACCCCCTCTCGCTGCCCCATGGGGACTTCCAAACCGCAAGGCAGCTTCGTTCAACGTTCCGTTTGGGGGTCCCTTGAGTTGCACATCCATCCTGACGCACTGGCTGTAGTTCGCGCCTCCGCGCCTGAACAACCCGCCATTTTGAACCGTCCGCACGCCGCCGCGCGCGCTGCCCGATTCTTCGTCGAGAAGTTTCCGGGCAAGTCGCTGTACGCGGTCAAGGCGAATCCGTCAGCCGATCTGATCCGCATCCTTTGGGATTCGGGCGTCACGCATTACGACGTCGCCTCGATTGCGGAGGTGCGCCTGGTGCGGGAAACGCTGCCCGAGGCAGTGCTGTGCTTCATGCATCCGGTGAAGGCTCCGGCGGCGATCCGCGAAGCCTATCACACTTATGGCGTGCGCGTGTTCAGCCTCGATTCGATCGAGGAGCTGGAAAAGATCAAGGCGGCGACGGCCGATGCAGATGGCAACGTGCCCGAGGACCTGACGCTGTGCGTGCGTCTGCGCGTCTCGTCGGAGTATTCGGAACTCAGCCTTGCCTCGAAGTTCGGCTGCGATCTGACCAATGCCGCTGAACTGCTGCAGGCGACCCGCCAGGTGGCGGACTCGCTCGGCGTGTGCTTCCATGTCGGCAGCCAGTCGATGAGCCCGCATGCCTATGTGCAGGCGCTGGAGCGCGTGCGCGCGGCGATTGTCGACGCTTCGGTGCTCGTCGACATCATCGACGTGGGTGGGGGCTTCCCGTCGATCTATCCGGGCATGGAGCCGCCGCCGCTCGAAGATTACTTCGGCGTGATCGACCGTACCTATGAATCGCTGCCGGTATCGTACTCGGCCGAACTGTGGTGCGAGCCGGGCCGGGCGCTGTGTGCCGAGTACAACTCGATGATCGTGCGCGTCGAACGCCGCCGCGGGGCCGAGCTGTACATCAACGATGGTGCCTATGGCGCGCTGTTCGATGCGGCACACGTCGGCTGGCGCTTCCCGGTGCGCGTGCTGCGCGACGAGGTGGCCAACGACGTCGAGACCGAGATCGAGATGGAGCCGTTCAGCTTCTATGGCCCGACCTGCGACGACATGGACCACATGGAAGGTCCGTTCGAACTGCCGGTGGACATGAAGGTCGGCGATTACATCGAGATCGGCATGCTCGGCGCCTATGGCGCGGCGATGAAGACCGCGTTCAACGGCTTTGGCGCGACGGAAGTGTTCGAAGTGACTGACGAGCCGATGTCGAGCCAGTACCGTGGCGACCGCCGCGATCCGCGTGTCTCGGACAACGTGGTCTCGCTGCGCTGAATTTTCGGCCTCATTGAAGAAACAAGGAAGGCCCTGCCGCGAGGTGGGGCCTTTCTCGTCAGTGCCGCGCGATGACGGCGTGATATAGCGCAGCGATAGAAACCACCCAGAGCGCCACGATGGCGATCAGACCGACGGTGGAGCGAGGCTTGTCGACCAAGCTTGCCCGTTCGCGCAGGTCTTCCATGAGCGGTGCCGGAATCATCCTGACGGCGAGCGATATGCCGAGCGGCACGAGGATCACGTCGTCCAAGTAGCCGAGGATGGGGATGAAATCCGGGATCAGGTCAATCGGTGACAGGGCATAGGCTGCGACGATTGCGGCAACGACTTTTGCTGCCACCGGCACTCGCGGATCGCGCGCGGCGAGCCACAGGGCGACCACGTTGCGCTTGATGCGCCGGGCCCATGCCTTGAGATCCTGGAGTGCCTTGGCCGCCATCTGCACGAGGTAGGGGCGCGGCGCGCTGTTACAAGCTTCAGTCGAACCCGACGAACCGTGCCGCTTCGTCCACGCTCTTGCGGTTGCTGACGACAGCGTTGGCGGGAAAGGCGGGATCCGGCCAGCCGAGCGCGACGGCCTTCATGATCACCTGATCGTCGGGGATGCCGGCGTGCTCACGCACGACCGGAGATTGCATGATGCCCTGCGAGTTGATCACACAGCCGAGGCCGCGCGACCAGGCAGCGTTGACGAGGGCGGTGGTGACTGCGCCGCAATCGAAGGCGGTATCGTCGCTGCCCGAAAGTTCGCGGTCATAGGTGACGATCACGCAGACCGGCGCGTCGAACTGGCGGAAGCCGCGCAGCACCCAGTCCTGACGAGCGGGCGCGTCGTCGCGGGCGATGCCCATGGCGCCGAACAGTTGCTTGGCAACTTCTACCTGACGATCGCGGTGAACGCCGGCAAAGGGGCTGCCCTTGCGGAATTCGCGGCTGTCAGGCTCGCCTGCGAGGATGCGTTCGGTGTTGCCCTTGCGGATGCGTTCCAGCGGCTCGCCGGTGATGACGTGGAAGTGCCAGGGCTGCGTGTTCATCGAGGTGGGCGAGCGCATCGCCATGGTCAGAATTTCCTCGATCAGCGCGCGCGGAACCGGCTTATCCAGATAGCCGCGGATCGACCGGCGGCCGAGGACCACTTCGTCATAGGACGGAACCGACATGCACTCTCCCGACATTTAATTGATCGGTTAAGGGTAGCGCGGTGTGCGTGAAAGGCAAGCCCAACGAAAAAGCCCTCCCGGTTGGGGAGGGCTTTTTGACTTGCAGAAGCGCGCAGATCAGGCGGCTTTCCGGATTTCCATTTCCATGCGCTGCCAGATCTCGACCAGAGCCTCGGTCAGCTCGTCCATCATCGCTTCGGTATGCGATGGCCCCGGCGTGAAGCGCAGGCGCTCCGTGCCGCGGGGGACGGTCGGGAAGTTGATCGGCTGGACGTAGACGCCGTATTCGGCGAGCAGGATGTCGCTGATCTTCTTGGCGCGGACGGGGTCACCAACCATCAGCGGCACGATGTGCGTGGTCGACGCCATGACCGGCAGCCCGGCATCGGCGAAGGCCTTCTTGAGGTAGGCCGCTGCGGCCTGCTGGCCTTCGCGCTCCTCGCTCGACGCCTTGAGGTGGCGGACCGAGGCGAGCACACCTGCGACCAGCACCGGGGAAAGCGAGGTGGTGAAGATGAAGCCGGGGGCATAGGAGCGGATCACGTCGATGATCTTGCGATCTGCCGCGATGTAGCCGCCCATGACGCCGAAGGCCTTGCCCAGCGTGCCTTCGATGATGTCGATGCGGTGGGCCGCCTCGTCACGATCGGTGATGCCGCCGCCGCGTGGGCCATACATGCCGACAGCGTGAACCTCGTCAATGTAGGTCAGCGCGTTGTACTTTTCCGCCAGGTCGCAGATCGCGTGGATGGGGGCGACGTCACCGTCCATCGAGTAGACCGATTCGAAGGCGATCAGCTTGGGCAGGGCGGGGTCCGTCTCGGCCAGAAGCTGTTCGAGGTGTTCGACGTCGTTGTGACGGAACACCTTCTTCTCGGCGCCCGAATTGCGGATTCCCGCGATCATCGAGGCGTGGTTCAGCTCGTCCGAGAAGATCACGCAGCCCGGCAGGATCTTGGCCAGCGTCGACAGCGTGGCGTCATTCGAGACGTAGCCCGAGGTGAACAGCAGCGCGCCTTCCTTGCCGTGCAGGTCGGCAAGCTCTTCCTCAAGCTGGATGTGGTAATGGGTGTTGCCGCCGATGTTGCGGGTGCCGCCCGAGCCGGCGCCGACGTTGTGCAGCGCTTCTTCCATCGCTTCGATCACCTTGGGGTGCTGGCCCATGGCGAGATAATCGTTCGAGCACCACACCGTGATCGGCTTCGGGCCATTGTGGCCAGCGAAGCAGCGCGCATTGGGGTAGGCGCCCTTGTTGCGCAGGATATCGATGAAGACGCGGTAGCGGCCTTCGGAGTGCAGACGCTCGATCGCAGAATCAAAAACCTGATCGTAATTCACCCCGCCGCTCCTTCCTGCAACGAAAGCACATCCGCGCTTCCGAGGCCCGATCCCGCTGGGCCACCGGCGAATGGGCGGCTTCTACGCCTGTTCAAACCGCATTGCCAGCCTCATTTGCCATAACTGCCCGAAAGTCGGAGCTATTTGGTTGTCTCGGCCTTACGTAGTTCCGGCGCAAGCGTGATCCCGTACTCCGGCCCCTTTGTCATCACCCATCCCGCGTCGTGCGATGGGACGATAACGAGACCCTCGTTCGCCTTCTTCAGGGCCTTGAGCCCCTTGAGCCAGCCCATGACTGCGGACCGGTCTTCAGGCGCCAGCAAGTCTGCCACGAGGCGCGAACGCGGCGTCGGAATCTCGACATTGGCGGCGAGCGAGGCGGTGTCGCCGGCGAAGATGTACTCCCGGCCCGAGGCGAGACGCACATAGATCATTTCTGAAGCAGGGGTGTGCCCCGGCGTCTGGATCAGCACGACGCCCGGGGCAACCGCCTCGATTGGGGCAAACTTGCGCGGGGTATGCAGCAGCTGGGCATTTTCGCGCCAGAGTGCATTGATATTGCCCATCATTCCTTCGGAAACGACAGCTTTGCCTTCGATGCTCTTGAAGCGGGGGTAATCGAGGAATCCTCCGATGTGATCGATGTGCGCATGCGTGAACAGGATCATCGTGGCGCGATCCATCCAGCCGTCAACCAGTTGCTGCGCCCGGTGACTGTAGATCTCGAAGCCCATGCTGCGTGCATCGTCTTCCGAGATGCCCGGATCGATCACGATGCCGCCTTTGGGCGTCTCGATCTGCCACGCCGTGATGCCGCTGGTGATCTGCCGCAGGCCGGTGCCTGCAGCCAGCGCGGCACCCGGAACATCCCGCATCGCCACGGTGGCATAGGTTATGGCCGTGGGCTTGCCGCCCGGCATGGCATCGGCCGCCTTGCGCAGCGCGCCGAGGTCAATCCTGCGGGCCGGCACTTGCGGCCCGGCGTTCACCAGAAGCCAGTAATAGGCGAATCCCAGCGCCGCCAGCAGCACGATCATGAACCTGGAAATCCTGCCCAAGACCTGTCCCCCGGTCGTGCCTGTGTCAAAACGTCTCTATCCGATCGAGCCCGTGCCGCGCCAGTGCCTGGCGCAGGGCTGCCACATCGTCGCCGTTGCGCGTGAACAGGGCAAGATCGGGGCGGTCGCGATGCCATGACTGGCCCTGCGTGAGGGAGGCAATGCGGCGGGCGATGCCGTCCGATCCATCGACGAACTGAACGCCCGGCCCGAAAGCCTCGGCGAGCTCATCCTGCACCAGCGGGAAATGCGTGCAGGCAAGCACCACGGTATCGATGCGATCGCCGCCGGGCATCTCCTGCAGGGCCTGCGCGGCGCGCTGGTAGATCGCCGGATCGACCGGCTCGCCGCGCAGCTTGGCCTCGGCAGCAGCGACCAGTTCGGGCGCGCCATGGCGCAGAAGCAGCTTGTCGCTGGCGAATTCTGCCTCCAGCCGGTCGACGTAGGCCTGCCGGATCGTGGCAGTCGTGCCCAGCAGGCCGATAACGCCGGTCTTCGTCATCGCTGCGGCGGGCTTGATTGCCGGCACGGTGCCGACGATGGGCACTTCGAGCACCTCGCGCACCGCGGCCAGCGCGATGGTCGACGCGGTGTTGCAGGCGATGCACACCAGCCTTGGCCGAAGACGCTCGGTCAGCCTGCCGAGCAAGCCGGAAACCCGCGCCGCGATCTGGGCCTCGGTCTTGTCGCCATAGGGCAGGCCGGCATTGTCGGCGACGTAGATCACTGGCGCCTCGGGAAGGATGCCGCGCACCTTTTTCAGCACGGACAGACCGCCCACGCCCGAATCGAACAGGAGCAGCGGCGCGGCGGCATCGGGTTGGTGAGAAGCGGTCATCTGCCGGGCTTGTATCGGGAATGGCGACAAAATGGAAAGTGGCCTCTTTCGCTTTTGTGAAGGGACAGGATATGAGCGGGGCGTGGAAACGCTCATGCCCCTGCTCGTCGGCTATCTGCTCGGCTCCGTGCCCTTCGGCCTCGTCCTGACACGATTGACCGGGGGCGGCGATCTGCGCGCCATCGGTTCGGGGAACATCGGGGCGACGAACGTGCTGCGCACCGGCAAGAAGGGCGTCGCCGTTGCAACGCTCCTGCTCGACATGGGCAAGGGGCTGGCTGCGGTCCTGCTGGCGCGGCACTTCTGGCCGGGAAGCGAACCGCTGGCAGCGCTGGCGGCTGTGCTTGGCCATTGCTTCCCGGTCTGGCTCAAGTTCAAGGGCGGCAAGGGCGTTGCGACGATGATGGGCGTATCGCTGGGGCTCGCCTGGCCGATCGGCCTCGCTTATGCGGTGGTCTGGCTCGGCGTGCTGTTCGCCAGCCGTATCTCCTCGCTGGGAGGGATGAGCGCCGCGCTTGCTGCTCCACTGGCCGCGCTGCTTCTGGGCTACACGGCTTACGTTCCGGTACTGGCGCTGCTGGCGCTGCTTGTGCTGTTCCTGCACCGCGAGAACATTGCCCGTCTGCGCGCCGGGACCGAGCCCAGGGTCGGCAGCAAGAAGTGAGCGCTGCGGCTGAAGCCACGCTCTCTCGCGACGAGGCCTTCGCCCGCATCCGCCTGCTGCGTTCGCCCAATATCGGGCCGGTCAGCTACTACCAGTTGCTGCGCCGCTTCGGGACGGCCAGTGCCGCACTCGATGCCCTGCCTGATCTGGCAGCGCGCGGCGGGGCACCGTATCGGCCGGCTGCCGCGGACCGCGTGGAGCGGGAAATTGCCGCGGTCCGCAAGGCCGGTGCCCGCTATCTCTTCCATGACGGGCCTGACTATCCGGCGCTGCTGGCCGAGCTCGAAAGCCCCCCGCCGATCCTGACGGTGCGCGGCGATACCGCCTTGCTGCAGCGACCCTCGGTTGCCGTGGTTGGCGCACGCAATGCCTCGGCCGCCGCTGTGAAGCTCTCGCGCGATTTCGCGGCGGCGCTGGCCGGCCAGGGTTATGCCGTTGTCTCGGGGCTGGCACGCGGGATCGATGCTGCCGCGCATCGCGGAGCGCTGGCGGGCATGGCGACCGGCGGAGGCACCGTCGGGGTGATCGCCAGTGGGATCGACATCACCTATCCGCCCGAAAACGTGGACCTGCAGGAGCAAGTCGCCTGCGAAGGGCTGCTGATTGCCGAAATGCCGCCGGGTACCGAACCCCTCGCGCGGCACTTCCCGCACCGCAACCGCATCATTGCCGGCCTCGCCACCGGCACGCTTGTGGTGGAGGCCGCGCCCAAGTCCGGATCGCTGATCACCGCACGCCTTGCGGCCGAGGCCGGGCGCGAGGTCATGGCCATTCCCGGCTCACCGCTCGACAGCCGCTCGCATGGTTGCAACCAGCTCATCCGCGAAGGCGCGATTCTGGTGCAGCGGCCGGAAGACGTGGTGGAACTGCTCACAGGCTTTACCGGCCAGCCGCGGTCAACCTTCCGCGAGCATGCGCCAGACTATGGCGCGGCAGGGGGAGACGAAGCGGCAGACATCGCCGGCCTGTTGACGCTGGCCCCGATTGGCGTCGACGAGCTGATCCGGCAGAGCGGAGCAAGCGCGGGGTCGGTGCAGATGGCCTTGCTCGAACTGGAACTGGCAGGTCGTCTGCAACGTCACGCAGCCGGAAGGGTCAGCCTCCTGTCCTGAACGACAGGTCAACCAGCCGCTTGACGAACCGCGCCGCATTTCCCCACCCTCGCGCGTACGTACACGTAAGGACTGCTTTTCATCGCCATGCAGCTTGTCATTGTTGAATCCCCGGCCAAGGCCAAGACCATCGAGAAGTACCTCGGCCCCGGCTTCAAGGTTCTCGCCTCCTACGGTCATATCCGCGATCTCCCGGTAAAGGACGGCTCGGTCCGCCCGGAAGAGGACTTCGCGATGGATTGGGAACTTTACGGGGACAAGCAGTCCCGCGTGAAGGCCATCACCGATGCGGCCAAGGATGCCGATCGTCTCATTCTGGCGACCGACCCTGATCGTGAAGGTGAAGCAATTTCTTGGCATGTCAGGGAGTTGCTGAAGAAACGTAAGTCGCTTCCTAAGGAAGTCGAGCGCGTCACCTTCAACGCGATCACCAAGCAGACGGTGACCGATGCGATGAAGCGCCCGCGCGAACTCGACCAGGACCTGATCGACGCCTATCTCGCCCGCCGCGCGCTCGATTACCTGTTCGGCTTCACGCTTTCGCCGGTGTTGTGGCGCAAGCTGCCCGGCGCGAAGTCTGCCGGGCGCGTGCAGTCCGTGGCCCTGCGCCTCATCGTCGAGCGGGAGCGCGAGATCGAGGTCTTCAAGGCGCAGGAATACTGGTCGGTCATTGCCCGGCTTGAGCAGGGCGGAACCGAATTTGCCGCACGGCTCGTCAAGTTCGATGGTCAGAAGCTCGACAAGCTGACACTGGGTGACGAAGGCGCCGCGATGAAGGCCAAGGCCGTGGTCGATGCCGGGACCTTCCGCGTCGAAGAAGTCGAGACAAAGCCCACGCGGCGCAACCCCTATCCGCCGTTCACCACTTCGACGTTGCAGCAGGAAGCCGCGCGCAAGCTCGGCTTCTCTGCCAGCCATACCATGCGCGTGGCGCAGACGCTCTATGAAGCGGGCGCGATCACCTACATGCGTACCGATGGCGTGCAGATGGACCCGAGCGCGATTTCGGCGGCGCGCAAGGCGATCTCCGACCGCTACGATGGGCATTACCTTCCCGAAAAACCGCGTCATTACGAGACGAAGGCGAAGAATGCTCAGGAAGCACATGAAGCTATCCGGCCGACGGATTTCAGCAAGGATCGCTACGGTTCGGGGGACGAGGCGCGGCTCTATGACCTGATCTACAAGCGCGCGATGGCCAGCCAGATGGCCTCGGCAAATATCGAGCGCACCAGCGTGACGCTGCGCGATGGCACTGGCAAGCACGAGCTGCGGGCGACCGGGCAGGTGGTGAAGTTCCCCGGCTTCCTCGCCGTCTATGAGGAAGGGCGCGACCAGAAGGCCGATGGCGACGACGAGGACGGCAGCCTGCTGCCCGCGCTGAGCAAGGGCGATACGCCTGCCAAGCGCGGGGTCGACGCCACGCAGCACTTCACCCAGCCGCCGCCGCGCTATTCCGAAGCGAGCCTGGTCAAACGCCTTGAGGAACTGGGCATCGGGCGGCCTTCGACATATGCGGCAACGCTGCAGGTGCTGAAAGATCGCAACTACGTTCGGACGGAGAAAAACCGTTTCTTTGCAGAAGAGTCCGGGCGACTCCTGACATCGTTTCTTGAGCGGTTCTTTACCCGTTATGTGGCCTACGAGTTCACTGCAGGCATGGAAGAGGAGCTTGACGATGTGTCGGGCGGGCGTGCCGAGTGGAAGAAGGTGCTTGCCGAGTTCTGGCGCGACTTCAAGCCCAAGTCCGACGAGGTGATGGAGAAGAAGCCGAGCGAGGTGACCGCCGAGCTTGACGAATTCCTGTCCGACTACCTCTTCCCGCCGCGCGAAGACGGCAGCGATCCCCGTTTGTGCCCCAAGTGCGAGGCGGGACGCCTTTCGCTGCGCGGTGGCCGTTACGGGGCTTTTGTCGCCTGCTCGAACTATCCGGAATGCAAGTATACCCGCAAGTTCGCCCAGCCCGGCGGAGCTGACGGCGATGGCGGCGGGGACGGCGTGCTGGGCAAGGACCCGGAAAGCGGGCTCGAAGTTGTGCGCAAGGCTGGCCGCTTTGGTCCCTACATCCAGTTGGGCGAAGGCAAGGAGGCCAAGCGTGCGTCGATCCCCAAGGATATCGGCGAACTCGATCTTGAGTGGGCGCTGAAGCTGCTTTCCCTGCCGCGCGAGGTTGGCATGCATCCCGAAACCGGCAAGCCGATCACCGCCAGCATCGGTCGTTACGGGCCTTACCTGGCGCATGAGGGCAAGTACGCGCGCCTTAAATCGACCAGCGAGGTGTTCGAAACCGGCATGAACGCTGCCGTGATGCACCTTGCCGCCGCAGCGGCAGGCGCTGGCGCTCGTGGCGGCAGGACAGCAGCGGAACCGCTCAAGGTTTTCGGGCCGCACCCGACGTCAGGGGGCGAAATCAAGCTCATGGCTGGGCGGTATGGGCCTTACGTGACAGACGGAACCACCAACGCGACCCTGCCCAAGGACAAGCAGCCCGAAGCCCTGACGCTGGAAGAAGCGATCACCCTGATCGACGAGCGGGCGGCCAAGGGTCCGGCCAAGGGAAAGAAGGGCGCGAAGAAGGCTCCGGCCAAGAAAGCTCCGGCAAAGAAAGCGGCACCAAAGAAGGAAGCGGCCGAGAAGCCAGCAGCCAAGAAGCCGGCGGCAAAGAAAGCACCGGCAAAGAAGGCTGCGAAGAGCGCCGAGTAAGCGGGCTACCGGCCGTGCCTTAGCGGCGCGGCCGGTAGAGCCAGTATTCCTTGTTGCCGAGGCGGAGGGCCGCGTAGCGTTCGTAGCTGCGCGCAAGACCCTCGGCCATCATCCGGCGGGTATCAAGGTTGGGCAGGTAGGGTTTTTCGTGTGCTGCTCGGGTCAGGATCACGTCCGGCCGGCTTGCCAGGATGCGGGCCATCTCCTGATGCGGGTCAACGCCCACCGCCGGTGCCTCTACATATGTGTTGAGGTGGTTCGGGAAAATGCGCGTCGTCGGCAGGCAGGAATTGGTCGTGCGATAGAACGCCAGTTCGCCCTCGAAGATGAACAGGCAGCCGTCGCGCAGCTCCTGCCTGATGGCAGTATCCATCGCCTCATACTCTCTGGTGGAGCCGTGCTGCCGGTACTGGTAGACCATCACCACGATCCCGGCGAACGCCCCGAAGCCGAGGAGCAGCCGGCCATACCAGCGTTCTCCCGGTGCCGTGCGGGCGAGAGCGGGGGCAGCAAGCACCGCAAGCGGCATCAACACCGGCGCGACGTAGTGATCGTACCATGTGCCGAACAGCAGGAATCCACCGACCGCAGCGAGGCACCAAATCACGATGACACGCCTGCTGCCCGCCTGCTCGTCCCCTGCGCTGACGGAGAGCCTGGGCGCGAGGAAGATCGCCAGCCAGAACGGGGTCAGCACCAGAACTTCCTTGGTCAGGCGCCAATAGGCTTTCCAGCCGTCGGAATCGCGTTCGAAGATCGAAACGAAGTTGGCGTAGACGAAGGCATCGAACTGCCCGATGTGCGCATACCAGAGCGCAGCGGCGGCAGTCGGGGCAAGCGCGACGCCAATCCAGAGCAGGCCGGTTGCAGCCAAGCGCTTGAAGGACCACACATCGGCAAAGCCGCGTGCCAGCAGGATCAGGCCGAACGCAGCACCTTCGAAGATCACCGTGTACTTGATCTGGATGGCAAGTCCCAGCAACAGCATGACCAGGCAGCCGCGCCAGATCAGCGGGGGGTGCTCCGGACGCTTGACGCTGTCGACCACGCCCCACGCTGCCATGGCGACGAGCAGGTTGTAGAACACCGGGGCCTGTCCCATGCCGGCATTGAAAACCGGCATGAACAGGACATAGGCGGCGCCAGCCAGCCACGCGGCCTGAGGAGAAGCAATTTCGCGCGCCAGACGGGTCAAGACCATGGCCGTCAAGGTGAAGCTGATACCTGCGCCAATCTGGTAGGCGATCACGGGATCGAACGGGAGCGAAACCAGCGCCTCGTAGAGCAGGAACAGGCCGATAGGCTTGCGGTCCCAGATGTCGACATAGGGCACTGCGCCATCGCGCATGCGTTCGGCGACGAACAGGTAGAACTGCTCGTCGATGTGGACGACCGGGTTGCCGAAGAGGAAGCTGCGGGTGACGAGGAAAATCAGGGCGAACCCAGCCGCCTCGACCAGCCAGCCGGGCAAAACCTTCGGCCGGCGCAAGTTCCTGATGGCGGACGGGACAAACCTGCCGGGCAGCGTGCCTACCGTGGCCGCTGCCATGACGCCGCCAGTTTCGTTCATGCTCGCACTCCGTCCACCATTGCACCCGGGACGTTAACGGGCGAGCTGCCCGTTCCCTTCGCGCGGGCGACGCTAGGGAGCAAACGTCAATTGTCGACGCCAATTCCGTGCTGCAGTGCAACAAAGCTAGAGAAGGGCGACGGGCCGCCCTCTACGACCGACGAGCCGTTAGTAACGGCGGTGGCTTAGTCCAGAAACCGGGCCAGACCCTCGGCTGCGGCGGCATGGCCGGCGCGATTGGGGTGGATCGGGATGCCGTCTCCCGACGGCGCGGTGAGACCGTTGCTCCAGGGATCGGCCGAACAAGGCGCGTGGCTTTTGGACATCGCTGAAAAACGGAAGACTTCCGCGCCTTCCTCATGCGCGACCCTGGCGGTAAGCTTGGCCAGTCGCTTCGCCGCCGCTCGGCTCTGCTTCATCCGTTCGGCACTGATCGCAACTGAAGTGCAAGTGCCCTTTGGTGGCAGGACGGTGATGTAGTCGACAAACACCACGCGCGCCTCCGGTGCCCGCTGGCGCACTTCTCGGACGATGCGGCGCATGCGCTCTTCGTCGGCCTTCCACACGTCCTCGCCGATGTCGCGCCACTTCTGGCAGCGCGCATCGGGCGTGGTCGCCTGCTCGCAGGCAGCGGCAAAGATATTGCCGACAAAGTTCACGTCGTTGCCGCCGATGGTGATGGTGACAAGCCGGGTTTCGGCGGTGACGCTTTCGATCTGCGCCGGGACTTCCTTCCAAGGGCCGAGCACGTGTTCGGTCGTCGCGCCGCTGCAGGTGGCGTCAACCAGCGAGAGCTTGAGCCTTGCCGCGAGCAGGTTGGGGTAATTCAGTGTGCCCCGGCCACAGCGTGGCGGCGTGCCCGGCGTTGTCGGTCCGACTCCGGGCCGGCCGCGAACGAGCTGCCCAGCGCCACGTAACGCGCACCTTCAGGCAAGGGCGCAGGCTTGGCGAGGACCGGTGAAGCGGCAAGCGCGAGTGCCGCCATGCCCCAGCGCATCACTTGACCCATTCCAGCCCGATTTCCTCGTAGATCTCCTTGGCGTCGGCCCAGCGCTCGTCCACCTTGACGTGCAGGAACAGGTGGACCCTGGCATCCAGCAGTTGCGAAAGCTCCTTTCGCGCCGCTTCGCCGATGGCCTTGATCTTCGCGCCGCCCTTGCCCAGCACGATGGCGCGCTGGGTTTCGCGGGCGATCACGATCTGCTGGTGGATTTCGATCGAACCATCCTTGCGGGTGAGATACTTCTCTGGCCGCACCGTGCTGTCATAGGGAAGTTCATCGTGAAGCTGCCGATAGAGCTGCTCGCGGGTGATCTCGGCAGCCATCAGGCGCTCGCTGGCGTCAGATACCTGGTCCTCGGGATAGTGCCACGCGCCTTCGGGCATGAGCGCGGCAAGGCGCTGCTTGAGTTCGGGCACGCCATCGCCGGTGAGCGCAGAAACGAAGAATACCTCGTCGAATTCGGCCTCTTGCGTCAGCGCTTCGGCCATGACCAAGAGCGGTTCCTTCGGCGTCGAATCCACCTTGTTCAGCACCAGAAGCTTGCGTTCCGGCCGCCCTTTCAGCGTCTCGAGAATGGGTGCGAGATAGTCGCGCTTCTTCTTGCGCGCGTCGACCACAAGCAGGATCGCGTCGGCTTCGTGCGCACCGTCCCATGCCGCGCTGACCATGGCGCGATCAAGGCGGCGGCGGGGTTCGAACAGGCCGGGCGTATCGGCAAGAATGATCTGCGCCTTGTCCTCGCCGATATCCTCCAGCGCAATGCCCATGAGGCGCGCGCGCGTCGTCTGCGCCTTGGCCGAAACGATCGCCACCTTCTGGCCGACGAGAGCGTTGACGAGGGTGGACTTGCCGGCGTTAGGTGCGCCGAGGACGGCCACGAGGCCACATTTTTCGGTCATTATTCCAGTTCTTCAGATGAGTTGCGGCCACTGTAGGCCAAATGGGCGCGCACCGCCAGATTTAGCCGAAATCCTGCATGAAGGTGCGGGCGGCGGAGGTCTCGGCCTCCTGCTTGCTGCTGCCGGTGGCGCTGGCCGTGCCGACGCCCTTGACCTCTACCGCAACCGTGAACTTCGCGGCATGGTCCGGACCTTCGCGCGCGACCAGGGTGTAGACCGGGGGCTTGCGCCGGTTGCCCGCCGCCCATTCCTGCAGGGCAGCCTTGGGATGCTTGCGCTGGCCGGTGCCCGTGGCCATCGGCTTGTCCCAAACCTTGCGAACGAAGGCGCGTGCGGCTTCAAATCCGCGCTCCACGAAGAGAGCGCCGATCAGCGCCTCCATCACGTCGCCCAGGATATTGTCGCTTTGCGTCCCGCCATCATCGCGCGCCTGCTTGCCGAGCCGGATGTGAGGGGGAGGGCGATATGGCGCGCGACATCGGCGCAGGTTTCGCGGCTGACCAGGGCATTGAGCCGCTGAGAGAGCTTGCCTTCGGCGGCATCGCTCTTTTCATGAAGCCACTCGGCAATGACAAGACCAAGCACCCTGTCGCCAAGAAACTCGAGGCGCTGGTAGTCGCGGGCCTCACCCATCGAGCCATGGGTGAGGGCTTCGATCCAGAGGTCGACGCGCGTCGGTGCGCTCCCGGTCAGATCCGTGAGGTAGCCCACCGTTTCAGGCGAAAGCGCGCTCAGAACGTGCCCCCGATACGGTTCCAGCGCGCCGCGGTGAACCAGGTCCAGGGCAGGAACCAATTGGCGCTGCCATCGGTGGACCACATCATGATCGTGGCACGGCCAACGAGATTTTCCTGCGGGACCAGACCGATGCCGCCGCCTTCCATCGCCGGGAAGCGGCTGTCCATCGAGTTGTCGCGATTGTCGCCCATCATGAACAACTGCCCCTCCGGCACAACGACCGGCACGGTGTTGTCGGCATCACGCTGGCCAAGGTCGAGCACGTTGTAGGTCTTGCCGTTCGGCAGCGTCTCGCGGAATTGCGGGTAATGGCAGGTCTGGCTGCCATCGGCCTCGGTCACGACGAATTCGGCAGAGAGGCAATCGGTGTTCGGGCTGACGGGGATGACGAAATCCTCGACCCGCACCTTGGGTACGGCCTGGCCATTCAGGTGCAGAACGCCGTCGATCATCTGCACGGTATCGCCAGGCAGGCCGATCACACGCTTGATGTAGTCGACATCATTGCCGGGCGGCGCCTTGAAGATCGCAACATCGCCACGCTCGGGCTGGCTGGCAAAAATGCGCTTGGGCAGCAGGGGCGCGCTGAACGGCAACGAATAGCTGCTGTAGCCGTAGGGCCATTTGGCGGCGAGGAGATAGTCGCCGTTCTCCAGCCGCGGCAACATCGATTCCGAAGGGATGTTGAACGGCGAGAAGATGAAGCTGCGGAAAATTGCAACGACGATGACCAGCTTGATCAGGAAGACGGGGAAGCTGTCCTCCTTCTTTTCCTTCTTCAGCTTGGTCGGCGCGGGCGCAGGCGTCGCCGGATCGACCGGGGAGGGGCTGCTGGCTTCGGGCGTGTCGTTCATCGTCGCGGTCATGTTGCCAGCAAGGCCCTTCGTCAAGTGTGTTGTTTGTGTAATACAGCGGGCGAAATACGTCTGCGCAGCTTGCGCGCCGATGAACAGCGCGCTTGGCGCGGCGTCCCCGAGAGGGCATTAGGGCTTTTACGCAGTTGCGAAAGGATGAGGTTGGACATGTCGGCAGGCGAGGCACAGCAGTTTTGGACGGCACTCGAGAAGTTGCCACGGCCAACCCTGAAGACCCTGTTTTCGGATACCGCGCGGCTGTCACGCTATTCGGCCACGCTCGATCTGCCCGGCGGGCCGGTGATCTTCGACTGGTCCAAGACGCACCTTTCGCCGGAAGTCGAAGCCCTGTTCGGCTCGGTTGCCGCCGCGATGGACCTTGAAGGGCAGCGAAATGCGCTGATCTCGGGCGAAAAGATCAACAACACCGAAGGACGCGCGGCCGAGCACACGGCGCAACGCGGGATCGGCAAGGACGCCAGCGTCGAGGAAGCCGAGGCGTTGCACGCCCGGATGCGGATGCTCGTCGAAGCGATCCATGAAGGGGCGCTCGGCGAAGTGAAGAGCCTGATCCACATCGGCATCGGCGGCTCCGCGCTCGGCCCGGCGCTGGCAATCGACGCGCTGACCCGCGAAGGCGCAAAGGTTGCGGTTCATGTCGTGTCGAATATCGATGGCTGTGCGCTTGAAGCAGCGATGAAGGCCTGCGACCCGGATACGACGCTGATCGCGGTTGCCTCCAAGACCTTCACCACGACCGAAACGATGACCAACGCGCATTCGGCGCTGGAGTGGTTGCGTGAGGGCGGTGTTGCCGATCCCTATGGGCGCGTGATTGCTCTGACCGCCTCGCCTGAGAAGGCCGTCGAATGGGGCGTGGATGAAACCCGCGTGCTGCCTTTTTCCGAGACGGTCGGCGGGCGCTATTCTTTATGGTCCTCGATCGGTTTTCCGGTGGCCATGGCGCTGGGCTGGGAAGGATTTGCCGAGTTTCTCGATGGGGCCGCGGCGATTGACCGGCATTTCATCGACGCCGACCTCACCGCGAACGTCATCGTCCGCGCGGCTTTCGCCGATCTCTACTACACGCAGGTACGCGGCTGCCAGACGCGCGCGGTATTCGCCTATGACGAGCGGCTGAAACTGCTGCCTGACTACCTCCAGCAACTCGAAATGGAATCGAACGGCAAGAGCGTTCTGGCCGATGGCTCTCCGTTGACGCGCGCCAGTGCGCCGGTGACGTGGGGCGGCGTCGGCACCGATGCCCAGCATGCGGTGTTCCAGTTGCTCCACCAGGGCACGCACCTGATCCCGGTGGACTTTCTTGCGGTCAAGACGCCCGGGCATGACCTCGATCCGGCCCATCACGAGATACTGCTGTCGAACTGCTTTGCGCAAGGGGCCGCGCTGATGGCGGGCAAGGCATCTGACGATGGCGCGCGTGCCTACCCCGGAGACCGTCCTTCGGCGACGATCCTGTGCGAGGACCTCAACCCCGCCACCCTCGGCGCGCTGATCGCGTTCCACGAACACCGCACGTTCGTTTCGGCGGCAATGCTGGGAATCAATCCCTTCGACCAGTTCGGCGTCGAACTCGGCAAGGCGATTGCCAAGCAGATCGAGGCGGGCGGCGGCGCCGGCTTTGATCCGTCTACGGAAGCCCTTCTCTCAGCTGCAGGAATTGGCGGCTGATAGTTCGTCAGGCTAACAATATCCGCTAAATGCCTCTGGTCTTGGGCGAGACCAGAGGCCATATGCGCCTTCACCAACAGGAGCGCATATGGCTGAGCAGGACTCTGGGCAGGACTTCGACTACGATCTCTTTGTGATTGGTGCAGGATCGGGCGGTGTGCGCGCCAGCCGCATCGCCGCGAGCCATGGCGCGCGGGTGGCGGTGGCGGAGGAATACCGCGTCGGCGGGACCTGCGTGATCCGCGGCTGCGTGCCCAAGAAGTTGCTGGTCTACGGATCGCATTTCGCCGAGGAACTGCAGGACGCGGCCAACTATGGCTGGACGGTCGAGAAGATGACGTTCGACTGGCCGACGTTACGTGACGCGGTTCTGAAGGATGTCGACCGGCTCAACACCGCGTACACGAACACGCTTGAAAACAACAAGGTAGAGCGTTTCCTCGAGCGCGCCGAGGTGGCGGGGCCGAACACCGTGCGGCTGGCTTCGGGCAAGGAAATCAGCGCGAAGTATATCCTGATCGCAACCGGCGCCTGGCCGGTCATGCCGGAATTCGAGGGTAACGAGCATTGCATTACCTCGAACGAGGTGTTCCATCTCGAGAAGCTGCCAAAGCGCGTCGTGATCTCCGGCGCCGGCTATATCGCGATGGAGTTCGCGGGCATTTTCAACGCTTTGGGCTGTCACGTAACGGTGGTAAACCGCAGCGAGACGATCTTGCGCGGGTACGATGAATCCCTCCGGGACCGCCTGCTCCAGATCACAATGGCACGCGGGATCGAGTACAAGTTCAATTGCCCGTTCGACCGCGTGGAGAAGCGCGAGGATGGTTCGTTCGACGTCTACCTTGGCAAGCAACCCGATCCGATCCACGCCGACGTGGTTCTGGTGGCGACCGGGCGCCGGCCCAAGACTGACGGGCTTGGCCTGGAAAACGCTGGAATTACATTGGGTTCGGCGGGCGAGATCCCGGTGGACGATCATGGCAAGACCGCGTGTGACAGCATCTATGCCGTGGGTGACGTAACGAACCGCGTGCAGCTGACGCCGATCGCGATCCGCGAGGGTCAGGCCTTTGCCGACCGCGTGTTCGGCGGGAAGGACACTTCGGTGAGCTACGATGCGATCCCGAGCGCAGTGTTCTCGCAGCCGCCGCTGGCCGGCGTGGGCCTGACGGAAAGCCAGGCGCGTCAGGCATTTGGCAGCAATATCAAGGTCTACTCGTCCGACTTCCGCCCGATGAAGAACATCTTCGGCCATCGGCCCGAGCGTGGGCTTTACAAGATGATCGTCGATGCCTCGACCGAGAAGGTGCTGGGCATCCACATGATCGGGCCGGACAGCCCGGAGATCCTGCAGGCAGCAGCCATCGCGGTGAAGGCGGGGCTGACCAAGGCGGATTTCGATGCGACGGTGGCGTTGCACCCCTCGATGGCTGAAGAGCTTGTTTTGATGCGATAATCGGGAAGATTGCCCGTTTTCCAACTCTCGCAGGCAAACGGGCAACTCCCCCATGACTCCCCTGCAACTCTGCCGCACGCAGGGCGTGCTTCCGCAGGCTGAACGGTAGCGATTTGCAACCGGACATCTCCGCGCTAACCTCTCGCCAGATCGCCGGTTGGGGAGAGCGGAAAATATGGCTGGCACGGTCCTCGTATCGGGTGGCAGCGGCTACATTGCCGGGTTCCTCATCCGCCGGCTTCTGGCCGAGGGGTGGACCGTTCACGCCACCGTCCGCTCGCTATCCCGCGAGGCGCAGCTGCGGCCCCTGCTTGGCGGGAGTGCCGAGACGCTGCGGTTCTTTGCCGCGGACCTGACTGCCGATGCCGGGTGGGCGGAGGCGATGGCGGGGTGCAGCCATGTCGCCCATGTCGCCTCGCCATTCACCACGACTGCGCCGAAGCAGGAAGATGACCTGATCGTACCGGCGCGCGAAGGAGTGTTGCGGGCGTTACGTTGCGCTCGCGATGCGGGGGTTACGCGCTTCGTGCAGACCT
Source organism: Novosphingobium sp. THN1 (assembly GCF_003454795.1). Taxonomy (GTDB): domain Bacteria; phylum Pseudomonadota; class Alphaproteobacteria; order Sphingomonadales; family Sphingomonadaceae; genus Novosphingobium. The sequence continues at coordinate 2,407,117 of NZ_CP028347.1, forward strand.
CGTCCGTCGCCGCGATTGCCTATGGCCATGGCAAGGGGGTGTTCGAGTTCACCGAGAAGGACTGGACCAGTCTCGAGGGCGAGGATGTCTATGCCTATGTGAAGTCCAAGACCATTGCCGAGCGCGCGGCGCGGGACTGGGTGGCCGCCGCCGGCGGGGGATGGAGTTCGTCTCGGTCAACCCGGCGGCCGTGTTGGGGCCGGTGTGGAGCAATGACTTTTCGCCATCGATCGAAGTGGTCAGGCAATTGCTTTCAGGCGCTTTGCCGGGCTGCCCGGACCTTGGGTTCGGGATCGTCGACGTGCGTGACGTTGCGGACCTGCACGTGCGGGCGCTGACCACGCCGGGCCTGGCGGGCGAACGGTTCATTGCGTCGGGACCGTTCCTCAAGATTGCCGACGTGGCAAAGGTGTTGAAGGAACACCTCGGGCCACAGGCGCGCAAGGTGCCGACGCGCAGGCTGCCCGACTGGCTGGTGCGGACGGTGGCGTTGTTCAATCCGGTGATCCGTCAGGTAACGGGAGAACTCGGCAATGTGCGCGGTGCAAGTTCGGCCCATGCGCAGGAGCGGCTGGGTTGGACGATGCGGTCGGTGGACGTCTCTATCCTCGACTGTGCGCGGAGCCTGATCGAGCGAGGCGTGGTGAAGGTCTAGATGCCAGCGAACCACTGATAGCCGGAATGATCTTCCCAGTAGCCGCCTCCGCCGCCGTAGAGGCCGGCGAGGGTCTCGACCGCTTCGATCCTCATCACATACTTGGCATGCTTGTAGCCAAGAGCGCGTTCGACGCGCAGACGGATCGGGGCGCCGTGGCCGACGGGCAGGGGCTGGCGGTTCATGGTGTGGGCGAGGATCGTCTGCGGGTGCAGGGCATCGATCATGTCGATGCTTTCGTAGTACGGCGTACCTGAGAAATCATCTGCACAATGAAAGACAATGTATTGAGCGGATGGGGAAACCTGCGCCTGACGCAGCAGCAGGGCAAGCGGAACACCAGTCCATTCCCCGATGGCGCTCCACCCCTCGACGCAGTCGTGGCGGGTGATCTGGGTGCGCTGCGGCGCGGCCTTGAGTTGGGCGAGGGTGAGGCTGAAGGGGCGGGCGACCTTGCCGCCGATCTCCAGCTTCCAGTCGGTGAAATTGCTGGCCATGTGGGCCTGATACGCGGGCGAGGCGGGCAGGCGATTGCCGTTCATGCGGAACTTCGGCGAAATGTCCGCCCGTGCGAATTCTGGCGCAAGCGCGTTGCGATCGGTGACCAGTCGCTGGCCGGATAGCGTCGCTTTTTCACCCAATGTCAGCACCTTGCGCACCGTTGGCGATGTGGTGATCTTGTCGCAACCGGCGAGCAGCAGGCCACCTGCGCCCACGAGCGCGGCTCGCCGCGTGATGATCGTCATGGCTTTGGCCTCCGCTCGGCGGGCAGTCGATACCAGCCAGTGATGATCGAGCGCAATTCGTTGAAGGGCCCTGCGAGCAGGACCATGAGAAGATGGATGAGGATAAAGGCCAAGAAACCTGTTGCACAAAGGAAATGTATCGAACGGGCGGACTGACGCCCCCGAAAATGTCGAGCAGCCAGGGGAAGGCGGCGTTGAGCGTTGGCGACATGGTCATGCCGGTCAGCACGACCAAGGGGATCAGCACGAAGATCACGCCGAGGTAGGCAAGCTTTTGCAGGGGATTGTAGGCCTTGGCCGCTTCACCGGTAGGGAAGCGCAGACGGGCGTGTTCCTTGATGTCATGCCAGATATGCGAAAGCTTGCGCTCTTCACGCGTCAAAGCAAGATCGCGTGACAGGTGTCTGGAAAACAATGCGTAAATCACGAACAGGGTAATCGACGCAACCAGCACCCACGCGAAGAAGAAATGCCATTGGCGCCCCTCGGCAAGGCTGTAGTAGTTGGGGATGGTGACCAGGGGCGGGAAGGCCTTGGTCGAATGCTCGGTCCAACCCAGAAAGCCGGTCGTATCGATTTGCAGCGAGCCGAGGCGCAAGAAGCCCTGCTGACCTTGCCGCCCGATCTCGAGCCACGGTGTTTCAAAGGTTGCGCCGTACTTGCCCCAATAGAGCCGGGGGTGCGCGTTGAAGATCGTCGCGCCGCTCATCAGCATTACGAAGATCGTGATCGCGTTGGTCCAGTGCCAGATCCGGACCGGCAACCGAGTGCGGTAGACCAGGGGCCGCGCTTCGACCGTGGTAGCGGTTTCCTGTGACGTAACGATTGCTGGCGCGGCATCCACGGCGGGGTTCCTGCTCCTGTCCTGCGGTCAGACTGCCACATTCAGCAACGGGGAAAAAGCCTTTGGAACGACGGCGTTGAAAACGCAGCCTTTACGCCGGATTGCGGGCAGCCAGCGCTATCAGGTCTGCACGGCTGAAGCGGCGCTGGCTGGCGCGGGCGATGCAGGAACGCGGGACCGGGCGCAGCGCGGACCATGCCGCCTTGCCGATGAAGCCGAGCTTGCGGGCGTTAGTAACGACGGTGCGATGGTCCCAGGCATGGTCGCCGCGCTTGGCGACCTCGCGCGCAATCTCGCCATAGATGCCGGCGGCGGCGAGGATGGCCCAGCGCTGGCGACCCTTGAGGCGGGCAGCGCCGATGCGGGCTGAGCATTCGTGGATTTCCGCTGTCTCGCACATTCGCGCGACCAGCCGGGTGAGTGCGGGCCGATAGTGCGGCTTCATCTGTTCGCCGGGTGGGATGTCGAGCTCGGACAGCCAGTCGAGCGGGATGTAACAGCGGTCGGCCGCGTCATCTTCCTCAATATCGCGGGCGATGTTGGCGAGTTGAAAGGCAAGGCCAAGGTCGCAGGCGCGATCGAGCGTGTCCTCGTCATCCGGCAAAACGCCCATCACCACAGCCATCATCACCCCGACGGCGCCGGCGACATGCCAGCAATAGCGCATCAGGTCTGCCTCGCTGTGGGGCTGCCACTCGGCGGCATCGAGCGCAAAGCCGTCGATCACGGCGCGGGCCATCTCGATCGTCAGGCCGGTTTCGCGGGCGACCAGGCCGAGGGCGTCGAAAGCCGGATCGCCGCTTTCGCGCCCGGCAAAGGCAAGGGCGGTCTTTTCGCGAACGAGGGCAAGCCGCTCGGCGGCACCTTCCTGAATGCCAAGCGCGCCGCCATGGTCTTGCGCATCGACGATGTCGTCGCAGCGGCGACACCAGGCATAGAGTAGCCAGACCCGTTCGCGCGTTTCGCGGTCGAACAGGTGGCTGGCGGCGGCAAAGCTTTTCGAGCCCTTCAGGATTGACTTGCGGGCGTTACTAACGAGTGCGCTGCGATCCTGCATTGCTCAGAGATCTTCGGCCTTCATCGCGAAGATCGGCTTGTGCGGGACGTGTGCTTCCATGCGCGCCAGGAGGATATCGAGGTCGGGTTCGGCGATGATGATTCCGGCATGGGCTTCGCGGATGAAGCCGACTTCGATCATGTGGCGGTTGAAGGCGAGCAGGTGGTCATAGAAGCCATAGGCGTTGAGCAGACCCACCGGCTTGGCGTGGTAGCCCAGTTGCGCCCAGCTGACCGCTTCCCACAGCTCGTCCATCGTGCCCACGCCCCCGGGGATGGTGAGGAAACCGTCCGACAGGTCGGTGAAAGCCTTCTTGCGCTCGTGCATGCCAGGGACGACGTGCAGTTCGGTACAGTCGTGGTTGGCAACCTCGCCGCCGACGAGGGCCTCGGGGATCACGCCGATCACTTCGCCGCCCGCATCGAGCGCGCCATAGGCGACTGCGCCCATGAGGCCGAGCTTGCCGCCGCCATAGACCACACCGATGCCGCGCCGGGCCAGTTCGGCGCCGATCTCGCGGGCAAGGGTTACGTAACGGGTGTCGGCGGGTGAGGCAGAGCCGCAATAGACGGCGAGACGTCTGATCGAAGTACGGCCGGTCAAGCAAGATCCTCCAGCATCAGTTTGGCGGTGGCCTTGGCCGAACCGACTACTCCGGGAATCCCGGCGCCCGGATGGGTTCCCGCGCCGACCAGATACATGTTCGAAATGGCATCGTCACGGTTGTGCGCGCGGAACCAGGCGCTCTGCGTGAGCAGCGGTTCGAGGCTGAAGGCGCTGCCGAGGTGGGCGGACAGGTCAGTCTTGAAGTCCGACGGGGCATAGTGGAACTTCGTTACGATACGCGAATGGATGTCCGGGATGAGGCGACGGCCAACTTCATCGAGGATGCGCTTTTCGAGGACCGGGCCGATCTCGTCCCAGTCGACCGGGAGCTTGCCCATGTTGGCCACCGGAACGAGCGCGTAGAAGGTGCTCATGCCTTCCGGCGCGACAGAGGGGTCGGTCACGGTCGGGTGGTGGAGATAGATCGAGAAGTCTTCGGGCAGGACGCCGTGCTTGTAGATATCGTCCAGCAGGCCTTTGTAGCGCGGGCCGAACAGAATCATGTGGTGCGGAATGCCCGGCCAGGTGCCTTCGACACCGAAGTGGACAACGAAGAGGCTGGGGGAGAATTTCTTTTTCGTCAAAGACTTTGCGCGACGTTGTGCATGTGGATTGTCAGGCATCAGGTCGCGGTAGGAATGGACGATGTCGCCGTTGGAGGCGACCGCATCGAACTTGGCCGACCAGCCGCTTTTCGTCGTGACGCCGGTGACGCGGGTGCCAAGCGTTTCGATATGGGTTACCGGATCGCCCATGCGCACTTCGCCGCCGAGGCGCTGGAAATGGGTGAGCATGCCTTGGATCAGCTTGTTGGTGCCGCCCTTGGCCCACCACACGCCGCCGTCCTTCTCGAGCTTGTGGATCAGGGCGTAGATCGAGCTGGTGTTCATCGGGTTGCCGCCGACGAGCAGCGTGTGGAAGCTGAAGGCTTCGCGCAGGCGTTCGTCCTTCACGTAGGACGAGACCATCGAATAGACGGAGCGCCAGGCCTGGTAGCGGGCAAGCGCCGGGGCGGCCTTGAGCATCGAGGCGAAATCGAGGAACGGGACCGAGCCGAGCTTGACGTAGCCTTCCTCGAAGACGCCTGCCGAGTATTGCAGGAACTCGTCGTAGCCCGCGACGTCAGCCGGATTGAGCTTGGCGATCTCGGCGCGGAGATGGGTCTCGTCGTTCGAATAATCGAAGTTGGTACCGTCGGGCCAGTTGAGGCGGTAGAACGGCATGACCGGCATAAGCTCGACATCGTCGGACATGCGATGGCCCTTGAGGGCCCAGAGTTCCTGCAGGCAGGCGGGATCGGTGACGACGGTGGGGCCGGCGTCGAAGGTGAAGCCGTCCTTCTCCCAGTGGTAGGCGCGGCCGCCAGGCTTGTCGCGCGCTTCGATCACGGTCGTCTGGATGCCGCCGGACTGGAGGCGGATGGCGAGGGCCAGGCCGCCGAAGCCGGAGCCGATTACGCAAGCGCGCTTCATCGTGGGGTTCCTGCAAGGGTAAGAGGCTTGGGCCGCGCGCCGAGGCCGGTGAGCACGCCGATGGCGTTCAAGATCGGCAGCGGCGGCTTGCCCGCGAGGATACGGGCCTTGTCGAACACGGTGGTCTTGCCGGCGTAGAAACGCTCGATCAATCCGTGGCGCAGGCTGTAGAAGCGTTCGAGGACGCGGTAGCGCTTGTCCGGCTCGGCGCCCGCAAAGAGCAGGGCCGAGAGCTGGCGCAGGTAGGCGGATTGCGCCCAGTGTTCGCGCGCCCAGTATTCGCTGAACTGGGCGAGAGCTTCGCCGGACAGGTCCTGCTGACGGGCGAGGGCGAGGGCGTATTTCACCGCATCAGGCAGCGAGTAGCTGGTCACGGCCTGGAACAGCCCGGCGCGCACACCGGCACGGGCGACGGGGCCGCCGCTTGCGCGCCAGAACGCATCGAAATTGCCGCCGGCGACGACGGGGAGAACGCCCTGTTCCTCTTCCAGCACTTCGGCGACATGCCAGCCTTTGGCGGCAACATAAGCGTCGATGCGGGCGCGGATGGCATCGGCATCGAGGGCGGGACCATCGGAATAGTAGGTGTCCTCGACGAAGATCTCGTCAGCCGCGAAGGGGAGAGAATAGACGAAGCGGTAGCCGTCGATCTGTTCGACCGTGGCGTCCTTGACGATGGGGGCTTCGAGGCCGTGGGGGGCCGAAAGGCGGAAGCGGCGGCCGACGAACTTCTGCCAGCCGCCGGTAAGGTCCGTTACGTTACGCAGGCCGCGTGCGTCGATCACGCCTTTTGCCTCGAGCCGGGTGCCGTCGGACAGGGTGGCGTTGGTGGCGCTGCAGGCCAGAGCGCGGACCCCGGTCATGATCGATGCCTCGCCAAGGCGCTGGCGGACGACCTTGTCGAAGCGGTGGGAGCTGATCGAGTAGTAGCTGGTCTTGAGGCGACGTTCGTAGCGCGGGAAGTGCACGGTGTATTCAGGCCAGGCGGCAACGACCATGCCGTCGAGCAGTTCGCGTCCGGCCTTGTTCACGTCGGTCCCGAAGAACGACCACACGTGGTTGCCACCGATCGTTTCGCCCTGTTCGACGAGGACGAGATCGAGTTCGGGGCGGGCCTGGCGCAGGGCCAGAGCGACGAGGCCGCCAGCCAGCCCTCCGCCGAGGATCGCGATGTCGCAGTGTCGCACGCTCATGACCATAGCGCTTAGGGGGATGCGGTTGCCGGTGCAACCATGGGCTTGTCGCTGTCAGCTTCACCCGTCAGAAAGGGCATGGATCGGGGGAGTAGCGGCAAATGGCGAGGATGGTTTCATTGCGGCCCGGCAGGGCGGGGTGGATTGCGGCTGCAGGCGTCGCGCTGGGGATCGTCATCATCCTGCTTGGCATGGCGCGGCCACCGATCTGCCCGTGCGGAACGATCCGACTGTGGCAGGGCGTGGTGGAATCGGCGGAGAACAGCCAGCAGATTTCGGACTGGTACAGTTTCAGCCACGTGATCCACGGCTTCCTGTTCTATGGCGGAGCGCACCTTCTATGGCGCAAGGCCGGGCTGACGGCGATTTCTCCGCACTGGGCGCTGGGCCTGGCGGTGCTGGTCGAGGGTTCGTGGGAGATCCTCGAGAATTCGCCGATCATCATCGACCGCTATCGTGCCGTGACGATCTCGTACGGCTATTCGGGTGACAGCGTGCTCAATTCCTTTTGCGACATGGGCTTCATGGCACTGGGCTTCGTCTTTGCCAGTCGCATGCCGGCGTTGGTGACGGCGGCAGTGGCCGTGGCGTTCGAACTGTTCACGCTGGCGATGATCCGCGACAACCTGACGCTCAACGTGCTGATGCTGGCCTGGCCGGTAGAGGCGGTGAGGGAGTGGCAGGCGGCGGGCTGATCGGAACCCCGACTGCCTGATTTTCTTGACCGAATGCCTCATCCGCCGGGGCAGTCGGTTGCCAATTGATACGCATCAATGTCACTTTTCCAGACGAGCCGAGAACGGCCGCATATGGCGTCAGACCATGGAGAGGCATGATGAGCGAGCACGCAGCATCGGGCGGCGACTTCGACGTATTGATCGTGGGCGCAGGCATTTCCGGCATCGGTTCGGCCTGGCATCTGCAGGAGCAGTGCCCCGGCAAGACCTATGCGGTCATCGAGAGCAAGGACACTTTTGGCGGGACGTGGGAAACCCACAAGTACCCCGGCGTCCGTTCGGACTCTGATCTTTACACTTTCGGCTATCGCTTCAAGCCCTGGGTCGGCGCGCCGATTGCCAGCGCGCAGGCGATCCTCGACTACATGGGCGAGGTGATCGAGGAAGGCGGCATCGACCAGCACATCCGCTATGGCCACACGATCACCAGTGCCAAGTGGGACAGTGCGAGCAACCGGTGGACGCTGGAGGCTCGGACCAAGGGCGGCGAAACGGCGATCTTCACCGCTAACTTCCTGTGGATGTGCCAAGGCTACTATGATCATCAGGTTCCCTACATTCCCAAGGAGTGGCAGGGCGTTTCCGACTTCAAGGGTCTGTTCGTCCACGCCCAGCTGTGGGACCCGGCGACCGACTGGGAAGGCAAGCGCGTCCTGGTGATCGGATCGGGCGCGACGGCGGCGACCGTAGTTCCCGCCTTTGCCGAAAAGGCGCAGGTGACGATGCTGCAGCGCTCGCCCACCTATTTCTATTGCCATCCGAACCAGAACGAATTGGCCGACCGCTTGCGCCAGATCGGCATCGACGAGCCGACAATCCACCGCGTGGTGCGTGCGCAGATCATGCATGACCAGGCGCTGATGGACAAACGCTGCGTCGAGGAACCCGACGTGGTGTTCGAGGAACTGAAGATGGCGGCGCGCGCCTATGCCGGCGAGGACTTTGCGTTCGAGCCGCACTTCACGCCGAAGTACCGGCCGTGGCAGCAGCGGCTGGCGTTCTGCCCGGATGGCGACCTGTTCCGGGCGGCGTCGGAGGGCAAGGTCAAGGTCGTGACCGACACTATCGATCGATTTACCGAGACTGGCGTGCTGACAAAGGGTGGCGAGCTGCTGGAGGCGGACATCATCGTTGCCTGCACCGGATTCCACCTGAAGGTTCTGGGTGACATACCGTTCGAGGTGGATGGCAAGGCCGTGAACTGGGGCGATACCGTAACCTATCGCGGCATGATGTTCACAGGCGTGCCCAACATGGTCTGGGTCTTCGGCTATTTCCGCGCGAGCTGGACGCTGCGCGTGGACATGCTGGGCGATTTCGTTTGCCGCCTGATCAACCACATGGACGAAAAAGGCGTGCGCAAGGTGGAAGTTGCTTTCCGCGACGAGGATGCCGGCATGGACGTGCTGCCGTGGATCGAGGAGGACAACTTCAATCCGGGCTACCTGATGCGCGACATGGACAAGCTGCCGCGGCGCGGCGGTAATGAAGTATGGCGTCACAACCAGAGCTACTGGCTGGAGCGCGAGGCCATTCCAGCGATCGATCTGGACGGGCAGGAGTTCGTCTACGATGGGGTGCGGCGGGATGCGCCTTTGGCGGAAGCGGCGGAGTAGCTAAAGCAAGCGCGCTTCCCGCAGGGGCGGGAGAACTCAGTCCGGTTCTGCTTGTCGAGGCGGGACCGGCAAGGTGTTCCCCAACGCATTTGCGCGCTTCGCGCCAGCCTCGAGTTCCTTCTTGAGGTTGCGGACGTAGTGGTCGAAATCCAGCTGGATCGTATGCCGGCGCGACGCGTAATACTGGCCGGTGTGGTAGGATTCGTCGCTGGCGATGACGCGGTGCATTTCGGCAGGCGTGGGCGGAGCATAGTCACCCGCAAGATAGGCTGCGACGAGCTTTGACTGTTGCTCGGCGAAATTGACCAGCGTCGGCAAGGGCTGGGCCAGGCCGACGTAGAACAAGTCGGGCACTTCGGGCTTCATGATGCGCTTGAACAAGGGGGGCGGGCGATTTTCAGCATCGGCGGAAAGCTCGGGATCGTCGAAAAAAGGGAAGCGGATGTCATAGCCGGTGGCCCAGATGATCACGTCAACCTGTTCGCGCGTTCCGTCGGTGAATATGACGCTGTCCCCGTCGAGCCTCTCGATGCCGGGCTTCATGGTCAGGTCGCCTGAGCCGGCACGAAGCAGGAACTCGCCGGAGACGGTCCCGTGGCTTTCGAAGGGGCCGATTTCGGGTTCTGGCAGGCCGTACTGGCTCATCCGGCCGACCAGTTTCTTGATCATGCGAGTGGCCAGCCAGTTGCGCAGCCGCTTGGGCATCCACGACGGTGCCGGGTTCTTGTCGAGCGGCTGGCCGCGGTAGTATTTCGGCAGGACCCAGACCCCGCGCCGGGTGGAGACGAACAGGCGCGAGGCGATCGGGCGCTGCGACAGTTCAGAGGCGATGTCCATCGCGCTGTTGCCCATTCCGACAACGAGCACGCGCTTGCCGACGCAGTCGACCGGATCGAAAGGACTGCGATAGCCGTGGCTGTGGATCTGGGGGCCGGAGAATTGTCCGGGATAATCGGGAATGCGCGCGGCCCAGTGATGGCCGTTGGCGACGACCAGCGCATCGAAGTGCTCGGTCTCGCCGGTGGACAGGCGGATCTCCCAACCGCCTCCGGAACGCCGTGTCGCCTTTTCCACGCGGGTCTTGAACCGGATGTGCGGGCGCAGACCGAAGTGACCGACATAGTCATGGAAATATTGGAGAAGCTGGGCGTGGTGGGGATAGTCTGGCCATTCCGCCGGGACCGGGTAATCCTCGAACGCCAGCCGCCATTTCGACGTGTCGATGTGCAGGCTCTGGTAGCAGGCCGACATGCCGTTGGGATTGTTGAAGTACCAGTTTCCGCCGATGTCATCGGACGCTTCGTAGACGACGAAGGGAATGCCATTGTCCTGCAGGCGCTTGGCGGTGGTGAAACCGGAGCAGCCTGCGCCGATGATGCATACGCGCGGGAGCCGGCCCGTCCGCTGACGCGCGGCGACGTTGAGCGCGACGTCAGGCGCGACATGCGGTGGTGCGACCGTTCCAGTCTGGGCCATGGTCCTGCTCCATTGTTTGGCCTTGCGTGCCTGAAGCAGGGATATCCTTAATCGGGTGATTAAGTCCACCCGGCCGGGTGATCGGTCAAGTATTGCGTTGGCGGATCGGACGGCCCGCGCGGGCGGAGCGCTTCCTGAGCCAGATGACCACGCCGGTCACGGAAAGCATCGTTACCATCAGGCCGAGCAGGCTGACGAACACGCGGTAGGGCAGGCCGAAGACCTGGGCCATGTGCAGCGCCGTCAGCCAGTTGCTGAAGGTGTTGGTGCCGTTGACGCCGCTGGGCCAGTCGACCGCCTTGAGTTCGCCGGTATTGCTGTCGTACGCAACGCGGGTGCCGCCACCGTGGTGGCCGATGTCGGCCGCGGTGGTGAAGCCGTAAACGTACATCCCGCTGGTGGGCACGTGCCAGATCCAGGTTTCGCCTTCCTCCAAAGGAACGAGGCCCTGCTTGTAGGCGACCTCTTCGGCGAGCGCCTTGCCGCGGGCGGTGGCGGCGCGGAAATCGAGGGCAGGGGCATTGCGCGGGGCGGGCAGGGTGTTTTCGAGCAGCACAAGGCGGGCGTCCTGCGCGCCCAGTGCCTGCATCACCGGCACATGGACCTGCGGCAGGTTGAACGACACGCTCGACCAGGCAAAGACCAGCAGAAGCGGCCAGAGCCAGAGGCCTCCGGCGCGGTGCAGATCGAAGTTGAGCTTGTAGGGCGTGGACTTCCAGCGGATGCGCCAGCTCGGGCGCCAGCGTTCGAGGAACGGCGCGCGGGCGGGCTTCGGCGCTCTGGGTGGCAGGGTGAGGTAGAAGCCGACGAAGCAATCCAGCGTCCAGATCAGCGCGGCGATCCCGAAAGCGAGCGTGCCGATGGTGCCGAGTGCGAGCGAATAGTGGAGGCGATAGAGGAAGGGCATCAGGTTTTTCTGCCCTTGTGCAATGTTGCCCCATTCGCGGCGGCCTTGCTCCTGCCCGGTCACGGGATTGAGGAACAGATCGTCCCATTCGGGCACGCCGGGGCCATGCTCGCGCTCAAGCCCGGTCTTCGGATCGAGCCAGTGAAGGTGCAGGCGCAGCGCCTTGCCGGGTTCGACCGACAGCGGCAGGAAATCGAGCGCGGCACCGGGGTAGCGGGCAAGCACGTCCTCGCGCACGCGCAGGGGGTCGGGCGTGCCGGTCCAGCGGGAATTGTGCAGTTCCGGCGCCGTAGCGGCTTCCAGTTCCTCGATCCATGGCAGGAGCGAGCCAGTCAGGCCTGCGACCGCCAGAAAGAGTGCGAGGGTCAGGCCCGCCCAGCGGTGGACCACGACCCAGAATGCGCGCCCCGGCAGCGCGAGGCGCCGGGGCGAGGGAATGGCGTGCTGCGCGGTGGTGGCCATCAGAAGGTCATCCTGACCGAACCGGTGACGCTGCGCGGGGCTGCGTTGAACGACTGGTCCCAGTACAGGCTGGCAAGATGCTTGTGATTGGTCACATTGGCGACGTTGAGGTTGAAGCTGACACCGTCATTGAGCTTGTATCCTGCCTGCAGTTGCAAGGTGGCGTAGTCGTCCTGACGGATCGTGCCGAGGGCGTTGGTTGAATGGATCGCGTCCTGCCAGCGCATGGCCGCGCCAAGCTGGACCTTCTCGACCGGCTCCCAGCGGAGCAGCAGGTTGGCGGTGGTGCGCGGCACATAGGTGCGGACGGGATCGCCATTGCGCCCTTCGAGCGAGAGGTGGGTGATGCCGCCCTGCACGGTCAGGCCGGGAGCGATGCGGCCGCCCACTTCCGCCTCGACGCCCTGGCTGCGCACGAAGATGCCGGTGTAGAGGGTCTGGCCGAGATTGGCGTCGTAGCCTGAGGATTCGGCAAGGTTCGACTGTTCGGAGCGGAACAGCGCGAGCGAACCGAACAGTGCCTTGTTTGCGGTTTCCCCCTTCAGGCCGGCTTCCCAGCTCTTGCCCTTGGCCGAGCCGACCGGCTTGAGGTTTGTGCCGAGTTCCTTCTGCGGATTGAAGATGTCGGAATAGCTGGCGTAGAGGTTGACGCCGGGCAGCACCTTGAATGTTGCGCCGAGGAAGGGGCTGATTGCGCTCTCGCTGCGGGCGGCGCTGACGCCGAATGTGAAGCCGGTGGTCTGCACGTCGATGTAGTTGGCGCCAAGGATCAGGCTGAGGCGGTCGGTCAGATCGAGATCGGTGGCGGCACGGATGCGCCATTGCTTGTCCGAGATGCGGGCGCTTTCGACGGGGGCCCCGAAGGCGGGCAGCGGAACTTCGCTGCCGTCCCAGCCTGATTGCAGCGGTGGCAAGGCGCCCCAGGCCGGATCGGTGCCGGGGACGGGGTAGGTCAGGTAACCGAACTTCGCTGCGGTGCGCTGGATGCCCAGGGTCAGCTTGTGGTCCCGGCCGAAGAGCTTGAAGCTGCCATCGAGGCGATTGTCCCAGATCCAGCCGCGAGCGGTGGACAGGTAGCCGCCGGGATTGCCCATGAGGCCGAGGCCGGTTTGTGCATCGGGTGTGCCGTAGACGTAGAACAGGCGTGATGGTTCGTCATTGATGCGGCGGGTGAGGTGGGTCTTGACGCTCCAGCCGGGAGCGAAGGACCACGTGGCCTCGGCGAATGCGGTCTGGTCCTTGCTCTTCCAATAGGTCCAGTCCTGCGTGGTGGAGGTGGAGAAATCCCAGTCGAGCTGGTTGCCTTCGCTGTCGAGCAGAGGAAGCGCGCCCCACAGCACCCCGCGCGAGGTGCCCTGCTGGCGGGCGTAACCAAATGACAGTGCGAGATTTTCGGCAACGCGGCCATCGACCACCGCCTGCAGCGCGGTGCGGTTCGAGCGGTAATCGCGCAGATAGGAATCCGCGTTCTGCGCCGCGCCGACAAGGCGGACGCCCCAGTTGCCGTCAGAGGTCAGCGGCATTTCGATGTCGACTTCGCCGCGGACCCGGTTCCACGAGGCGGCGGTCAATTCGCCGGTTACGCGGCGCTGCCCGGTGTAATGGCGGCGGCGGTAGTTGATCGTGCCGGAGGGATTGCCGACGCCCGAAAGAAGGGCGTTTGCGCCTCTCACGACCTCGATCGAATCCCACATCAGGGTATCGAGCGAACCGATGGAGGGCCCCAGATGTTGGGCAACTGGATACCGTCCACCATGGCTTCGGTGATGTCGAAGCCGCGGGCGTTGTAATAAGTGCGGTCCGTCTCGGCCTCGTCCACGTTTACGCCGGTGACATAGCGCAGGACATCGTTGACCTCATCAAAGGCGAAGTCATCGAGCAGGGTGCGGTCGATGACGGTCACCGATTGGGGCGTATCGATGATGGCGAGGGGGAGGCCCGTTGCGCCGCTTGCCACGCCTTCGGCCTTTTCACCGATCACGGTGATGCGATTCTGGTTGTCTTCGGCCTCATCGGCACAGGCGGGGTGCCCGCCAAGGACCAGCGCGGCAAGGGATGTGGCGGAAAGAAAATGCAAGCGATGCGACACGTTAGGCTCCCGTCTGTGGTGGGCGGGCCTTAGTGCGATTCATTCGCAAGAGTCAATGCAAGTAAGAATCATTCGCATTAAAGAAGCATGAACCCTCTTGGATTGGCTGGTTGCCAGTGTCGCCAGAGCGCATTAGAAGTGCCGCCATACCCCGGGGAGCCAGTGTGGCTGAGAGGGGCTGGTCACGCAGCCCGACCCGTCGAACCTGAACCCGTTAGCACGGGCGGAGGGAAGGGCAGTGCTGCTGGCAAAGCCATGGCACCCGCGCTCCCGATGCCTGACGAGAGGAGCGCTTGAATGGCCGACATCAACTCCAAGCTGGAAATCGGCGTCACCACCGGGCCGATCCGTGGCAGCCGCAAGATCCACGTGGAAAGCGCGCGCTTTCCCGGCCTGACCGTGGCGATGCGCGAGATTTCGCTTGAGCCTTCGAGCGGGGAGCCGCCGGTGCGGGTCTACGACACGTCCGGTCCTTATACTGACAGCAACGTCATGATCGATATTGCCGCCGGCCTGCCCAAGCTGCGCCACGACTGGATCGTCGGTCGCGGCGATGTCGAGGCCTATGAGGGCCGTGCGGTCAAGCCCGAGGACAACGGCCTGAAGGGACCGGACCGGTCGGCAGGTGTTCCGCCGTTCCCGAACGTGGTGAAGCGGCCGCTGCGGGCCAAGGCCGGGCAGAACGTCAGCCAGATGCACTATGCGCGGCAGGGCATCATCACGCCCGAGATGGAATACGTGGCGATCCGCGAAAACCTCGGCCGCAAGCAGGCAAAGGAAGCGCTGATCCGCGACGGGCAGGATTGGGGCGCCTCGATCCCCGATTACGTGACGCCGGAGTTCGTGCGTGATGAAGTGGCGCGCGGGCGGGCGATCATCCCTTCGAACATCAATCACCCCGAAAGCGAGCCGATGGCAATCGGGCGCAACTTCCTCGTCAAGATCAACGCCAACATCGGCAACTCGGCGGTCGCGTCTGACGTGGCGAGCGAAGTCGACAAGATGGTCTGGTCAATCCGCTGGGGCGCGGACACCGTGATGGACCTTTCGACCGGCCGCAATATCCATGACACGCGCGAGTGGATCCTGCGCAACAGCCCGGTGCCGATCGGCACGGTGCCGATCTATCAGGCGCTGGAAAAGGTTGGCGGCATCGCCGAGGACCTGACCTGGGAGATCTTCCGCGATACCCTGATCGAGCAGGCTGAACAGGGCGTGGACTACTTCACGATCCACGCCGGCGTGCGCCTGCCCTACATCCCGCTGGCCGCCAAGCGCATGACCGGCATCGTCAGCCGTGGTGGCTCGATCATGGCCAAGTGGTGCCTGGCGCATCACAAGGAATCGTTCCTCTACGAGAACTTCGACGAGATCACCGAGATCATGAAGGCCTATGACGTGGCCTATTCACTGGGCGATGGCCTCCGCCCCGGTTCGATCTACGATGCCAACGACGAGGCGCAGTTCGCCGAGCTCTATACGCTGGGCGAGTTGACCAAGCGTGCCTGGGCGCAGGACGTGCAGGTGATGATCGAAGGCCCCGGCCACGTGCCGATGCACAAGATCAAGGAGAACATGACCAAGCAGCTCGAAGCATGCGGCGAAGCGCCGTTCTATACGCTCGGGCCGCTCGTCACCGACATCGCGCCGGGATACGACCATATCACCAGCGGCATCGGCGCGGCCCAGATCGGCTGGTACGGCACGGCGATGCTCTGCTACGTCACGCCCAAGGAACACCTTGGCCTGCCGGACCGCGACGACGTAAAGGTCGGCGTGGTGACCTACAAGCTGGCCGCCCACGCGGCGGACCTCGCCAAGGGCCACCCCGCGGCGCAGGTGCGCGACGATGCGCTGAGCAAGGCGCGCTTCGAGTTCCGTTGGCGTGACCAGTTCAACCTCTCGCTCGATCCCGACACCGCAGAGCAGTATCACGACCAGACGCTTCCGGCCGAGGGCGCGAAGTCTGCACACTTCTGCTCGATGTGCGGGCCGAAGTTCTGCTCGATGAAGATCAGCCAGGAAGTGCGCGAATTCGCCGCCAAGCAGAACCAGCCGATCGAAACTTTCGTCGCGGCTGACGAAGCCGAGGCGGAAGCCGGCATGAAGGCCATGAGCGCGAAGTACGACGAGATGGGCCGCGAGCTTTACATCGGCGCGGGTGGGCGCGAGCACGACTGAGGGTTGAAGACACTGATCCGGCTTGCTTCATCCCCGATGTGGCAAGCCGGATCTGATGTTTGATGCGAAAACCGCTCAGGCGGGCGGGCGCAACAGGCCTTGCAATAATAGCCTGACCTGTGCCGGCGTCTGGTTGCTCATCACCTCGAGATAGCCAATGCCTGCCCGCCGCAGGGCTTCCTTCTTCACGGCGTCTCGTGCTGCGGTTTCGGCACCGAGGTGATGACCGGTGCCTTGAAATTCCACGGCATGGACAGGGCGGCAGCTGTCGTCGACGATGAGCAGATCGACACGCTTGGAATTGATGGCCCAATAGGCATCCTTGTCATCGCTGAGCAGGATCTCCCCGAGTGATACCTGGCCCATGGCGCGCCAGTTGGGCTTCTCTTCGCTCAAGGTCTTGTCCAGCACAGCCAGCAAGCGCCTTTCCGACTGGTTCAAGAGCGGCCTGCTCTTGAAATCGGCTTCCATGACACGGCGGAGCTGATCTGCGGCAACTTCGGTCTGGGTTTTGTCCTTGAGTGCCGGAGCCTGATGCAGGCGCGTCTTCTTCTTGGTCCCCGCCGAATTCCGACCGCGCCAGAAGGCCCGACGTTCGGCGCGCTTGAGGCCCTCGGCAAAGCGCTCGACCGCGATGCCAATGGCGGCGCCAATTGCGAGGAGAAGGGCAAGAAGGTGCGGCTTGTCTATCAGACTGATGATTTCAGATGGCATGGCAAAGCGATAAGACAAAGACAGTAATCGGATTCTTAATGCAGGCAGGGGAACTGCAGTCTTCACAAACCATTGGCTAAGCAACTGGGCGCCAGTTCCGTGTGCCCTCGGGAAGCGATGGAGAAGGCCATGTCCAAGGCCCGCGTTATGCTCGCTGCGGTTGCTGCGACGACTTTGACCGCAGCATGCACCAGCAATGGATATTATGATCGTCCTGGCTACGCAGATGGCTATTACGACCAAGGCTATTACGAGCAGTATGGCCGATATGATTACAACAACCCCGATCCCCGCTATGGCGGCTACTACGCCGACCGCTATTACCGCGACAATGCGCGTTATCGCGAACGCCAGCTGTCCTACGATGACCGCGTCTATCGCGGGCGCGACGGGCGCTATTACTGCCGCAGGTCCGACGGTTCGACCGGCCTGATCGTCGGCGGCCTTGGTGGCGCAGCGGCAGGAGCGATCATTGCCGAGGGCGACAGCAAGCCGCTGGGCGCGATCATCGGCGCGATCGGTGGCGCGGCGATCGGTGCGGCTATCGACAGCCGCAACCGGAGCGACAACCGCAGCAACGTGCGCTGCAGGTAATTGATGGTGTAACCAGCTTGGCGCCGGGTCTTTCGCAGACCCGGCGTTTTGCTATCGCGACAATCTTGCCAACGCTTCGTCGAGAGCGGAGAGAAAGCGCGAGCGATCGGCTTTGGAGAAGGGGCGGGGCCTCCGATCACGTCGCCACCGGCGCGCAGGTCAGCCATGATCGCGCGGGTGGCGATCTGGCTGCCGATCGAACTGGTGGTGAAGGGTTTGCCCGCGGGAGAAAGCACTGTCCCGCCTGCCTTGAGGCACCGATCGGCCAGGAGGATGTCGGCGGTGACCACCACGGATTTCGGTCCGGCTTCCTGCGCAATCCAGTCATCTGCGGCATCGAAGCCATCGTTGACGACAACGCGGCGCACGAGCGGATGCACAGGTACACGGAAAGGGGAATTGCTGACCACGACGACGGCTACGCTGCGGCGAAAGGCGACCTTGTAGATCTCTTCCTTGACCGGACAGGCATCTCCATCGACCAGAATGCGCACGGTTTCGGAAGTGGTCTCAATCATTGTCGGGCTCTAGCTGCTGGCAGGGATCTTGACCATCGTCCGATTACGTTCGCCAAACGATGGCAGGCCTGCTACTGCGCTTTTGCTGACGTCGAATTTTGCGACGGACTTCGGTATTGACTACCACGCTGGCGCTTCGGTTCTCGCGGGCCTTCGACGACGATTTCCTTTCAATTGACGAACCACGCACGGCCCGGCGGCACTTCCGTTTCCGGGCAACCCTCGTTCTTGAAAGGAACATCCCATGCCAGTAGGCACCGTAAAATTCTTCAACACCGAAAAGGGCTACGGCTTCATTCAGCCTGACAACGGCGGCGCTGACAGCTTCGTGCACATCTCGGCCGTCCAGGCTGCCGGCATGGCGACGCTCGATAAGGACCAGCGCGTCAGCTACGAAGTCGAGACCGGCCGCAATGGCAAGGCATCGGCTGTGAACCTCGTTTCGGCCTGACCGAAACCAGCTTCGGCATCGACACGCACCGGGGCTTTGCAAATAGCGTGAGCCCTGCCATCGCAACGCGATGACCAACCCTGCCGATGCCGAACTGCAAGTCCGCCTCCGCCGCGCCGCATTCAACCGCGCGCTGGCGGAGGGGACCTTGCCGCGATCGCGCCAATCCTCTCGCCCGATGTGGTGCTGATCACCGGTAGCGACAGTGCAGTCATTTCCGGGCGAAAGGCGCAACTGGCGGCCTGGAAGCGCGAGTTCGCACAAGCCCCCGATCCGTCTACGTGCGCAACACCGAGAGCGTGATGTCGTCGGGAGTAGAGCCGATCGCCATGGAACATGGGCGGTGGAGCGGAACCGTTCGGGAATCCGGCGAAGTTATGGCCGCCGGGACTTATGCCGCCAAGTGGCGGAAATCTGGCGAAGCCTGGGTGCTGATCGCCGAGATCTTCGTGACGCTCAGCTGATCCCCGGTAGAGTCCTGATCTGGCGATTTGGCGGATATTTACCAAGGTGACCTGAAATTCGGGCCATGCTGATCCGGCCCGCCACGTCTCAAACTCTCACCCAGTGCTGGTACACGCGCCAGCATCAGCCCGCGGCTGGTCGCAGACGGGATGGCGAGGGCGCCTGGTCCGCACTGTGCCGCCATTGCGAAAGGCCAATTCGCTCCGTCGGTGGGAAATCGTGGACGCTGGCAGATGGCGTCGACCTGGATGCACTGGCAACACAATCCCCCATCCGCTTTGTCTGCGTGACGAGCGTTGACGACGGCATGGTCATTGCGCGTTACCCGCTCGATCGGGACGCGGACGATGCGGTGATTGCAACAAGGCTGGCCGAGATCGTTTCGCGCCATGGAGCGGCCGAGCCCGGATCGGGGCTGGACGTGCGGCTTATGGGTGGGATGCGAGCGTAAGCTCGATAGGTGAATCGCGCGTTTCCGCGTCGGCCTGAGTTGGTTGCTGTATGTCTTCGTCTTCAGCGATCTGAGGATCAGGCGCGTATTCATCCACCGGGTATTCTGCATCGGCGATGTCAGCCGGCACCTCGACTGGCTCCTCCCAAGGGCGTTCCCAATAGGCGACGCGCATGGGGCGATGGAAGATCGGGACCTGCGCGATCGGATAGCTCTCGTAGGTAACGGCTGTGATTTCAGGATAGGCATCCTGCCGCGCTGCGGGATATGACCGCTCTGGCTCCGGCAAGTGCGTCGGGATAGTGCTGGTGGCAGCGAGGCCCAGTCCGGCGCCAATGGCGATCATGACGGTGGCAAAACGATCGAACAACACGAACCCGGCTCCTGCATCCCTCCCTGTGGGAAGGAATGCCGGAGTGTGGCCGAGGTTCCGCCCTGACCTTGGTGCGGAGCGTCAGTTACCGGTCGCCTTGCCTACCTTATCGGCGGAGCCTTCCCAACTGCTTGCCGAAGTCTCGACCGTTCCACGCACCTTGGCGACCGTGCCGGTGCTGTCTGCCTGCTCGACATAATCGGCAGCGGAGCCGACGGCCTTGCCGATGAGCGAGCCTTCCGAACCCGCGTCGGCCTGTGCGGCGGTCGGCTTTGCATTCCACGGATCGGCGGGCTTTTGCTTTTCGGCTTGCCCCAATGCCAGGAAGCCAATGATACCGACCACGCAAATGGCGGGCAGCGGGCGGCGCACAATGGCGCGAGCAATGGCAAACATCTGTTCCTCCCCCTTCGGTTTACAGATGAAGCTACGCAGAAATACTTATCATCGGGTTATTTTCAGCAGAAAGGGCGCCTCCGGTAGGAAGCGCCCTTTGCTGGGATCAGCGGTGCAGCATGAAGCTGGCCTTGCTCACGGGTGAGGCGCTGCTTGCAAGCTGGCGACTTTGCGCCGAACTTCTGGGCAGTCCCGTGTTGCGGGGCAGTCAATCGTTGCTGGCAGCGGCCTTGCTCGAGATCTTCTTCACGTCCTTGACGTCGAAGGTGACCGGACGGCCGTTGAAGCGGCCGGTGACGGTGCGCTTCGTGACCTTCAGTTCGAACGGAACCTTGCCGGCATAGGCGGAGCCCTTGAGAACCTTGACGTCGCCCTGCTGTTCGGCGGTGTAATCGTACTTCACACCCTGATAGGTGAACGAGCCGGTTTCCGGTTCGGCAGCGAACACGGGGGTGGCGACGAGGACGGCAGCAGCGGCAGCGAGGATAGTCTTGATCATGGCAATATCTCCTGGAAGATAAGGAAAGATTGCCTTCAGCACCCTTATCTTGTTGCGGTGCAGCATACTAATCGTGTGCAGTGCGGCAATTGTATTTGCCGTCCAGTCAGTTGCAGGATTTGCAACTGTTCAAAATTGTGTGATAAATCTGAATCTTGCCCGGGATAGCAGCGGACCAAGCTGCCCGTTCATACGTAAGCATGCATAACGATTCGTCGCGGGCGCTGCATCGACTCGATAGCGCTGCAGGCGGGGTCGCAACTTGCCGACCCGCGCCTTGGGCTGTCAGCGTTTGCGAACGAACTCGGCCCGGAGGACCAGTCCCTTGATGCCGGGGTACTTGCAGTCGATCTCCTGCGGGTCGCCCGTCAGGCGGATCGACTTGATCAGCGTGCCTTGCTTCAAAGTTTGCCCGGCGCCCTTGACGTCGAGATCCTTGATCAGTGTGACCTGGTCTCCGTCAGCAAGGAGATTGCCGACAGCGTCGCGGACCTCGACAGTGCTGGCGGCTTCACGCTTTGCCGCGAGTTCAGACGCGGGCAACCATTCGCCGCTGTCCTCGTCGTAGACATAGTCTTCGTCTTCGCTCATCTTTCCCTCCATTCGCGCATCCCCGTGGCACGCGGGGGCGCTGCTTGCCAGCAAAAGCGGCAGTCGAGGGAGGATATGCTTGGATCGGACAATCGTTCGCCTTGGACCTGACGATGCTGACGCAGCGACCGAGACATTGACTGCTGCGTTCCGTCAGGACCCGGCGATGAACTGGATGTTCGCTGACCATCAGGCCCGGGAGCGCCGGATGCCGCAGCTGATCCGGTGGATGTTCCACGATCACCTGCGGCACGGCATGGTGCTGGGAACGGCAGGATGTGAAGTCGTCACCCTGTGGCGGCCACCGGGGAGCGTTCATGAGCATGCACCGCTGACGCCGCCGGCGCTGGTGCGTTTTATCGCGATGCTCGGCACGGCTGTGCTGCGGGCAGAGCGTGCTGACCGGATGATCGGCAAGCACTTGCCGAAGGGGGAGCGCCAATTTTATCTGCGCATGGCCGGTGTCAGGCCCGACCGGCAGGGGCAGGGCCTTGGCGGCCTTGCCATCCGGGCTGGCCTTGCCGAAGCCGACGCTGCGGGACTACCGGCGGTTCTGGAAACAGCGACCGAGAGCAATGTCGGGCTTTATCGGTCCATGGGCTTCGAACTGATCGACACATGGCCCGTCGCCAGGAAGGGCCCGACGTTCTGGACCATGGCGAGGCCTGTGCCGTTCAGGTGAAGGCATCGACCATCAGCTTGCCGCCAAGCATGACCATGAGCAGGTAGATGATGGTGTAGAACCGATCAGGCTTGAGCGCGCGGACAACCCGGACAGAGATCAGCGTGGTGATAATTGCCAAGGGAACGAGCAGAGCGGCGGTCACTACCACTTCATGGGTGAAGGCCCCGAGCATGACATAGCTTGGCACCTTGAGCCAATTGATCGCGGCAAACAGGATTGCGTTGGTTCCCGCATAGGTCAGGTGCGGAAGCTTTCGCGGCGTGACCCACATCTGGAATGGCGGACCTCCCGCATGGGCGACCTGGCTGGTGAAGCCGGTGGCCATGCCGAACAGCGCCCCGACCCAGCCCGGCGATGCAGACGCTGCGGCCACGCGATTACCACGCTCGATCCACAAGCGGTAAAGGCCGAACATGAGCGTGATTCCGCCGAGCACGCCCATCAGCGCCTTCTCGTCGATGCTGGCCGCAAGGGCCCAGCCGATGGCAATGCCGACCATGGCTCCCGGCAGCATCCAGCCGACGATCCATTTGTCCCAGGCATGGCGGAAGGACCAGACGCTGACGACGTCCTGAACGATGAGAATGGGCAGGAGAATGGCGGCGGCGGTTGATGGCGGAAGAGCCAGGGCAGCGACGGGCGTGCCAAGGGCTCCAAGACCGGAAAACCCGCCCTTGGCCATGCCGACGAGAATGACAGCCAGCGCGCAGGCGACAAGGGTTGCAGGATCGGAAAGGAGCATGTGTCTATCGGGTCCGTGGCTTCCATGGCCATTCGATGACGCCGCCGGACCACAGCGCAAGCCAGACGAGCACCGGTTGCGCAAACATGCGTGGCACGTGGTAGCCAAGGCCCGCGCCGTGGCCGGGCTTGGCCAGGTCGAGCGCGAAATGGTTGATGTTGGCGGGGAAGACGCACACCGCATAGAGGGCGAGACCGATGGCCGCAGCCCGGCGGATCGGCAGGGACAGCCCTTGCGCCAGGCCAATAGCGCCGAGCAGTTCGGCAATGCCGGTCCACAGCACTACGGCTTCGGGGCTGGGACCCATGCCGGCATGATGAGCAGAAACGGGCGAGGCGAAACGATATGGATCACGCCCGCCGCAAAGTAGAACAGTGCCAGCGTCAGGCGAGCGGCTGTGCGCATCATGCGCCGGGTTCCCAGCCGGGCGGGGCAAGGGTAAACCCCGCAAAATCAAATCCCGGCGCAACGATGCACGAGACAAGCACGTAGCCGTGATCGCCCGCGAGCGGTTCGGCAGCCTGCCACTGCCCGGCCGGCACGATCCCTTGCAGATCTTGCGTGGCAAGATCCGGCCCGAGCACGCGCGTTATGGGAGTGCTTGCGTCGTGAGGTGCGAGATGGAGCGCCAGGGCATCGCCCGCTTGCCATAGCCAGATTTCGTCCGCGTCGACCTTGTGCCAGTGTGAGCGTTCGTCGGTGGGAAGCAGGAACAGGATGGCCGTGCTTGTCGCGCGCTGGCCCGGCGCGGCGGACGCGCGCCACGTTTCGCGAAACCAGCCGCCTTCGGGATGCGGCGCGAGATCGAGCGCGGCAATGATGGATTGCGCAGTGGGCATGGCGGGACGGTTGCGCGAGGCAGGGCTTGTGTCAATCATTCCGGTGCGATCGAGGGTCTTGCTCACCAGTGCGCAGGGGTGAGCAGCAAGGGGATGGGGGCGACGGTTGCCCAGCCATGCGCAGCAATAGCGCTATTGCTTTCCTTCGCTGCCCTATTTTCGCCGAGCGACCAGGTGATATGCCATGTGCCGCCATCGGGACGACTGGTCGACCCGTCGATTGCCACGACGTAGGCCTCGACACCCATGCCGTCGTCGACATGCCCGATGATTTCGGCCGTGGTTATGGCTTCGGGAAGGTCGGTGCCCGAGACCGACAGGGTGACGTGATCGGCCACCATGCGTGCATAGCGCGGGGGAAAGGCGGCAAGCAGGGCTTCTCGCTGGCTTCTGTCCAGCTTCCAGCCCAAAGTCATGCCGCCCCCAGTTTGCTTTTACTGGGGCGTCGTAAGCGCCCCGGTAACCCAGATTACCGTCAATGCACCGATTGCAAGGACCAGGCTGATCAGCAGGACCCAGCGTACCACGTTGAGGCCTTCGCCGCCGCGAGCCTCGTCGGTGGTGATGTGCGTTTCTTCGCCGCGTCGTTCCATGGCGCTTCTCCTTCGGTAGAACCGTGCTTGGGCACTCTACGCGCAGGGAACCGCCCTGTTCCGGCAGTGTCCGCATGGACATGACCGGAACGGACCTTGATCGAGGTGAATCAGTCGCGCAGGAGTTCGTTGATCCCGGTCTTGCTGCGGGTCTGCGCGTCGACCGTCTTGACGATGACGGCGCAGTAGAGCGACGGGCCGGGTGTGCCATCGGGCAGCGGCTTGCCGGGCATCGCGCCGGGCACGACGACGGCATAGGGCGGCACGCGGCCGATGTGGACTTCGCCCGTGGCGCGGTCGACAATCTTGGTGGAAGCGCCGAGGTAGACGCCCATCGAGAGCACGGCGCCTTCGCCGACGATCACGCCTTCGGCCACTTCCGAACGCGCGCCGATAAACGCGCCGTCCTCGATGATGACGGGACCGGCCTGCAGCGGTTCGAGCACGCCGCCGATGCCGGCGCCGCCCGAGATATGAACGTTCTTGCCGATCTGCGCGCAGGAGCCGACCGTGGCCCAGGTATCGACCATGGTGCCTTCATCGACGAAGGCGCCGATGTTGACGAAGCTTGGCATCAGCACCACGCCCTTGGCGATGTGTGCGCCCTTGCGCGCCACGGCACCGGGGACGACGCGGAAACCGGCGTCACGGAAGCGGTTCTCGCCCCAGCCGGCGAACTTCGAGGGCACCTTGTCGAACGCAGGGGCGCCGCCCGAACCGGCTTCGATAACGGCATTGTCATTGAGGCGGAACGAGAGCAGCACGGCCTTCTTCAGCCACTGGTTGACGCGCCATTCGCCGTCAACCTTCTCGGCAGCGCGAGCCTTGCCGCTGTCGAGCAGTTCGAGCGCGGCCTCGACCACCTCGCGCACGGCATCGCTGGCGGGGGTGACATTGGCGCGGTCTTCCCAGGCGGCTTCGATGGCAGCTTGCAGCTGCCCGGTTTCGACTTGGGCGGTCATGGCGTTTCTCCGTGGCGGATCAGTATGGAACAAAATTGCGTGGCGACTAGCCCAGCGATGCCGGATCGGCAAGCGCCGCAATCGTATGATCGAGCCACGCGACGACGTCATCGGTGACCACGTCGATCGCGGCGTCGTCCTTGGCGCGATCGCCCCAATCGGTGGCGAGATCGAGCCAGACGGTCTGCATGCCGAGCGCCTTGGCCGGGGCGAGGTTGCGTGCCATGTCCTCGACGAAGACCGAAGTCTCGGGATTTATGCCCAATGCTGTGATCATGCCCGTGTAGGCGGAGGGTTCGGGCTTGGGCTTGTAGGCCATGGCGTGGATATCCCACATGCCATCGAAGCTGCCCGAAAGATCGAGCCCGGCCAGCACCTTGGCGGCATAGGCGTCATCGCCATTGGTGAAGACGATCTTGCGGCCGGGGAGCGCGGCGAGACGATTTGCCAGGCGTGGTGCGGCGGAAAGCGGGCTCAAGTCGATATCGTGGACGAAGCCGAGAAATTCGTACGGATCGGTGGCGTGGTAATGCATCAGCCCGGACAACGTGGTGCCGTGATCGTGGAAGTAGAGCTTCTGGACGCGCCGCGCTTCCATGGCGTCACACCCCAACAATTGCTGGATGAACAGGCCCATACGCTCATCGATCTGATCGAACAGGCGGGTCGACGGGGGATAGAGCGTGTTGTCGAGATCGAAGATCCAGCAATCAACAATCGTGGGATCGAAGGGCATTTGCGTATTCCAATCCGGAACTGTGTCATTCGGCATTTACGGCCATGGGG
Source organism: Novosphingobium sp. THN1 (assembly GCF_003454795.1). GTDB lineage: Bacteria > Pseudomonadota > Alphaproteobacteria > Sphingomonadales > Sphingomonadaceae > Novosphingobium. The sequence continues at coordinate 2,432,817 of NZ_CP028347.1, forward strand.
TTATCAGCAAGACTTGGGCAAAGCTACCGGAGCCGGGGTGCGGTGATGTCGGAAATTCGCTGGTTTGGTCATGCCGCAGTGGCAGTGCTTGCTGCTGCCTTGGCGGGATGCGGAGGGGGCGGCAGTGTCTCAAGCACGCCTGCGCCTGCGCCAGCCCCGACGCCCACGCCGACACCAGTTCCGACGCCTGCCCCAACTCCCACCCCCACTCCCACTCCGGTCAATTTCGATACGGCGGAATATCGCCGGTCGGATGGGCCTTCGTTGCATGGCGCGATCACGGCATGGCAATCAGGAGCGAGCGGGGCGGGGACAACGATTGCGATCGTCGATTCCGGCATCAATACGTCCAATTCCGAATTTGCCGGACGGATCGCGTCATCATCGACAGACGTGGTGCAATCGCGCGGGTTGAACAACGCGGATGACGACCACGGCACGCAGGTTGCACTGACAGCGGCAGCAGCCCGGAACAATTCCGGGATCGTCGGGACCGCATGGGGTGCAACCATCCAGATGCTGCGGGCCGATACGCCGGGGTCATGTGCCGCGTCGGATGGCTGCACTTTTGCCGACAGCGCGATCGCGGCGGGCATCAATGCAGCGGTCGCCGCGGGCGCAAAGGTCATCAATCTTTCGCTGGGCGGCGACCCGGCCAACACGACATTGCGGTCAGCGGTTGCGAGGGCCGCCTCGGCTGGCGTCGTAGTTGTCGTTTCGGCAGGGAACGATGGCGACAGCACCGATCCGGCGATCGACCCGAACAATCCCGATCCTTTCGCGCAATCGCTGCTCCAGGCGGGTGGCGGCAATGTCATCATTGTCGGCTCGGTCAATGCCAGCGGCGTGGCTTCGGCCTTCAGTAACAAGCCGGGAAGCTCTGCGGCATCCGTACTGATGGCCCAGGGCGAAGAGGTGTGCTGCGTCTATGAGGGGAGCCAGATCAAGACCGAGACGAATGCGCAGGGGACATTCGTGACAGTGGTGAGCGGCACGAGCTTTGCCGCGCCACAGGTTTCGGGCGCGGTGGCGCTGCTCGCGCAGGCCTTCCCGAACCTGACCGGAACGCAGATCGTTGACCTGCTGCTGCGTACCGCGCGAGATGCGGGGGCCACGGGCACCGATGCTGTTTATGGCCGCGGTATTCTGGATATTGCGCGGGCCTTTTCGCCGCAGGGCTCGACCGGGCTGGCAGGGACGCAAGTGGCGGTGTCGCTCGACGGGCTGACGGGAACGAGCAGCGGGGCGATGGGGGATGCGTTGAGCGGGGCATCGCTCGGCGCGGTGATGCTGGATGGATACCAGCGGGCTTACAAATTGAACCTTGCGGCGGGTTTGCGCGCCGGGCAGTCGCGATTGCCATTGCATGAAGCGCTGGCAGGTGGGGCAGGCCGGTGGCGATGGATGCTTCGGGATTTGCGCTGGCGTTCACGGTTGACCGGCGCTTCGGCGCGGTACCCTTGCGGCTGGCGCCGGGTGAGGGGCAGCAGGCTCGGGTTCTGGCCTCGTCGGTGGTGACCCGGCTAGACCGGTCGCTCGATCTGGCGCTGGGGTGGAAGGTGAGCGCCGAGAGCCTGACCGCGAGGTTGCAGCAGCGGCGGGAACCGCAGTTCCTTGTCGCGGGCATGGCTAGCGGGGTGTTCACGCGGCCCGAAACGGGCATGGCGGCGCGCTATCGGTTGGGGCGTCTGGGGCTGACGGTTTCGGCGGAGCGTGGCGTGCTGGTGCGGCCTGATCCACTGCGCGAGCGGCGTGAGGACCGGATGACGCAATTCAGCCTTGCGCTTGATGGCGGGCAGGGTGGCGCGTTCGACTGGCGGCTGGGCTTTGGCCTGATGCGTGAGGAGCGGACGGTGCTGGGGGCACGCTTTGCCGATGCGCTGGGCGGCGGCGGGGCGACGACTGCCACGGTCTCGCCGCGGCTTGGCTGGCGCTTCGGGAAGGGCTGGGCGCTCGGGGCGACGGGAAGCGTCGGTTTCACCCGGATCGACAGCGGGGCGGTGGCGACCAGCGGCTCTCGGCTGGTGTCGTCCTCATGGAGCGTCGATCTTTCGCGTGAAGGCTTGCTGGCGGACGATGACCGCCTGGCCTTGCGCGTCTCGCAACCCTTGCGCGTGGAGCGCGGCGGGCTGGACCTCAACCTGCCGGTGGCATGGGACTATGCGATGCAGAGCGCGACCTTCGCTCGCATGCCGCTGTCGCTGGCACCGAAGGGGCGGGAGCTTGATGCGGAACTGGCATGGGCGACGGCGCTGTGGGGCGGCGATGCCTCGGCCAGCGTGTTCTTCCGCAAGCAGCCGGGGCATTTTGCCGGTGCGGCTGATGATGGCGGGCTTGCGGTGCGTTGGTCGCGGGGATTTTAGCTGGCGAACGCAGGTAAACCGAGGCCAATTGTGACCGAGCTGGCGTGGGAAGGATCATTCCTAAGCGTAAGCATGTCACTGTCTTATGACAGCAAATACTTGCCCTCACGCAACCACGGAAGCGAAGCTTTCGCATCCTCATCAGCCTCTTCTACACTTGCATACAGTCCAGAAGAGTTTGTGCAATTCCAATAGGTTGTGCCCTCCTCGAAATATTCAGCATCGGGTTCCACTATAAGCTCGACAACAAACTCTTCGAATTGGAACAGATCGCTGGAATTTCTGAAGATGTCTAGCTTTCTTAGGCCGTCAAGGCTGACGTATCCCTTCAATCGCTCCATTAGATTGCTCCGCAACTTGCCTTTAGCATCCACTTGAAAGCTGACTTATGGCTCGTGTTGATCTGGCCGGATAAGACCGCTGCTGGGCGACGCAGGATTCTCGGTACGTCTCACACTCTACAGCGGTGCGGGCCGCTGCCTATTCTCACCCCTTCGGCACAACATGCCGCAACTTCGCCCCCTCGCCATCCTCAAGCACATAGAGCGTCCCATCTGGTGCTTGCTCGATCTCGCGGATGCGGTTGCCGAGGTCTATGCGTTCGAGTTCGGTGGCTTTCTCGCCGTCGATCTTCACGCGGACGATGCCGCCTGCACCTAATGCAGCGATCAGGGCCTGGCCTTGCCATTGGGGAAGACCTTGCCGGTGTAGAAGATCATGTCGCCCGGTGCGATGACCGGGTTCCAGCTGATTGCGGGCTGGGCGAGGTCGGGGCGCGTCTTGTTGCGCGGGATCGGCTTGCCGTCGTAGTGGTCGCCGTCTGACACCAAGGGCCAGCCGTAGTTCTTTCCGGGTTCGACATGGTTGATCTCGTCACCGCCGGCAGGACCGTGCTCGATGTCCCACAGCCGGCCATCGGGCGAGAAGGCGAGGCCTAGCAGGTTGCGGTGGCCATAGGACCAGATTTGCGCCGAAACGCCGCCCTTGTCGGCGAAGGGATTGCCGGGGGCGGGACTGCCATCGGGCAGGAGGCGGATGACCTTGCCGAGGTTGACCAAGAGGTCCTGTGCAGGCGTGAACTTCTGCCGCTCCCCGAGGAGATGAACAGGTACTGCCCGTCGGGCGAAAAGGCGATGCGGTGGGAATAGTGGCCGCGCCCGGTGACCTTGGGGAACTGCCGCCAGATCACGCTGAGGCCTTCGAGGCGGGGGCATCGTCCATGACCAGCTTGGCCCGCGCCACGACCGCGCCGCGCGTGTCGTTCTGACCGGCCTCGACCCAGCTGAGATAGACCATGCCGCTCTGTGCGAAATCGGGCGCGGCGACGACATCGCCGAAGCCGCCCTGTCCGCCGTAGTCGACGCTGGGGGTGCCGGAGACTTCAACGGTCTTGCTTGTGCCTTCGGTCCAGAGCTTGAGCTTGCCCTTCTTCTCGGTGATCAGGGCCTGGTTGGTGCCGGGAAGGAAGGTCATCGCCCAAGGCTCGTCGAACGTGGCGACATCGGCGATCGCGATGCCCGCTTTGGCCGTTTCGGCGTCCTGGGCGGAAATTGATGAGCCGCAGCTTGCGAGGAGCAGGGCGAGAGGCGATAGCGAGCGCAGGATCGGATTCGTCATGCAGCCCACAATGCCTCTGAACGCCAGTTGTGCCACCTCCTTTTCGTCCATGGTCACCATCGGTGTGGACGAAGCGGGGCGCGGGCCTCTGGCCGGGCCAGTGGTGGCGGCGGCGGTGGTCTTGTGCAAGCCGCGGCCTTCGGGTCTGGATGACTCCAAGAAGCTGAGCGCGGCGCGGCGGGCGGAACTGGAAGAGAAGATCAAGCGGCGCTGCCGGTGGGCCGTGGGCGTGGTCGAACCGGAGGAGATCGATCGGCTCAACATCTTCGGCGCGACCATGCTGGCGATGACGCTGGCGGTGCAGGCGCTGTGCGAGCAGATCGCGCATGACGAGGGCGTGGGCGAGGTGCTGGTGGACGGCAACCTGACGCCTCACGGGCGTCGCCCGGAATGGTGCTGGCCGGCACGGCCGATCGTCGGCGGCGATGCGCTGGAACCGTGCATTTCAGCCGCCTCGATCATCGCCAAGGAACACCGTGACCGGATCATGCGCGAAGCGGCTCTTGCGCATCCGCACTACGGCTGGGAGCGCAATGCCGGGTATGGTACGCCCGAGCATCTCGCGGCCCTGCGCGAGCATGGGCCGACGCCGCTGCACCGGCGCAGCTTTGCTCCGGTGGCGCAGTTGCAGTTGCTCTGACGAAAAAATTCGGCGGTGAGTCCGCTTGGGCACACTACCAGATATTGAGTCCTGCGCCCGTCCCAAGACTCTAGATATCGAAATAGACTCTTTTCGTTCTCATCCTGAACCCCGCGCGACTCGCCGGAATCTGGCGAGTCGCCGCTTGACTGCGAGTCCCTGATGACTCAAACGGTGGCCTTATCCACAAGGGGTCAGGGACTAGATATGGCAGTTGCAGTCAAGGAACGCGCGAAGGCATTGCGTGCGGCGCCGGCAAAGGTGCTGAAGGCGGATGTCGCGCTTCCGGTGAACCAGATCCTGCGTGGCGACTGCATTTCGGAGATGCGCAAGCTGCCCGACGCCTCGATCGACATGATCTTTGCCGATCCGCCCTATAACCTGCAATTGGGCGGCGATCTGGCACGGCCTGATGGCAGCCCTGTCGATGCGGTGACCAACGACTGGGACAAGTTTTCAAGCTTTGCGGTCTACGACCAGTTTACCCGCGAATGGCTGACCGAGGCGCGGCGTCTGCTCAAGCCTGATGGTTCGATCTGGGTGATCGGCAGCTATCACAACATCTTCCGCGTCGGCACGATCCTGCAGGACCTGGGCTTCTGGATCCTCAACGACATCATCTGGCGCAAAGCCAACCCGATGCCCAACTTCAAGGGCACGCGCTTTACCAATGCGCACGAGACGCTGATCTGGGCGTCGAAAAGCGAGAAGTCGAAGTACACCTTCAACTATCGCGCGATGAAGACGCTGAACGACGAGTTGCAGATGCGCTCGGACTGGGTTCTGCCGATCTGTTCCGGGCCGGAACGCCTGCGCCGCAATGGTACCAAGGCGCACCCGACGCAGAAGCCCGAGGCGCTGCTCTATCGCGTGATGCTGGCGACGACCAACAAGGGTGACGTGGTGCTGGACCCGTTCTTCGGCACCGGCACCACCGGCGCGGTGGCCAAGCGCCTTGGCCGCGACTGGATCGGCTGCGAGCGCGAGGACGATTACATCGAGGTCGCGCAGGAGCGGATCGAACTGGCGTTGCCGCTGGACGAATCTGCTCTGACCACGATGCAGTCCAAGCGCAGTGCGCCCAAGGTGGCGTTTGGAGCGCTGGTCGAGAGCGGCATGCTCGCGCCGGGTACACGCCTGACGGCGAAGAAGGCGAAGTTCGAGGCGGTGGTGCGCGCGGACGGTTCGCTCCAGGCAGGTGCCGAGACCGGATCGATCCATGGCCTGGGCGCGAAGCTGCAGGGTGCGCCTTCGTGCAATGGCTGGACCTTCTGGCATGTTGAACATGAGGGCGAGGTCAAGCCGATCGATGCGCTGCGGCAACTCTATCTGCTGGCTGTCGAGGACTGATGCAAAGCGTCTACATTCGCCCGATTGCGCTGTGCGATAGTCCGCAGGCGGAGGAGGGCGAGGCGATCAGGTTGGGTGGCGGGTTGGTCTACGCCAGCCGCTTCGCCCTGATCGTGCGTGAAGGCGGCAAGGTTGTTTCGCGCCAGCGGTTTGGCGCGGGCGAGATTCAGGCGGCGATTGCGACTTTGCCCGATGCACTTGCCGCCGATGCTTTGGAGCAGTGGGACAACCTGCGCCGCACGCACGCGCCGCTGGTCTGCGGGCAGCGGACGCTGCGCATCGATCAACCGGTGGTGATGGGCATTCTCAACGTCACGCCGGACAGCTTTTCCGATGGCGGCCAATTCCTCGACAAGCCGGATGCCGCGCTGGATCATGCCCACGCGATGCTGGCAGCCGGAGCGGCGCTGATCGACGTTGGCGGTGAGTCCACCCGCCCCGGCGCAGCGGCGGTGTGGGAGGGCGACGAGGTCAAGCGCGTTGTGCCGGTGATCGAGCAACTGGCGGCAGCGGGTGCCGCGATCTCCATCGACAGCCGACGCTCCACGGTGATCGAGGCAGCGCTGGCGGCAGGAGCGCACATCGTCAACGATGTTTCGGCCATGCGTCACGACGCGCGTACCGCAGAGATCGTGGCGCGGTCAGGTATGCCGGTGGTGTTGATGCATGCGCCGGGCACCGACGGCGATCTGCATGCCGATGGCGATTATGCCGATGTTGTGCTCGATGTCTTCGATGCCTTGCGCGAACGTCGTGATGCAGCCGTGGCGGCGGGGATCGCGCGGGAGAAGGTGCTGCTGGATCCGGGCATAGGCTTTGGCAAGTCGCTGGCCGAGAACCTTGCGCTGATCAATGCCCTGCCAATGTTCCATGCGCTCGGCCAGCCGATCCTGTTCGGGGCGAGCCGCAAGCGGATGATCGGGGCGCTGTCGAATGAGGTGCCGGCGCATCAGCGCATGCCGGGTTCGGTGATGCTGGCGCTCAAAGCAATGGATGCGGGCTGCCAGATGGTACGGGTGCACGACGTGGCAGAGACGGTTCAGGCGCTACACGTATGGCGCGGCTTGCGTGACGCAGCCCTGACGGACTTCGCGCAAGCCGTCTAAAGTGAAACGCCGCCATCGCTGACCAGGCAGGTGCCGGTGATGGTGGCAGCCGCGTCGGACAGCAGGAAGCCGATCTGCGCGGCGACTTCATCGGCACGGGCGAAGCGGCCCAGCGGCGTTGCATCCTTCGCCATTGCGGCAAGCGCTTCGGCTCGGCCACCGTGCTGTTCTACAAGGGGGCAAACCACTCGGCGCGGTCCCAGATGCCGGTGTCGACTCCGCCCGGTGCGATGGCATTCACGCGAACACCATACCTAGCGGCTTCTGCAGCGGCGACCTTGGCAAGCTGGATCGTGGCCGCTTTTGAAGCTGAATAGGCAGCGGTTCCGGCAGCCGCCTTTATACCGGACACCGACGCCGTCAGCACGACGGCTCCGCTCTCGGCCTTCTTCATGGCGCGCAAGGCGGTTCGCAGCGAGAGAAACATCCCGTCAAGATTGACCGAGAGGGTCTTGCGCCACGCCGTGATATCGAGGTCCGTGATTTCGCCATTGCTGGCAATGCCGGCATTGAGCACGGCGTAGTCGATCCGCGGCACTTCGCGCTCGAGCAGTTTCCACAGCGACGGATCGGAGACATCGCCGCCGAAAGGGCGTGCCTTGCAGGCCAGACCCAAGCGATCGAGCGCGGGACGATCGATGTCGACCAGAACGAGTTCTTCGATACCTTGCGCATCGAGCCAGCGGGCAGCGCTTGCCCCGATGCCAGATGCCGCGCCGGTCACGAGCGCGACGCGCCCTGCAAATTCCGTGGTTCCCGTCATGCCCGCAGGCTAGCGCGGGTCAGGCGGCGTTGTCGATGCCCAGTTCCGAAAGCTTGCGGTAAAGGGTGGACCTGCCGATGCCCAAGCGGCGGGCAACTTCGGTCATGCGGCCCCGGTAATGGCCGATGGCAAGGCGAATGACGTCGGCCTCGATCTCTTCGAGTGGTCGCAGGTTGCCATCGGGTGCGAATAACGTGATGCCGGCACCATCGGTGACGTTCGGTGCACGGCGGCTGGATTCCCCGATCAAGCTTGAAAGGCTGGGGAAGTCCTGTGCCGTAAGGGCCTCGCCATCGCAGAACACGGCGGCGCGGAACAGGGTGGCTTGCAACTGGCGGACGTTGCCGGGCCAATCGTATGCCGACAGCAGTGCCAGTGCGCCATCGGTAATGCCCAGCGGCCTGAGGCCCGGCTGTTCACCGATGCGGGTCAGGAAATGCCTTGCAAGCGCCGGAATATCGGCGGCGCGCTCGCGCAGGGCGGGCAGCAGGACTTGTGTCTGGCTGAGCAAGGCGTGGAGTTCAGCGCGGAAGTCGCGGGTCTCGACGAGGTCGCGCAGGCCGGCATTGGCGCAGGCGATCACTCGCACATCGACGCGGAAAGAATGACGCGCGCCGATGGGCTGGACGTCGCCCCGTTCGAGGAAGCGGATCATGCGCTCCTGCACGGTATCGGGCAGGCGATCGACCTCGTCGATCACCAGGGTGCCGCCGTCGGCGTGCTGGAGCAGTCCTACGTGACGTTCGAACGCTCCGGCGAAGGCGCCCTTTTCGTGTCCGAACAAGGCGGATTCGACCTGATTGGCAGGCATGCCGCCGATGTTGATGGTCTTGAGCGCGGTGCGGCTGCGCGGGCTGGCGGCGTGCATGGCGCGGACCAGCATTTCCTTGCCCGTGCCGCTTTCGCCTTCGATCAGGATACTGCCATGGGTCCGCGCTGCCTTCGCGGCTACAGCCAGCGCGGCACGGAAGGCTGGAGTTGCACCAATCATCGAATCGAAGTCCAGCGCTGTGCCGAACTTCTCTGTGAGGGGCTGCAGTTCGCTGGCGTCGGTTTCGCGCGAAGTTGCACTGCGCAGGGCCTGGAGCAGGCGTTCCGGCGCAACCGGCTTGATCAGGTAATCGGTGGCGCCCGCGCGCATGGCCTCGACCGCGAGCAGTGGCGAGTTGCTGGTGGTGAGCATCAGGATCGGAAGGGCAGGGCGGCGTGCCTTCAATTCAGCGATCAGCGCGCAGGCATCGTCGCCGGGAACCCATTGGTCGAGAATGATGGCGCCGAGTTGCATGCCCTGGCGAGTGCCGAGCGTGGCGATTGCGCTTTCCGAATCGCGGGCGATGATCGTGCGCCATCCCTCCCGCGAAGCCAGCGCCGAGATCAGGCGGCACTGGGCGGGTTCGTCATCAATCAGCATGAGAAGGCGCTGTTCGGGCTCCTGCATGACCTAGTCTTTTGACTCCCCCGCAAATACGTCAGGAGCGTCGGTCTAAGGTCATAGGGTAAAGACCCGATTAAGCGCGATAGGACCGCTCCGCACTTGAGCGCAGGGACGGCCACCGCTAGAGCATGCACGTCGCGCCCCAGTGGCGCATGGTTTTTGGGGAAGAGAATGGCTCCGGCAAACGACATCAAGGCTGCAAAGTCGACCTACGAAGGCTTCGTGAACATGGTAAAGTGGGCCACGCCAGCGATTTGCGTGCTGGTTTTCGTGGTCGTCCTGGTGATCCAGTAAGAGCGCCGTGGCGGGGGCAATAAAGATCGCCGTCCTTCGGGAACGTGCGACGGGGGAGAGCAGGGTTTCGGCATCGCCGGAGACCTGCAAGAAATTCATTGCCCTCGGGGCTACGGTGGCTGTCGAGACCGGGGCGGGTATTACCGCCTCGATCTCTGACGAGGAATACCGTGCGGCAGGAGCCGAGGTGACGGACAATGCGGTGCAGGGCGCGGACATCGTGCTCGGCGTGCAGGGTCCGGAGCCTGAGCTGCTGGCTGGCGCCAATCCGGGCGCATGGATTGTTGCCGGGCTCGATCCCTTCGGTAAGCGCGCGCGGGTTGATGCGTACGCTGCGGCCGGTTTTGAAGCTCTCGCCATGGAGTTCATGCCGCGCATTACCCGCGCGCAGAGCATGGACATCCTGTCCTCGCAGTCCAACCTCGCCGGTTACAAGGCGGTGCTGGTCGCCGCCAACCTTTATGGCCGCGCGTTTCCAATGATGATGACGGCGGCGGGCACGGTCTCTGCTGCCAAGTGCTTTGTCATGGGCGTCGGCGTTGCCGGGCTTCAGGCCATCGCCACGGCGCGCCGTTTGGGTGCGCAAGTTTCGGCGACTGACGTGCGTTCGGCCACCAAGGAGCAGATCCAGTCGCTCGGGGCCAAGCCGATCTTCGTGGAGAACGTCGCCGGCATCGAGGGTGAGGGCGCGGGTGGCTATGCCACCGAAATGAGCGAGGAATACCAGAAGGCCCAGGCCGAACTGGTCAGCGCGCACATCGCCAAGCAGGACATCGTGATCACGACGGCACTAATTCCGGGCCGCGCTGCACCGCGCCTGATCTCTGACGCGCAGATCGCGACGATGAAGCCGGGCTCGGTCATTTTCGACCTTGCTGTGGCGCAGGGCGGAAATGTCGAGGGTTCGGTGGCGGATGAGGTGGTCGAGAAGCACGGCGTCAAGATCGTCGGCTATTCGAACACGCCTGCGCACCTGCCGGCGGATGCTTCGGCGCTGTTCAGCCGCAATCTCTTCAACTTCCTCTCGGCCTTCTGGGACAAGGAGCAGGGCAAGCCTGTTCTGGACGAGGAAATCGGCAACGCCATCCGCCTGACGCAGGGCGGCAAGGTGGTCAACGAACGACTGCTCGGCTGAGGGGGAAAGCCATGGACTTCATATCGATCCTGAGCATTTTCGTGCTCGCCTGCTTTGTCGGGTATTACGTCGTCTGGTCGGTCACGCCGGCTCTTCATACGCCGCTGATGGCGGTGACCAATGCGATCTCGTCGGTGATCGTGGTGGGCGCGCTGGTCGCTTCGGCGGCTGCAGGTAGCCCATCGGCCAAGTGGCTGGGGCTGGGCGCCGTGGTGCTGGCTTCGGTCAACATCTTCGGCGGGTTCGCCGTGACGGCGCGCATGCTGGCGATGTACAAGAAGAAGGAGAAGAAGTGATGGAACACGTCGCTGTCTCTCCCTGGGTGGCGCTGGCCTATCTGGTCTCGGGCGTCCTCTTCATTCTCGCGCTGCGTGGGCTTTCCAGCCCGGCGACGAGCCGTGCAGGCAACCGCTATGGCATGATCGGCATGACCATCGCGGTGGTCACCACGCTGCTGACGCACGAAATTGCCAGCCTGCCGGAAATCATCGTGGCGCTGGCCATCGGTGGCGGCATCGGCTTCGTCATCGCCCGCAAGATCGCGATGACGGACATGCCGCAGCTGGTTGCCGCGTTCCACTCGCTGGTCGGCCTTGCCGCCGTGCTGGTGGGCCTTGCCGCCTACCTGAACCCCGACGCCTTCGGGATCATGCTGCCGGACGGCCAGATCAACCCGGTAAGCCGGATCGAGCTGGGTCTCGGCATCGCCATTGGTGCGATCACCTTCTCCGGCTCGGTCATCGCCTTCCTCAAGCTAGCCGGCAAGATGAGCGGATCGCCGATCCTGCTGCCGGGGCGCCACGTGCTCAACCTTGGCACGCTGATCGCGATCATCGGCCTGGTGGCATACTTCACGCAGGATCAGTCGGCCTGGGTGATCGCCACGATCACCGTACTGTCGTTCATCATCGGCTTCCTGCTGATCATCCCGATCGGCGGCGCGGACATGCCGGTGGTCGTCTCGATGCTCAACTCGTACTCGGGCTGGGCTGCGGCGGCGATGGGCTTCACGCTGCACAATACGGCGATGATCGTCACCGGCGCGCTGGTCGGTTCCTCGGGTGCGATCCTTTCGTACATCATGTGCAAGGCGATGAACCGCGGGTTCCTTGCTGTTATCGCAGGCGGCTTCGGGGCCGAGGCTGCTGCCGGTGGCGGTGCTGCCAAGGAGCAGCGCCCGTGGAAGCGCGGCTCTGCCGAAGACGCGGCCTACATGATGAAGGAAGCCGAGAACGTCATCATCATCCCGGGCTACGGCATGGCCGTGTCCCAGGCGCAGCACGCGCTGCGCGAGATGGGCGACGTGCTCAAGAAGGAAGGCGTCAACGTCAAGTACGCCATCCACCCGGTGGCGGGCCGCATGCCCGGCCACATGAACGTGCTGCTGGCCGAAGCCAACGTGCCCTACGATGAAGTGTTCGAGCTGGAAGACATCAACAGCGAGTTCGCGCAGGCTGACGTGGCCTTCATCATCGGCGCGAACGACGTGGTCAACCCGGCCGCCAAGACCGACAAGTCCTCACCGATCTACGGCATGCCGGTGTTCGACGTCGACAAGGCCAAGACGATCTTCTTCGTCAAGCGCTCGATGGGCGGCGTGGGCTATGCCGGCGTCGACAACGACGTGTTCTACATGGACCAGACCATGATGCTCCTCGCCGACGCCAAGAAGATGGTCGAAGACATCGTCAAGGCGCTGCAGCACTGATGCGCAAAGACGCTGCCGTCATCGCGATTGCCTTGGTAGCGGCGTCCTGTGCGCCATCGAAACTGGCTTATGGAAAGGTCCGCTCGGCACTTGTCGATGCGGGCCTTTCCGATTCCAATGCCGCCTGCATGGCGGAGCGCATGACCGATCGCTTGAGCATCGGACAGTTGCAGCGCCTGCAGGCGTTGCAGGGCACCAAGCGCGCACTGGCGGATTATGTGGCGACGGTGAAGCGCCTTGGCGACGCCGAACTGCTGGGCGTTACGACAAGCGCCGCAGCGCTCTGTGCGAGCGGCCTGGCGCCCGAGAAGAAGCGCTAGCGCTCTGGACCTCCCGCGCGGCCTTTCGTAAGGCCGGTGCAAACAGGGGCCTGTCATCCAAGCCCGGGGAGTTATCGTTTTGCGCAAGATCGGCCTTATCGGCGGCATGAGCTGGGTCTCGACCCGCACCTACTACGAAGACATCAACCAGCTGGTGCAGGCGCGCACCTCGAAGACGGCCAGTGCGCCGCTGCTGATCGAAAGCCTCGACTTCACCAACCTGATCCGGCTCTCGACGCCAGAGCAGTGGGACCATGCCGCCGAGGTGCTGACCGACAGCGCCCGCAGGCTCGAACAGGCCGGAGCGACTGCGCTGCTGATCGGCGCGAATTCGATGCACAAGGTCTATGATCATGTGGCGGCAGCAGTGTCCGTGCCGGTCATCCACATTGCCGACGCGGTGGGCGCGAAGATGAAGGAAGCGGGCGTCAGCAACGCCACGCTGATCGGCACCCGCAACGTCGTGATGGAGAGCTTCTACCGCAAGCGCCTCGTCGCGCATGGCGTCAGCCTCCTGCCACCGGTGGTCGAGGAAGTCGAGGCGATGGACAAGATCATCTACGACGAACTGATGCTGGGCAAGGCATCGCGGTCGGCTGAGCGGACCTTCAAGACCATGCTGACCAACATGGGCCAGCGCGGCGCAAAGGGCGCGGTTCTGGCGTGTACCGAGCTCGACATGGTGATCGACGTGGACGCCAACGTCCTGCCAATCTTCGATGGCACGCGCATCCACGCGCAGGCCGCGGTCGACTGGATTCTCGGTTGACCGCAGCGTGATCGAGGGCCGCGCTCCTTATGCCAGCGACCCTGCGCGCACGCGCGGGCGGGAGTTCGGGCTGGACGACAAGGCTTCACGCGGCCCACGAAGCGCGTTCCAGCGCGACCGCGACCGGATCATCCATTCCATTGCGTTCCGGCGTCTGCGCCACAAGACGCAAGTGTTCATCGCGCCCGATGGTGACCACTATCGGGTGCGACTGACGCATAGCCTGGAAGTGGCGCAGATCGGGCGCGTGATCGCGCGGGCGCTGGGCCTTGACGAGGATCTGACCGAGGCTTTGTGCCTGGCGCACGATATAGGCCATCCTCCCTTTGGCCACGCGGGGGAAGATGCTCTGGAGGAGGCCATGGCCGAGGCTGGTGGCTTCGATCACAACGCCAACACCCTGCGAGTGCTGATGCGGCTCGAAAGCCCTTATTGCGGACACGAGGGGTTGAACCTTTCCTGGGAGACGCTGGAGGGCTTGGCCAAGCACAACGGACCGATCCTGAAGCCGACCTGGGCGCTCGAGGAACTGGACGCTGCGTTTCCAATGGACCTCAGCTCGTTCGCGTCGCTGGAGGCACAAGTCGCGGCAATCTCGGATGATATTGCCTACGACAATCACGATATCGACGACGGTCTTCGTGCAGGATTCCTGTGCCTTGACCAGCTGCTGCAGTTGCCTTCGCTGGCCGAGCAATGGCGTGCTATCGAGCGACGGTTTCCGGGTGCTCCGCAAGACCGGCTGTTGCGCGAATTGGTGCGGGGCCAGATCGGGCGCATGGTCAATGACGTGATCGCCACGGCGCAAGCGAACATCAGGGAAACCGGCGTGGCCAGCGTGGAAGACGTGCGTGCGGCCGGCCGTGCGCTGGCCACGTTTTCCCCAGCGATGGGCGAGGAAGAGCGGGCGCTCAAGCAGTTCATGTATGATCGGCTCTATCTGCACGAAGAGCAATGCCAGACGGCAGACCGGGCCAAGAACGTGATTGCCCTGCTGTTCAAGGCCTATGCTGGTGACCCTGCGCAGATGCCCGAAAGCTGGCGCAATACGCTGTCCGATGCAGAGCCGGCGCGAACGCGGCACATTGCGGACTTCATTTCAGGGATGACCGATCGCTATGCGATCGACAGCTACGCCAGGCTGTTTGGACAGGCACCAGAAGGATTGCGCAATGTCTGAGCGGACGAGGGTGGTTCTCGTCGGCGCGACCGGGCTGGTTGGCCGTGCGGTGATGGCCGAGGCTGTCGGGCGGCCAGACATTCACCTCGTTGCCGTGGCCCGACGCGAAGTGCCGTTGCCCAAAGGCGCGCGGATGGAAATGCTGCTGTCCGATACAGGGCATTGGCCTGATGCCATCGCTGCAGGGCGGCCGGACACCGTGGTGATTGCGCTTGGCACCACGATCAAGGCCGTGGGTGGTGACAAGCAGGCCTTCCGCGCCGTGGATCACGATCTGGTGCTGGAGTGCGCTGCGGCAGCAAAGGCTGCGGGGGCGAGGCAGCTGATCGTGGTATCCTCGGTCGGTGCGCAGTTCTCGTCGAAGAACTTCTACCTTTCGGTCAAGGGCGAGGTCGAGGACAAGCTGGCAAAGCTGCATTTCGATCGCCTCGACCTGATCCGGCCCGGCCTTTTGCGCGGTAAGCGCGAAGGTGCGGCACGACCGGCGGAACGGATCGGGATGATCCTGAGTCCTCTCGTAGACTTGCTGATGGTTGGAAGCCTGAGAAAGTACCGTTCAGCCAAGGCCGGCGACGTTGCCCGCGTGATCCTCAGGCTCGCCGGCACGAAACAGCGCGGGCGCGTCGTTCATCAGCACGACGAGATGCAGCGCATCCTGCGCCGGGGATAAGCTCGTCTCACTACAGTTGACTTCACGCTGCACTGCAACGAATAGGAGCCGTCGCTGATCGCGCGGGAGAGCTCTCTCGATTCGTTCAGGGTCGAGAGACGCCGAAGGAGCAACCGCCCCGGAATCTCTCAGGCAAATGGACCGCGTTGGTCGATAGCGACACTCTGGAAAGTGCCGCTTCCCGCAAAGGGAAGGGCCGCCGAAGGGGTAACCCCAACCAAACCCGTCTGGAGAGGCGGGCGGGGAAAGCTCTCAGGTTTCCGTGACAGAGGGGGCGCCGAATGGCGCCTGAACTGCACGGGACTGATATTTGTGAGCGACACATACGAAAATTCCGAGAATGACCCTGACGTGCCGGTCGGCCCGTTGGTCTTGCCGCTAGATGCGTGGCACCGCGCGCGCGGCGGACGCATGGTCGACTTCGCGGGCTACTGGATGCCGGTCCAGTTCGAAGGAATCATCGCCGAACACCTGTGGACACGGTCCAGCGCCGGGTTCTTCGATGTCTCGCACATGGGCCAACTATATGTCTCAGGGGATGGCGTAGAGGCGGCGCTCGAGGCGGTTCTGCCCATTGACCTTTCGACGCTGCCAGTGGGCGGCGTGCGATACTCGCTGCTGCTGAACGAAGAGGGAGGCATTCTCGATGACCTGATGGTCACTCGCTGGGGCACCGGCTTCTACCTCGTCGTCAACGGCGCGACCAAGTGGGACGACATCGGCCATTTGCGCGAGCATCTGCCCGATGCGGTGACGATCAATCACCTTGAGGACAGCGCGTTGTTCGCGCTTCAGGGGCCGAAGGCGTTTGAAGCGCTCGAACCGCTGGTGTCCGGCGAGCTTCCGCTTTCGGCGCTGACTTTCATGCGCGGCGGATCGTTCAAGCTGGGCGGAGTAGACGCCTGGATCAGCCGCTCGGGCTATACCGGCGAGGACGGCTTCGAGATCGCGGTTCCCGCCGAGAACGCAACGGAGCTGGCGAATCTGATCTGTGCCCAGTCTCAGGTGAAGCCAATCGGCCTCGGCGCGCGCGACAGTCTGCGGCTTGAGGCAGGCCTTCCGCTCTATGGCCATGACATGACCGAAACCATCGATCCGGTCAGCGCCGAACTTCTGTTCGGCATCAACAAGCGCCGCCGTAGCGGCGGCGGCTTCATCGGCGCGGAGCAAGTCTTGCCGCTGATCACGTCGGGTGCAGCGATGCGCCGGGTCGGTCTCGCCATCGAAGGCCGCATGGCTGCCCGCGAAGGGGCAAAGGTGCTGACTGGCGATGCCGAAGTCGGCACCATCACCTCGGGTGGTTTCTCGCCCAGTCTCGAGCGCCCCATCGCCATGGCCTATGTGCCGGTCGATCTCGCTGCCCCGGCACCCCGCTTTCCATCGACGTGCGCGGCCGCAAGCTCGCCGCGACCGTCGTCCCGATGCCTTTCGTTACCCATCGCTACCATCGCAAAGGAGCCGCCTGATGACCCGCTATTTCACCAAGGACCACGAATGGATCGCGGTTGAAGGCGCTGAAGCGACTGTCGGGATCACCGACTACGCGCAGAGCCAGCTGGGCGACATCACCTTTGTCGAGCTTCCCGGCGAAGGCAGCGAAGTGGCCAAGGGCTACAGCGCCTCGGTGGTCGACAGCGTCAAGGCAGCGTCCGACGTCTACGCCCCGGTTTCGGGCAAGGTGACGGTCGCAAACGCCGCGCTCGAGGATCAGCCCGAACTGGTCAACTCGGACCCCGAGGGCGAGGGCTGGCTGTGGAAGATGACCCTGTCCGACACCGCCGAACTCGAAGGCCTGATGGATGAGGCCGCCTATCAGGCCTACGTCGCGGAGCTGTGATCCCATGCGCTACCTTCCACTGACCGACGCTGACCGGAGCGCTATGCTTTCGGTCATTGGTGCGGGGTCGATCGACGAGCTGTTCGCCGACGTTCCAGCCGAGGCACGTCTCTCTGCGCCCATCGCTGGCCTGCCAAATCACGCCACCGAAATGGCGGTCGAACGCCATATGGCGCGGCTTTCGGCGAACAACACCACCGCCGGATCTGTGCCGTTCTTCCTCGGTGCGGGGGCCTATCGCCACCACGTGCCCGCCACGGTCGATCACATAATCCAGCGTGGCGAATTCCTGACGGCCTACACGCCCTACCAGCCCGAGATTGCGCAGGGCACGCTTCAGGTGCTGTTCGAATTCCAGACGCAGGTTGCTAGACTATTCGGGACCGACGTGGCCAACGCCTCGCTCTATGATGGCTCGACGGCGTGCTGGGAAGCGATCGCAATGGCTGGGCGGATCAGCAAGCGCGGCAAAGCCGTGCTTTCGGGCGGCGTGCATCCGCACTACGTCGAAACCGCGCGCACGATGGCCAAGTTCACCGGTGACGTGCTTGACACCAGCGCGCCGGTTCTGGAGGCCGCGCCGGACGATGATGCGCTGATCGCCAAGATCGACGCTGAAACCTCGTGCGTCGTCGTGCAGTACCCCGACATCTTTGGCCGCATTCCCGATCTGGCAAAGATCGCCACCGCCGCCCATGGCGCGGGCGCGCTGCTGATCGCGGTGGTGACCGAGCCGGTCGCGCTCGGCGTGCTCCAAAGCCCAGGCAGCCTTGGTGCCGATATCGTCGTGGGTGAGGGGCAGTCCCTCGGCGTCGGTCTCCAGTTCGGCGGCCCCTATCTCGGCCTGTTCGGCTGCCGCGAGAAGTACCTGCGCCAGATCCCCGGCCGCCTGTGTGGAGAGACTGTGGACGCCGATGGCAAGCGCGGTTTCGTGCTGACGCTTTCGACCCGCGAGCAGCACATCCGGCGCGAGAAGGCGACCAGCAATATCTGCACCAACTCAGGACTATGTGCGCTGGCGTTCTCGATCCACATGACGCTGCTCGGCGGTTCGGGTCTGTCGGACATGGCCAAGCTCAGCCATCTCGCCGCGCGCAAGACGGCGGCGGCGCTGGCCGAAGTTCCGGGCGTGACGGTGGTCAACAGCCACTATTTCAACGAGTTCGCCGTGACCCTGCCGCGCGACGCGCGCCAGATCGTGCGCGAACTGGCTGACCGCCGAGTGCTCGGAGGCATCTCGCTCGGCCGACTCTACCCGAATGAAGAGAGCCTTGCGAATGGCATGGTCGTGGCTGCGACCGAATGCACGACGGATGAAGACATCGCTGCGCTGGTCGCGGCGCTGAAGGAGGTGCTGGCATGAACGCGATCAACCCCACTGGATGGCGTCCGTCAATGGGCGAGAATGCGCCCGACAACGGCATCCAGACCTTCACCGGCAACCGCGCGCTGCAGCTGGAGGAAGCGCTCCTGTTCGAACTCGGCAATGCCGATCGCTCGGGCGTGGACTTTCCAGCAACCGACGGGATCGATCTCTCGGCATTGGGGCCGATGGCCCGTTCCGAACGTCCCGATCTGCCGGGTCTGTCGGAGCCGGAAACGGTGCGTCATTATACGCGCCTCTCGCGCCAGAACTATGCGATCGATCTTGGTCTTTTCCCGCTCGGCTCCTGCACGATGAAGCACAATCCACGGCTGGACGAGAAGGTGGCGCGCATGCCCGGCTTTGCCGACGTGCACCCGCTGCAGCCGGTCCATACCGTTCAGGGCGCATTGGGCGTGATCAACGAACTGGCGCACTGGCTGATCGAATTGACTGGCATGCACGGTGTGGCGATGACGCCCAAGGCCGGTGCTCATGGCGAACTCTGTGGTCTGCTTTGCATACGCGCCGCCTTGGAAGCCAAGGGTGATCCGCGTGATGTCATTCTTGTGCCGGAAAGTGCCCATGGCACCAACCCCGCAACGGCTGCCTTCGCCGGGTTCAAGGTCGAGAATATCCCGGCCACCCCGGACGGGCGCGTCGACACCGCTGCGCTCACCGCGCGGCTCGGGCCTGACGTTGCAGGCGTGATGATCACCAACCCGAACACTTGCGGCCTCTTTGAGCGCGACCTGAAGATCATCGCCGATGCCGTCCACGCCGCAGGTGGCTACGTCTATTGCGACGGAGCGAACTTCAACGCCATAGTCGGGCGGGTGCGCCCCGGCGATCTTGGCGTCGATGCCATGCACATCAACCTGCACAAGACCTTCTCGACCCCGCATGGCGGTGGTGGTCCGGGTTCCGGGCCGGTCGTGCTGTCCGAAGCGCTTTCCCCGTTCGGTCCGCTGCCGTTCACCGCGCGGCAGGCCGATGGCTCGATCAAGCTGATCGAGGAAGAGCAGGCGCATGAAGAGCATCCGCAGGCGTTCGGCCGGATGTGCGCTTTTCACGGCCAGATGGGCATGTACACCCGCGCGCTGGCCTACATCCTCAGCCACGGTGCGGATGGGTTGCGGCAGGTCTCGGGCGATGCCGTGCTGAACGCCAACTACGTTCTGCGCAGCCTCGATGATGTGCTCGATGCACCGTTCGGCAGTGCCGGACCATGCATGCACGAAGCGCTGTTCTCGGACGATGGCTTTGCCGAAGGGTTCTCTACCAACGATCTTGCCAAGGGGCTGATCGACGAGGGCTATCACCCAATGACGGTATACTTCCCGCTCGTCGTCCACGGCGCGATGCTTGTGGAGCCGACCGAGACCGAGAGCAAGGCCGGGCTCGACCAGTTCATCGGCGCGATGCGGTCGCTCGCACAGCGGGCGAGGGCAGGGGACGAAATGCTCAAGTCCGCGCCGCATCTGGCACCGCGACGTCGGCTTGACGAGACCCTGGCGGCGCGCAAGCCCAAGTTGGTCTACAAGGACTGAGAATGCGAAAAGGGCCGCCCCGGCTTGCCGGAGCGGCCCTTTTCCCAACCATCCGGGCGATCAGTTGATCGCTTCTTCGGTTTCATTGGCTGCCGACTTCAGATCATCGCCCGCGCCGCGGACGGTGTTGCAGGCAGTCGCACCAAGCAGAAGGCCACCCATCATGGTGGCAAATACGAACTTGCGGATCATGGCTTTCACCTTTCGAACTTTAGAGTGAGGAGAACGAAACCTCACGATTTGACGAAAGGGAGAACGCCGGAATTCAAGGCCGGTTCCGTTACGCAGCCAAAGGGGCACGTTCCCGGGCGCGCGCCAGCAAATGCTCGCGCCAGGCAATCAGCAGGCTCGCCCCGATGATGATTGGCGCGCCCAGCCAGGTTGTTGCTGGCGGAAGGTGATTGAAGATCAGCCAACCCCAGAATGTCGCCCAGGCCAGCTGGATATAGTCGACCACGATGACGCTCGATACCGAGCCGAAGCGGAGTGATGCGGTCATCGCAATCTGCGCAAACAACCCGGAGATGCCGATCCCGGCCAGCATCGCCCATCCGATGGCGTCATGGCCAAGATCCTGCCCGATCAGCCCCAGCGCGAGGACCGGGGCGCTGAACGCCGAGAAGTAGAACACGACCGTGATCGGCTCCTCGGTGCGGCCAAGGTCGCGAACCTGGATCGTCACCAGCGCAACCATGAAGGCGGCGCCGATGCCAACTGCAACGCCGAACGGCGGAAGGCTGGTGGTGTCAGGCCCGGCAATGACAACTACCCCGATCAGGCCCATGATGACCGCGGTCCAGCGCCACGGACCGACCTTTTCCTTGAGGAACAACGCAGAAAGGATCACGGCGAAGATCGGCGTCGTGAAGCCCAGTATGGTCGCTTCGGCCAGGGGCAGCAGCCGGACCACGCCCAGCGTCAGGAACATGCCGGTGCCGCCGATAAGTGCGCGCCGGGCGTGAATCCACGGCCGCTGCGTCCGTAACCGCCCGATCTGCCCGCGCGCCGCCAGCCACCCGAAGATGGACAGCGCCGGCAGGGCCTGCCGGAAGAACAGCGTTTCGGGCAGCGCGATGTTTCGCTCGCCAGTGAGTTTGACCAGCAGCAGCATGACCGAGAACAGGACCGTCGCAACCAGCCTCAGGCCGAGGGCCAACATGGGGCGGTCACGCGCGGTGGACATCGGCTTGGGCATGACCCGGGCAATAGGCCATTGCCCCTTGCGATCAACCCCTTCCTTGCCCATCTGGCGAGCAATGGAAGACTGGTTCCCGCATATCTGGCAATTTCACTTCGCAGCCGGAGCACTGGCGCTCGTCGTCGCGACGACATCGGTCTGGGCCGAGCGTCGGCGCTTTCGCCGCGTCAACCTGGACGCGGTGGGTTTCATGCCGTGGACCGTGATCTACATGATCGCGTTTCTGGCAGCTTGCGTATTCCTCGGCCTTGCCGCGAGGGAATGGTTCGCGGCCTGATCCGATATCAGAGGCACGCTTCCAGATAGGCCTGGTCGAAGCCGAACTGGCGCGCCTTTTCCAACGTGTAGGGGCGCAGGCCCGAGGGACGGAATTCGCCGATGATCTTGCCGTCTTCGGTCTCGTCCAGGTATTCGAACTTGAACAGTTCCTGGGTCACGATCACGTCGCCTTCCATCCCGATCACCTCGGTGATGTTGGTGGTGCGGCGCGAACCGTCGCGCAGGCGCTTGACCTGGACGATGATGTCGACCGATTCGGCGATCTGGCGGCTGATCGCTTCCTTGGGGATCTTGATGTCGCCCATCAGGATCATGTTTTCCATACGGCCTAGGCATTCGCGCGGGCTGTTGGCGTGAAGCGTGCACATCGAGCCATCGTGGCCGGTGTTCATCGCCGCGAGCAGGTCGAAGCACTCCGCGCCACGAATTTCGCCCAGGATAATGCGGTCAGGACGCATACGCAGGGCGTTCTTCACAAGGTCTCCGATGGTAATTGCGCCCTGGCCTTCAAGGTTCGGCGGGCGCGTTTCGAGCGGCAGCCAGTGCGGCTGCTGCAGACGAAGTTCGGCGGCGTCTTCGATGGTGAGCACGCGCTCGCCCGGGTCGATCATCTTTGACAGGGCGTTGAGCATGGTCGTCTTGCCCGAACCGGTACCGCCCGAGATGACGATGTTCATGCGGCAGGCACCCGCGATCTTCAGCGCAGTGCACATCTTGTCCGACATCGAACCGAAATCGCGCAGCATGTCGAGCGTGATCGGCTTTTCGGAAAACTTACGAATCGAGATGGCCGTGCCACGAAGTGACAGCGGCGGAACGATCACGTTGACGCGGCTACCGTCCTTGAGGCGGGCGTCGGCCAATGGCGTCGTCTGGTCAACGCGGCGGCCGACCTGGTTGACGATGCGCTGAGCGATCTGGAACAGGTGGCTTTCGTCGCGGAAGCGGATTGGGGCGAGCTGGAGCTTGCCCTTCTTTTCGATGTAGGTCTGTTCAGGGCCATTGACCATGATGTCCGAAACGTCAGGGTCGTTGAGCAGCTCTTCCAGCGGCCCGAAGCCGAGCAGCTCGTCGATCAGCACCTTTTCCAGCGCGAACTGCTCGCGCCGGTTGAGCGTGACCTTGAGTTCGGCCAGCACTTCCAGGATGATCGGGCGGAATTCTTCCGAAAGCTCGTCCTTGGTCAGCGTGGCAGCCGCTTCCGGATCGACACGCTCGAGCAGGCGCGGCAGCACCTGTTCCTTGATCTTGTGGACCGACGCTTCAAAGCCCTCGGCCTGATAGCCGCCTTCGTTCACGCCATTGGCACGGTCGGCAAGGCGCGTTAGGGCGTCAGCCTTGAGAGATGCGGCGTTGACTGGAGTATCGACAGGATCGAGCGGTGGCAGCGGCGGGAACTGGTCACCACCCATGGGCATCGGCACCGTCGCAGGTGCGGCAGGCACCGGCGCTGCAGATTCGCCACTGCGCATTGGCCGTGCGACACCAAACGAGGGGCGACCCCCACCGGTGTTGCCTGCAATACCGTTCTTCCGCCCGAAAGCGCTCATTCCCAGTGTCCCACTTTGCCTTGCCATTTCCCTACAAGACATTGTTTTACGAAACGCTAACCGCGATTTCCCGGTTGCAATTGCTGTTGGTCATCTGGGGCCATCATGGTTAGCCGGATTTTAATGGTGACAATGTATCTGCACGCCGGTGCAAGAAACTGACACTCACTCGATCCGCCCAGGAAGTTCAGCAGGATTTTCCCGCGGTGCCGCAGCAGTCCTGGCCGCGGTGCTGGTCGCGCAGTTCGCCGTGCTCTTCTTCAAGGGCATCAACTGGGACGAGTTCTTCCATCTCCACCACGTGTATGAGTTCAGCCACGGCAGTCCAAACCGGACGCTCCAGACCGCCTATTTGCGGCTTGTAGCCTGGGCAGAGTGGCTGCCGCTCAGCTCCGCCGATCGAGTGGTAGGCGCTCGGATCGTCATGGCCATGTGCAACCTTGTCACTTGCGCATCGATCTTCGTTCTTGCGCGACGCTTTGTTACGCCTCGAGCCGCTCTGTTATCCGTGCTGGTATATGCTTCAGGCGGCTATGTCTTCACCCAGGCGACCGCGCTCAGGGCAGACCCGCCCGCGACGGCCGCGATCATGCTGGCTAGCGTGCTTCTGTCACGTCAAAGCGAGGCTCGCCTTGCAAAGCTGATTGCAGCAGGCGTGCTGATCGGCGTTGCCACGGCATTCACGATCAAGACTGTGCTCCTGGCGCCGGCAGTCATTGCACTGCTCTGGTTTGGCCAGGCTGATCGCGGAAATCTTGGACACTTTGTGCAGTCCGCAGCGCATGTCGGCGCAGGAGCGGCGTTTGGATTTGCCTTTACGATAGGTTTGCACAGTCTGTTCCTGCTCGAATCCCCTGTCGCGTCGAGCGCACGTACAGTGAAGTCTGCTGGTGCCTTTGTATTCAGCGTCGGCCTGTTCCCACAGGCAAGATACCTGATGCTTCAGGCACTATTTGCGCCGCAACTGGTGGCTGGAGGAATCCTGTTCCAGCGGGCCACGAAAGCAATCGCTCTTGATCGAGCGGAGCGCCTGACGCTGGGCGCGCTGTGCCTGCCACTTCTGTGTCTGGCAGTCTACAGCAACAGCTACCCCTATTTCTTCGTGATGCTGTTTGCGCCGCTCGCAGTGGCGATTGCACCGGTCATGGAATGGCTTTGTCGCATCAGGCGAGACGCGATCGTGTTGATCTGCAGCGGCGCGTCAGTGGCAGTGATGCTGCTGCGTGAGGACTTCAGTGTGTTGCCGCGCCAGCGCACGGTCTCAAGCATGATAGAAAGCGTCCTCCCACCCAACGCCGCCTATCTGGATTTTTGCGGGATGGTTTCCAACCGCGAGCGCGCCTTGCCGATCCTCGTATCGAATTGGGGACTCAAGGCCTACAAGGAAGGAAACTATCCATCCTTGTCCGAGAAGATGGCGACGTCCGATCTTGCCATTGTGCTGGCAAACAACTCTGTACTCGCTTCGGCTCTTGCGCCCGAAATGCCCGCTTCGGCAGAAAGCCTGCCGCAGAGCGACGTTGCGCTGTTGCGCGCGAATTTCGTGCCTCTGTGGCAAAATCTGGTCTGGGTGGCTGGCAAGCGGCTCGCGTCTCGATCTGCCGCTACCCAAATGCATTTCCCGACGCCGGGACACTACAGGGTGAATGGCGAGAGCGTCGTGTTCGATGGCAAGGTTTTTCACAATGGCGACCGCCTTGTGGTCTCCCGAGGCGTTCACACAGTCGGTGTGCCATCGGACGGGGAGGTGATACTGAGGCTGGATGTTACTGCGCCCCGCGCCTCGATCTCACCAGGCGCCCTGTTTACGGACTACTAGGATGAGCCTAACGCCAATGCGAAAGCCGCGCGCGGATCTTTTCGTGGGCCGGATCATCGTGTTCCGAGACAAGCTGGCGATGGTAGGGAGAAGGCACAGGAAGTGGGTGCTGCTCACGGCCCTGTTGTTCTTTCTAGCTGCAACGGTCTTTTCGCTCCTGTCCCTCGACTTGCGCTGGGCTGACCTTTCGTTGCCATGGTTGCTGTTGAGCCTCGTGGTTTCGCTCCCAGCCGTCATTCTGAATGCCAACGAGCTGCAATTGCTTGCCCGTGCCGGTGGCCGCCGGTTGATGCTGCTGTCCGCGGTTGAGGTGACATCTCTGGGAACCTTGGCAAACGTCTTACCGATGCCTGGTGCGCTGCTTTTACGGGCGAAGGCTCTTTCCGGTGCTGGCGTAAGCACGGGTCGTGTTTCTGTCGTTCTGTTGGCTGGCAGCATGTTGTGGATCGGGGTGTCAGCAGGCGTCATCTCGCTGCTCTTTGCCGGTCATCAAGCCGCAGTACCGCTGGCTGTCTTTGCGATGGTCGCAACGGCGGGCAGCCTCGTGTTCCTGCAACGGGGCGGAGGAACAGGCGGAGCGCTGGGCGCGGTCTTGGTTCGCCTGAGCATGACACTGCTTGCCGGGGGCGGACCTGGCTTTGTATGGCGATGCTGGGATTTGAAGCGGATTTTCTCCTAGCATTAGGCTATTCCGCTTGCAGCGTCCTCGGTGCCGTCGTTGGCGTCGTTCCTGGGGGGCTTGGGGTTGCCGAAGGTGCGGGTGCCCTTCTGGCATTGATGCTGCGCGAGCAACCGGCTTTAGCCGTGCTCGCGCTTGGCGCCAGCCGGGTAGTGGGCTTATTCGCCGCAGGACTCGCTTTTGGAGCGGCTCAGGCTGTAAGGCGAAAAATGTCGACCGAGGTCACCGATGAAAGTCTTGTTTGATATCGTCCACCCGGCGGATGTCCTATTCTTCTACCATCCCTTGCGGAAACTTCAGGCTCTCGGCTGGGATGTGCTCGTGCTGGCGCGCGAAAAGGATGTGGCATGCACGTTGCTCGATTCATTTGGCATACCGTTCAAGTCGGTGTCGGTCGCCGGCGCGGGAAAGATCGGCTTGGCGCGTGAATTGTTGACCAGGGACATCCGGGTGGGGATCGAGGCGCTTCGGTTCAGGCCCGATGTCATGATCGGGTTTGGCGGTGTCGCGATTTCGCATGTTGGCGCAGTCACGCGGATTCCATCCTTGAGCTTCTACGACACGGACACCGCCAAGCTGCAGACGCGGCTGACATGGCCTTTCATCAGCCATTTGTTCGTGCCCGAAGCTTATCAGGGAGATACTCCGGCCGGCCGGACGTCACGGTTCCCCGGGATCAAGGAAATGTCGTATTTCCATCCCGATAATTTTCGTGCCGACAAGGCCAATGCCATTAATGCCGGCCTCGATCCTTCGGCTCGCAACTTCCTGGTCCGCACGGTTAGCTGGCGCGCCAATCATGACATTGGCAAGACCGGCTGGAGCGATGATCAACTCCGCATGCTCGTCAACCGGCTAAGCCAGATCGGCAAAGTCCACATCTCGACGGAACGCGCGCTGCCTTCCGATCTGTCCGCCAGTCTCTACCAAGGTCCGGCGAACGCTATCCATGATCTGATGGCGCACTGCGATCTCTATGTCGGCGAGAGCGCTACGATGGCACTTGAAGCTGCCGTTTTAGGCACTCCTGCGATCTATGACGGTGCCGACCACCCGGGCACGGTGCGTGAGCTGCAGTCGGCCGGGGTGCTCGCTGCCTTGCACCAGGAGGGGAGCGCCCGACTGATGGCAAAGGTGGAACATATGCTTGAGCCGCAATCCCGGTCAGCGTTCGACGCAGCACGCGAGGCGTACTTGCATCGTTGCTCGAACCTTGCGGATTACATCGTGGATGCCGTCGTCCGTTTCGCGCGCAGATAGGAGCGTTCAGCCGCAATCTTTCCTGCGAGGATCAGCGATGTTCCCGGATGTTGGCCGTTGGCCTC
Organism: Novosphingobium sp. THN1; assembly: GCF_003454795.1. GTDB lineage: Bacteria > Pseudomonadota > Alphaproteobacteria > Sphingomonadales > Sphingomonadaceae > Novosphingobium. The sequence goes on from NZ_CP028347.1 coordinate 2,459,767, forward strand.
AAGCTGCGTCGCGATGGTCGAGGGCAGTAAGACCGGATGGTTCGGGCGACGTGCCGAGGCCTTCCAGACGGTCTTCCAGCCGGTGCAGGCGTTGCAGTGCCGCTTCAAGGAGTTTGCGGTTCGCGCCGATGAGTTCGGCCAGTACGCCGAGGAGTCCTGTCAGAGTTCCCAGGACGATCAGTGCTCCGCCAAGTACGAGCGACTGGATGTGACCGGCACCGTCGCCCATGGTCCACAGGGCCAGGAACCGCAGGATCGGGAGCAGGCCGATAAGCGCAATGGTACCGCCAATCATGGCGAACGTGCGCAGCGGGTTGTAGGTTGCGTATGCCCGGCCCATGGTCATCAGCTGGCGCATGATGAACTGCGGAATGGACTTGAACAGGCGGGAAGGGCGTTCGGTGGCATTGGTCCGGATCGGCACGCTCACGATCTTGAATCGCTTGCGGCCTGCCTGGATCAGCATGTCGGTCGTGTAGCTGAACTCGGTGGTGATGGTGATGCGTTGCGCTGCCGCCCGGCTGATCGCACGGAAGCCGCTGACAGCATCAGTGACTTCGGTGCCCGAGAGGTTTCGCACGACGGCACTGCCAAGACGCTGAAGGCGGCGCTTGATCGGTCCGAAATGCTCATTTCGCCCTACGCCACGATCACCGATGACCAGATCGGCCTCGTTTGCGACAATCGGCGCAACGAGCTTGGCGATGTCCTCACCAGCGTATTGCCCATCGGCATCGGTGTTGACGATGATGTCGGCGCCAGCGGCAAGGGCAGCGTCGAGACCGCTTTGGAAGGCGGCGGCGAGGCCGCGGTTGCGGCGGTGGCTGACAACATGGTGCGCCCCGAAGCGTCGCGCCACGTCGGCCGTGCCATCGGTACTGCCATCATCGATGATCAGTATCTCGATCTTGTCTACGCCGTGGATGCGCCGGGGCAGGGCGACCAGTGTGTCAGGCAGACTGTCAGCCTCGTTAAGGCAGGGTATCTGGATGATAAGCTTGGTCATGGGCCCCGTTTCCGTCCTTGCGCGGGCCCCCGGTGCCCTGCAGCTCCGTATTTCTAAGCTGCCATGGTTAACTGCGGGTAAAGTGCCGCACTTGGCACTGGAGGTGTCGCGTCCATACCGCTAGGACTTTGGTTATGATCAATAACCGCTCCTTGAAGGGCAACAGGATTTCGCATCTTGCAGGATAGTCACAGGTCCGGACTGCTATTTGCCCTGGGCGGTTTCGCTCTGCTTTCGCTGGGTGATGTGCTGGTAAAGAGTATGGCCGGGGCGTGGCCGGGGACCGCTATTGGCGCGCTGCGCTATGTCTTCGGAGCACTGGGGCTTGGCGTTATCCTCCTCGTTCAAGAGGGGCCGAAGGGTTTTGCCTTCCCGCGACTGCGCTGGCAGATCCTGCGTGGCTTGAGCGTGGCGGTATCGGCCATGAGCTTCTTCAGCGCAGTCCACCTGATGCCCATCGGTGAGGCGACCGCGATCTCGTTTACCAGCCCGATGATCACGGCCCTCCTCTCGGCAATCCTGTTGGGCGAGCCAATGCGCAAGGAAACGTGGATCGCAACGGGGGTAGCGTTCACGGGCGTGTTGGTAATCCTGCGCCCCAACCTTTCGCTGCTGGGACCGGTAGCATTGCTGCCGGTCGTCGCAGCCAGCGGCATGGCCCTGCTCATGGTTGCAAACCGCAAGGTTGCCGGCACCGGCAGTTTGCTGTCGATGCAGTTCAACGTGGCCCTGATCGGCGCGGGTTTCCTGTGCCTTGGCACGTGGGCGGGCCACCAAAGCGGCATCCACTTCTTCCAGATACCGGCGCTGCCAACGTCCGTCCTCATCAAGTGCGCGGTAATCGCGGTTTCGGCGAGTTGCGCGCACGCCCTGATTTACGTTGCGACCACGCGGGCCGGGCCTGCATCGATCGCACCGATGACTTACGTGCAGCTTCTGCTTGCCGGCGCGTTCGGCTGGGTACTGTTCGGCGAACGCCCTGATTTCGTGGCAGCATTCGGAGCGTTGGTCATCGTCGGCGCGGGCTGTACCTGTGGCGCGCTGGCAAGCCGCCTTCAGAACCGGCCATGACCGATTGATGGATGGGCCTTCCAGGCCCTGCTGGCTTTGCGGGCGGCGCTTGGGGAAGCGCGTGGAGTTCCATCATCCCGTTCCCAAGAGCCGGGGCGGTCGGCTGACCGAAGCAGTCCATCCGATCTGCCATCGGACGCTCCATGCGACCTTTTCGAACAGCGAGCTTGGACGCATTGGCGCTGACCGCGAAGCTCTTACGGCCAATCCTGACATCGCGCGGTTTCTGGTGTGGGTAGCGAACAAGGACCCGGATTTTCACGCGCCCACCGCAGCAAGAAAGCGCTAGAGCACGTCGAGCAGAGGCTTGAGGTCATTCAGCAGCACTGTTGGGCGATCCTTCTCGGGCAGGGCCACATCGCCGCCCATGATGCCGGTCGCCAAGCCAATGGAATGCGCACCTACGGCGTTGGCCATGCGCATCTCGAGCGCCGGATCATCTCCGACGACGACGACGTGTTGCGAAGCGCTGCGAGGCAAGCCCATGATGGTCAGTGCCGTCTCGAAAGCGACCTTCGAAGGCTTGCCCAGGATGCGCGGGCGCTTGCGGGTCATCGCGGTCAGCATGGCGTTGATCGGGAAGCTTGCACCGATCGCGCGGCCATTCTCGGTCGCGAAAAACGGGACGTTGCTGGCGGTAACCAGACGCGCTCCGTGCCAAAGCGAATGGCAGGCCGCCTCAAGCGAAGTGAAGTCGAACTCCCGGAACCAGCCGGTATAGACCGCCTCGACCCCGTCGGCCTCTTCTGCCGGGCCGACCACGTTCAGCCCGGCATCGATCAGCGGTGCTGCACACCCGGGATTACCGAGAACACGAACCTTCTCGATCCCGCTTTTCGCCAACCAGACCGCTGCCGACGACGATGGTGTCAGCATCTGGTCATCGTCCACCGGGAAGCCCGCGTTGCGCAGCGAATTTGCATAGGCCACCGGCGGCTTGGCGGTCCCGTTGGTGAAGACGACGAACGGCTTCCCGCTATCTTTCAGTGTGCCCAGCACTTCGATTGCATGGGGAAGGGCGCGGTGACCGCCGCTCTTGGAGTCTCCCAGTGCAATTGTGCCGTCCATGTCGAAGATGAAGCCCGCTGCATCCCGCAGGCGAGCCTTGAAATCTGAAGTAAGGGTCAAAGCGCTGCTCCGGCATGGAGGGCAAGGCGGAAAGATCCGCGTTCGATCACGATGTCACGTGCGTCTGGCTTCGCCGCCAGCTTGCGCAGCAGTGAAATGATTGGCGCGGCTTTGGGAGAATAGGTCGCGCGGGAGCGACCTGCCGCGAGCATGGCGTCAACCTGTTCGGCGGGCATGACTGCACGAAGGAGGAACTCCTCGTCGGGCATGTGGTAGCCAAACTGGCGGCGCAGATCGCCGAGTGCAGGGAAGGTTGGTTCCTTCTCCAGTTCACGCGCACGAGGGCGATCCATGATGGTGGCGAGCACTTCCCGGTCGACCGGTGAAGTGGGCTTGCCGAACTTGCCCATGCAATAGCGGATGACCTGATCCGATACCTGCGCATAGCGCCGCTCGCCGATCACGTTGAACAGGGCCTGGGTCATGACCATCTGCGGGAAAGGCGTGACCATGATCGGAAAGCCGAGGTCGGCGCGGACTTGCCCGGTCTCTTCGATCACCGCGTTCATCCGGTCCGACAGGCCAAGCTCTTCGAGCTGGCGCGCGATCGTGGTCATCACGCCACCGGCGATCTGGTGACGCAGGAAGCTGGCGTCGAAGTTCTGCGGCGTGCCCGGCGGAAGCCCCTCAGCCAGCGCGACGCTCTGCCAGTAGGACGTCAGGCGCTTGAGCGCAGCCTTGTCGATGCCAACCGAGAAACCGGCCTCTTCGAGATTGGCAACCATGCGATTGGCTTCCGGCAGAGAAGAGCCGTCGCCACCTGGGCCGACGCCAACATGGATCGCGGAAATGCCGAGTTTTGTCGCCTCAAGGCTCGCCAACATGCCTTGGCCAACAGTGGTATGGGCATGGATCTCGAGCGGGCGGTTGCCGATCGCGGCCTTCACCGCCGGGACCAGCGTGCGAGCGCGATCCATCGAGAGCAGGCCCGCCGGGTCCTTGATATAGAATAGGTCGATGTTCGGGCTCTGCCCGACGGCACGCGCGAAATCGGCATAGAACTGGTCGGTGTGGATCTCGGAAAGCGTGAAGGTCAGCGCCGCCATCACTTCGGCGTTGCCCTCTTCCTTCACCAGCTTCGCCGCCTCGATCACCGCGGGCACCTCGTGCATCGGGTCGAGCAGGACAAAACGCCCCACGCCGTTGGCCTGCAAGGCGCGGTAGACCAGACGCATGAACTCGGGATCGGCCTGCTGCCAGGCGATGAAGCGCAAGCCGGTGGTGATGAACTGAAGCGGCGTTGTCGGCATGGCCGCCGACATGCGGCGGAGGCGTTCCCAGGGATTGTTCTGGAAGTAACGCACGGCCACGGCCATGTGGCTCGACGACGTGAAATCAATGGCCCTGAACCCGCAGGCTTCGGTCAGCGCGGCAGCTTGCAGCATGTGCGCGGTATTGAGGCCGGTCGCGCCCCACAGGCTCTGGTTGCCGTCGCGCATGGTGACGTCGACGAGACGGATCTCGGTCATTGGGCAAGTCCCGTGAGGAAGCCGGTATCAACGCCGCCAGCAACAAAGCGCGGATCGGCGACAATACGGCGATGGAGTGAAGCGGTGGTGGGCAGTCCCTCGATGTGCAGCGAGCGCAGCGCGTCGGAAAGCCGTTCCACGGCCTGCTCGCGCGTCTCGCCGTGCACGATCAGCTTGCCCATGAGCGAATCGTAGAACGGTGGCACTTCGCCCCCGATGCCGATGTGCGTGTCCACGCGCACGCCCTCGCCAGCAGGCCAGGCAGCGCGAACTGCACATCCCGGGGAAGGGCGAAAATCGGCCTCGGGGTCCTCGGCGTTGATGCGCACTTCGATGGCGTGGCCGTGAGGACGTACCATCGCCTGCGTCAGGGACAGCGGCTTGCCCATGGCGACCAGCAATTGCTGCTCGACCAGGTCGACGCCCGTGATTGCCTCGGTCACAGGGTGCTCGACCTGGATACGCGCGTTGAGCTCAAGGAAGTAGAACGAGAAGTCCTCGGCATCGACCAGGAATTCGGCCGTTCCGGCGCCGCGGTAACCAATGTGGTGGGCGAGCTGGACGGCGGCTTGTTCGATGCCTGCGCGGGCCTCCAGAGGCATCGCGGGGCAGGGGCTTCTTCGACCAGCTTCTGGAAGCGCCGCTGGATCGAACAATCGCGCGTCCCGAGGTGAATGGCATTGGTGCCATCGCCAAGAAGCTGCACTTCAACATGGCGTCCCCGCGCAACGAAGCGCTCGACATAGACTGCGCTGTTGCCGAACGCGGCCTGCGCTTCGGCCTGAGCCATGTCGAGTGCGCTGTCGAGATCTTCGGGCCGATCCACGCGGCGCATGCCTTTGCCACCGCCACCGGCCACGGCCTTGAGCAACAACGGATAGCCAGTTTGCGCAGCGCGGGAATGGACGTCTGCACGCGTTGCGGCCTCGCCCCCGGTAGCACGGGGAGGCCCGCTTCAACGGCGAGCGCGCGGGCTGCGAGCTTGTCGCCCATGCCTTCGAGCGTCTTGATGTCAGGCCCGACGAAGCAGATGCCCGCCGCCTTCACAGCGCGAGCGAACGCGGCGTTCTCTGACAGGAAGCCGTACCCCGGATGCACCGCATCGCAGCCTGACTTCACCATCGCATCGACCACGCGGTCGATGGCCAGGTAGCCCTGCGACGATGGCCCGGGGCCGACGATTGCGACATGGTCCGCAAGCTGCGCCGGAAGCGATGCAGCGTCGGCTTCTGAAGCACCGAGGACGGTCTCGATCCCCATGGCGCGCGCGGTGCGGATGACGCGGAGCGCAATTTCCCCGCGGTTGGCGATGAACAGCTTGCGGATCATGTCAGGTCAGCCGCACCAAGGCTTCGCCCTTGGCGACCAAGGTCCCATTCGCAGCAAGGATCTCGGCGATGATGCCGCTGCGGCCGGCGTGCACCGGGTTCATCAGCTTCATCGTCTCGACGATGCCGATTACCGTCTCCGGGCCGACTTCATCTCCCGGTTGGACGAAGGGCGGCGCGCCGGGTTGGGGGGCGTGATAGAATGTGCCGGGCAGGGGCGAGCAGATTGCGTTGGGGTCAACCGCTGTCGCGCTTGCCTCGGCTGAGACTTCCGGCGCCGATCCAGCCCATTGCCATTCCTGTATCACACCACCCTGTGCGTCGGCGCCCTTGGCCACGCGCAGGCGAAAACGGCGCGTCGAAAGATCGAGTTCGCGGTAGCCGGACTTCTCCAGGATCGCGGCGATCTCGGCGATGTCTTCGTGAGTCAGGGGAATGTCGTCGGTCATCTTCGGATCAGTTCTTTGCGGCCAGCAATTCTCGCGCCGCGGCGATCACCGCGCTTGAGAAGGCTTCGTCGTTGAAATGGGAATCGATCGCCGTGACAGGCACATGGTCGGGCATGACCTGCGCAAGGTATTCGGCGAAGGGGCCGGGCACGCTGAGGTCCTGCAGGTGCCCGGCGTCGCTATCGTGGCTGGAAAAGCCCTTGAGCGGAGTGAATACCCGCACCGGGCCCTTGGCTTCGCGCACGTTGGCGGCAAGGTGATCGGCCAGCTTCTTGAGATCGTCCACCTTGGTTCGCACTGCAGTAAGCTGCGGGTTGTGCTGATGGTAGCGGCGGCCGGGGAACTGCACCTCTGCCGCATCGATCGGTCCGCCGATGATGAAGTCAGCATTACCCGGTGCCAGGATCGTCGGGATGCCCTTGCGCAGCGCTGCGCGGCCGCGATCGGGGCCGGAGTCTGCCAGCCCGCCGAAAAGATGATCGAGGATCTCGGTCTGCGAAAGGTCGAGGACAAGCGCCACGTCCTTGTCGGTGGCGAGGCCATCCAGCGTCGGCCCGCCCGCGCCGGAGGAGTGGAACACCATGACTTCGCATCCATCGCTCTCCAGGGCCTGGCGGATGCGCTTCACGCTGACTTCGGTGGTGCCCAGAGTGGTGATCAGGACCAGCGGCTTTTCCGGGCCCTTGTCGCGATCATGACCTTTGGCCATGCCGGCAACAGCGTTGGCGGCGTTGCGAAAAACGTCCCGGCTGATGGTGTTGATGCCCGATATGTCGGTCACCGCGTTCATCATCGCGATGTCCTTCACGCCCATGTACGGCTTGGTGAAACCCGAAGCCATGGTCGAAACGATTAGCTTGGGCAGGCCGTAGGGGAAGCTCTGCATCAGCGCCCCGGCAAGCGCCGAGCCCATCGAGCCGCCAACTGCCAGAATTCCCGAGACGGGCGACTTGGCGTCCCACGCATGGGCCGCTGCAATTGCGCCACCGATCATTGCATTCTGGCACTTGCCTTCATGGCCAAGCGCTCGGACCTGCTCAATGGTCATGCCGGCTGCCTCCGCAACCATCTCGGGCGAGATTTCGGCGCCGCCGACAGTGCGGCGGACGCTGGGATCGAGGTGGACCACGTCAACGCCCGCCGCCTCCAGCGCGGCCCGGGTGAAGCGGGCTTCCTCTTCCTTGGTATCCTGCGTGCAGATGAACAGAACGCTTGGCTTCGTCATCGTCTGGTTTTCCTCTCCGTCGCCTATTGCTGCGACAGTGCGGTTGACTTTGCACGGGGGTTTCGTGATTTTGCGTTGCATAAGGTGAAACGCAGAATTTGCCGGAGCAGGATGGATGCTGGAACGCAGGGTCAAGACCGTGCGCGCGTTGGAGCGTGGGCTGGACGTGCTGATCGAAGTGCAGACGCGCAAGGCGGCAAGCTTGCACGAGCTGCATCAGGCCACAGGTCTGCCCAAGGCGACTTTGCTGCGAATGCTGGTAACGTTGGGGCAGAAGGGACTTGTGTGGCAGCGTCTTGCCGATGGCGCGTACCTCCCGCATGTGGACCGGATCGAGCGCGCGTCGTTCACCTCCTCCGCCCACATTGCTGAAATTGCCTCGCCGTACATGAAGGCGTTGTCCACGAAAGTGGCATGGCCGTCGGTGCTGGCAGCGCCGCGACTCGATCACATGGAAATTCTTGAGACCAACAGTCCGCTGTTCCGGCTCGACTCCGCCATCCTCGGTCCGGTCGGGGTCAAGCTGTCCTACATCCATACGGCAACAGGCCGTGCCTATCTCGCAGCCTGTGGCGACGCCGAGCGGGATTCGATCATCGACCGCCTGCGGCCCGCCAATCCGCCGGAAGGCAGCGAGGCCGAACTGCGGCAAATGCTGCAACAGGTCAGGCAGCGCGGTTATGCAACTCGTGATCCTCTGCTGCCATGGCCGGATCGCTCCAAGCAGCTGGTCTTGCGCGACGGCCGCCGCTCGATGGCGGTGCCGATCTTGGTCGGCGGATCGCCCATCGCGACAATCAATGTCACGTGGCCGGGACGTCGCGGTGCGGACGAAGCGGTTGTCCAGCGTCATCTCGAAGCACTGAAGGCTACGGCGCGTGCCATTGCCGCTGCACTCGAAGCGAACCCCAATTAGGTTTCATCAGGTGAAATCGGTTTGTCCAACTGATTAATTTGTGCCGCTGAATCGGTGATGATCCTTCCACAGGGAGAAAATGCCGATGCGCCAGTGGGTGATTGCCGCAGGCTCGACGTCGCTCGATGATTTGCGACTGGACGAGACCGACATTCCGCAGCCGGGTCCGGGCGAAGTGTTGGTGCGCGTTCGTGCGTGCTCGCTGAACTACCGCGACCAGATCATTCCGCTCGGGTTTTATATGGGCGGCGTGGTGCAGCAGGACACCGTGCCGCTGTCCGATGGTGCGGGGGAGATTGCTGCAGTGGGCGAGGGCGTTTCCTCGCTCAAGGTGGGTGACCGCGTGGCCGGCATCTTCTTCCAGAACTGGATGGACGGTCCGCCCAACCCCGGCATGGGCGTCGCCCTTGGCGCGCCGCCCGCGCCGGGCATGCTGCAGGAATATGTTGTTTTGCCTGAGCATGGCGTAGTCCCGCTGGCCGAGACTCTGGATCTTACGCACGCCGCCTGTCTGCCCTGCGCCGGTGTCACAGCGTGGAACGCCCTTATGGAAGGGCCGCGCCCGGTAAAGGCGGGAGACACTGTCCTGGTTCTCGGCACTGGGGGCGTGTCGCTGCTCGCGCTGCAGATTGCCAAGGCTGCGGGCGCCACCGTCATTGCCACGTCGTCGTCGGATGAAAAGCTCGAGCGGGCGAAAGCGCTCGGCGCCGATCACGTGATCAATTACCGCATCACGCCTGAGTGGGGTGCAGAGGCGGCCCGGCTAGCTGGTGGCGGCGTTGACAAGGTCGTCGAGGTTGGCGGCGCAGGGACGCTCAAGCAATCCATTGCCGCCGTCGGATTTGCGGGCGAAATCGCCCTGATCGGCGTTTTGACGCGCGAGGGTGACACCAACCCCACGGCTTGATGTTCAAGGGCGCATCGATCCGCGGCATCTTCGTCGGATCGAAGGGCATGGCCCAGCGGCTCAATGCTTTCATCGACCAGCACGGGATCAAGCCAGTGCTAGATAAGGCTTTCCCGCTCGAGAACGCCCGCGACGCTTACGCGTACCAGTCATCAGCCGGCCTGTTCGGCAAGGTTGCGATAACGCTCTAGCAGAATTTGGCGCGCTTCCGTCCGCTAGAGGCGGGGCGTGCGGAGAGGACAGAAATGGCAAGAATGCTCGGCTTCGGCCAGCCGTTCGGTGGCGTCATGCAGACTGCGTTTGTGGTCGAGGACGTTCACGCATCCATCGCGCACTTCCAGAAGGATTGCGCCGCTGGGCCGTTCTTCCTGCTCGACCATTTCCTCGGTCCTGACCAGTTCTACCGTGGCGCGCCATCGACTGCCGATGTCATGATTGCGATGGGCTTTATCGGCCACATGCAGGTCGAACTGATCCAGCCTCTTGACGGCAATCCTTCGGTCTATCGCGAAACGATCGAGAAGCGCGGGTACGGATTCCATCACTTTGGCATCGCTTGTGAAGATGTTGAGGTGGAGCTGCCGGCATACCTCTCACGGGGCTACAGGCTCGCGTTCAAAGCCGCGGTGCCTACCGGAGGGAGCGTCGCCTATCTCGAAGGCGGGACTGCTGCGGCCCCGGGGTTTCTGGAACTTATCCCTGCAACACCAGGAATGGACGCGCACTTCACGGCGATGTGGCAGGCATCGCAAGGATGGGACGGCGCCGACCCTGTACGACCATTTATCTGACCCCGTGCGCTCTGGTCCCGGTCGGGCTGCGCGGCAATCCAAGAGAGGGCAACGATAGCGACCTAGAATGAGAACAATGTCGGCATGGGATCGGCAAGTGGAAGATGGGAGAGGTAAATGTTGGCGACTGCGAAGATGAATGCCGGAAAGGCCAGAAGCAGCGGCTACCAAGTGTGGGTTACCGCGCTCCTCAGCCTCAATTTCGGCATCCTCTTCTTTGACCGCAATGCGCTCAACTTCCTGATGCCGTTCGTCCAGCCGGACCTGCAATTGAGCAATACGCAAGTCGGCATGTTCAGCTCCGCCCTGTCGCTCACATGGGCGCTGTCGGGCCTGCTAGTCGGGCGCATCTCGGACAAGCTGGGTTCCCGCAAACCAGTGGTGGTCATCGCCACCATCGCCTTTTGCCTGTGCTCATTCATCTCGGGTGCTGCATCTTCATTCCTGATGCTCCTTGGCGCGCGCCTCCTGATGGGTGCTGCCGAGGGCGGGGTCATGCCGGTCAGCCATTCGATGATCGTCGCCGAGGTCGCGCCTGAACGCCGCGGCCTCGCCATGGGGGTCGCGCAGAATCTGGGGTCCAATCTTCTTGGCTCCGGTCTTGCGCCCTTGCTGCTGGTGCCCGTAGCCGTTGCCGTAGGGTGGAGGACGGGTTTTTACCTGGCAGCATTGCCCGGACTCGTCACCGCGGCCCTCATCTGGTTCACGCTGCGCGAGCCGCCGGTTGAGGCGCATGATGACGCTGCACCCAAAGTCACGCTGGGTGAAGCGTTCGGGCACCGCAATGTCATCCTTTGCGCCCTGATCTCGATCCTGCTGGTTTCCTACCTGGTCGTATGTTGGGCCTTCATGCCGCTTTTCCTGACGAAGGCGTGCGGGTTTGATCCCGACACAATGAGCTGGCTGATGGCAACGCTGGGTATTTCGGCGGGCCTGGGCAGCTTTGCCGTACCGGCAATCTCCGACGTTATTGGCCGCCGCCCGGTGATGATCTTTTTCTCGTTCCTCGGCGTGATCCTGCCTCTGGGCGGCCTGTATTACGAAGGCTCGGCCTGGGTTCTCGCCGCGATTTTCTTTTTCGGCTGGGGCCTCAACGGGCTGTTCCCGATGTTCATGGCCACGATCCCTTCGGAGTCGGTCGACCCTCGTCTGACTGCGACGCTGACCGGCGTCGTGATGGGCACCGGCGAAGTCCTTGGCGGGGTTCTGTCGCCATTCCTCGCCGGGACGCTGGCTGACGCTTACGGCCTTGCCGCACCGCTGTGGCTGATGCTCGGCTGCACCGTGCTGGCAGGTTTCCTGACACTTGGACTTATCGAATCCGCTCCGCGCGTTGTTGCGCGGCGCTCTGGCAACGCGATCCCCTCGATCGCCTGACACAACGGAGAAGAACCATGGGTGCGCTTCTCAAGTTTCACACGGCCGACGTCGCTCCACCTGATCGGGCGCGATATTGGAACGAGATTGCGGATCGGGCCTTCACCGGCACATTCGTCAACGTGCCCGGAGAAGACTTCGCGGGGAAGATGCTGTCGTGGCGCGTCGGTGAACTCGACATGATCCGCACGGATTCTTCCCATTCGGCAGTAGGTCGCAATCCTCTGCCGCAGGATGACGAGCGCCTGATCCTCCACCTGCAATGCCGCGGCAACAGCGAGCACACGCAGGGGCGCCAGGAATGCACGCTCCTGCCGGGTGACTTCGTTCTGGCAAGTCCTCATCAGCCCTATTCGATCCGTCTCACCGGCCACGAACTGCTCGTGGTCGAGTTCCCGCGAGCGCCTTTGGCCGAGCGCTTTTCGGGGATCGACGATGCGCTGATGCAGCGCATGTGCGGCGCGACACCTGGCGGGCGCGTGTTCCACGATTTCCTGTTGTCATTGTGGCAGCAGGGCGAGCGCGCCGCAGAGGATCCGGAATGGGAAATCGGCGTCAACGCCGTATTCTATGACCTTGCCGCCATGGCCATGCGTGGAGCGCAGCGTCCATCGACCGACGCAGGCGAGGCCGATCTGCGCCGTCGCGTGTTGGCCATGGTTGCAGCCAACCTTGAGGACCCGGCCTTGCGCACAACATCCGTGGCAGATGCCTGCAGTGTATCGGTTCGTACGGTGCAGAACATCTTCGCGGCGATGGGGACCACGCCAACGGCGTACATTCTCGATCAGCGCCTGCGCCGCGCGGCCGACAGGCTGATGGCAAGGCCCGATGCCAGCATTACCGAGATCGCATTCGAGCTGGGTTTCAACGACAGCGCCTACTTCACGCGCTGCTTCCGTCAGCAGTTCGGCGCAGCTCCGCGCGACTGGCGGATGGGCAGAAAGACGCCCGCATGACGTAACGGAATGCTGCCCAGCATGATTTTTGCGCAGCAGTCCTTATCAGCTTGCGCGTGAGTGCAAGCGACCATTTTCGCCAGTGCCTATCAAGCTGGCGAGATTCCGGGGCAGGGGCCCCGCTCCGAAAAAACAGGGAGAGGAAAACCATGAGAATAGCATCGGTTTCCATTGCAGCCATGGCCGCGGCTCTTGCCGCGCCAGCGTTTGCGCAGGATCAGGCTCAGGCCGAAGAAAACACCGGCGGCATCGCACAGATCGTGGTGACCGCACAGAAGCGCGCGGAAAACGTCCAAGACGTGCCAATCGCAATCACTGCATTTACCGCTGGCGCGCTCCAGGAACGCGCAGTGGGCGACGTTTCGGCGCTTTCCGGCATCACCCCAACGTCACCCTTGACGCATCAACCCCGTTCTCTGGTTCGAGTGCCGTGCTGGGTGCGACGATCCGTGGCATCGGCTCGTCCGACTTCGCGTTCAACATCGACCCTGCCGTCGGTGTCTATCTCGATGGCGTCTATCTTGGCCGCTCCATTGGTGCCAACCAGGACCTGCTCGACGTCGAACGGATCGAGGTCCTCAAGGGACCGCAGGGCACTCTGTTCGGCCGTAATACCATCGGCGGCGCGATCTCGATCGTGACGCACACGCCGGGCAAGGAATTCCACGTCAAGGGCGACGTGACCGTCGGCCGCTTCAATCGCGTTCAGGCCCGTGGCCTTGTCGACATTCCGCTGACTGAAGGTCTCAGCTCCTCGGTCGCATTCGGCATTCACAAGCGCGATGGGTTCCAGAAGCGCATCCCCTATCCCAATGCCGGCGCGAACGACAGCTTCACGCAGTTCCCTGCCTCGGGCTATGAAACCCGCAGCCGGCAAGGCGGCGACAATTCGTGGAACCTGCGCGGCAAGCTGCGCTGGGACAATGGCACCAGCTTCCGCGCAACACTGAGCGGTGACTACACCAACATCGATCAGGACTCGACTGCGAACACCGTCCTGGCCGTCACGCCGATTCCCGGACCGTTCGCAGGTGTTGCTGCCAACAACATCCCCGGCACCGCACTTGACGTCGTGACGGGCAGCTCGGGCTTCCTGTTTGCTGGCCTCTACAATTTCTGCATCGGCGCCACTGCAGCTCAGATCGCAGCACGCAACGCCACCGCTCTTTGTGGCCCGCGTTCCAGCGTCAGTGGCTACAATACCATCCCGGTCTCGCCAGCCGCAATGTCGACGGCGATCCGTTCAACAATCTGCTGCCCTACGACGGCCGCTGGGTGAACACCGACAAGGACACCACTTACGCCAACGGCAACAACTTCTCGAAGCTGAAGCAGTGGGGCCTTGGCCTCAACCTTGAGTATGACCTGTCCGACAACGTCATGCTCAAGTCGATCACTTCGTATCGCGAAGTCGATTTCAAGGCAGGTGTCGACCTCGACAACTCCCCGCTGCCGATGCTGCAGACCAGCTTCATCGTCGATCAGTACCAGTTCAGCCAGGAAGTCCAGCTGACCGGTTCGGCGATGGACGGGGCGCTGAACTTCGTGCTCGGCGGCTATGGCTTCAAGGAAAAGGGTGATCTGCGCGACTTCGTGACCTTCTCGGCCGGCTTGCTGCAGGTTGATGGTCCCGGCAAGGTAGATACAGAAGCCTACGCCGGCTTCGGCCAGATCGACTGGCGTGTCAGCGACCTGATCGGCATCTCGGTTGGTGCCCGCTACACCAAGGAGAACAAGCAGTACGACGGCGCGCAGGCTGACGTGAACGGCTTCAACTACAAGCTGTTCAACTGCCTTGCCACCGATCCCGCAACCGGCAATCCAACCGCGGCCTGCGCCACGGCTGTCGGCTTCCCGATCCCGTCGCAGCCCTTCCGCTACTATCCGACTGCGCCAAACAAGCAGACGTTTGACGACTTCTCCTACAAGCTCGGCCTTCAACTGCATCCGACCGAAGACGTGATGGCCTATGGCTCGTTCTCGCGCGGGTACAAGACTGGTGGCTGGACAACCCGTCTGTCCAATCCGCTTCCGGTCGCTCCGACCTTTGGCGAAGAAATCGCCGAGACCTTCGAAGCCGGCGTGAAGTCGACGCTGCTGGATCGCAGGTTGCAACTGAATGCGGCAGTGTTCACCACGAAGTACAAGGGCATCCAGCTGAACTTCCAGCAGGGCGTCTCGCCAACCATCCAGAACGCCGGCGATGCTCGCATCAAGGGTTTCGAAATCGAAATGGTTGCAGCCCCTGCCGATGGTTTCACCATCACTGCGTCGGCAGGTCATCTCGATGCCTACTACACGAACGTGCTCGCTCCGGCGCAGGTTGCACCGAATCCGTTCCAGCTCGGCGTACAGAAGGGATCGGACCTGCCCAAGGCACCTTCGTGGAAGTTCAACGTCGCGCCCCGCTTCGAGATGGCCGTTGGCGATGGCAAGATCGTCGCGCTGGCTGACTGGACCCACACCACCGGCATGCGCAACGACACCGAGGGCACGATCCTGCTGCTGCGTCCGACGACCGACATCGTGAACGCCAGCCTGCAGTACCAGGCGCCGGAAAACCAGTGGAACCTCACGGTCGGCGGCACCAACATCACCAACGAACGCTATCTCGTGACCGGTCAGGCACAGATCGCGGGCGGCCAGATCTACGGCACTTACAGCCGTCCGGCCGAATGGTACGTCAGGCTCGGCTTCGAGTTCTGATAAACTGAACGATTTGCGCGGGCGGGGTCGTCACCCCTTCGGCTTCGCCCGCGTTGATCCTTACGGAGAGAGCATATGCCTGAAGCGGCGCACACGGAATTCTGGAAGGACATCAAGCCGGTCGACAAGGTCTTCCGCGAAGGCGGCCTGCCGGAAGTCTACATGCCCAAGATTGCCGAGGGCGACGAACGCTACTGGGTGCCGATCTCCGAAACGGTATTTTCCAAGCCCGTCTGGATCAGCCCGGCCAAGAACATGTGGGCGGATGTCCTGATGAGCAAGCAGGCGGGTCTCGTGAACCGCCACTATCACCCGCACCCGATCTGGGCCTACACCATCAGCGGCAAGTGGGCCTACCTCGAGCACAGCTGGACCGCCACGGCTGGGGACTTCGTCTATGAAACCCCGGGCGAGAGCCATACCCTGGTCTGCTATGAGCACGAGGACCCGATGAAGGTCTTCTTCGTCGTCTCCGGCCCGCTGATGTGGCTCGATGAAGAGGGCAACACTGTCGGCCACTACGACGTGTTCGATTACATGAAGGCAGCGCGCGAACACTACGAAAAGGTCGGCATCGGTGCCGACTACGTTGACACGCTGATCCGTTGAGAGGACCTGCATTATGAGCACCGCCACCGTGATGACCGCGCCGCCCTCGGACAAGGCTGAGATTGTCGACGTTCCTTTCGCACACAAGGAGCTGGTCCAGCGCCTCAGCCCCGGCGGTCGTTACATCGACGCGCAGACCGACGTCGACAGCCCTTGGGTGCCGTTCGGTGACAACGCCGCGATCAAGCACCTCGCATTCGACGTGCGTCAGAACCTGTTCTCGAACATCCTGTGGGTGAAGGGGCCGGGGGTTATCGGCACCCACTTCCACCGCGGCACCATCACCATGGTCTGCCTCGAAGGCAGCGTCCGCTACCTCGAGTACGATTGGGTTGCCACCCCCGGCGGCCTGATCCTCGAAACGCCGGGCGAGAGCCACACGCTCGTCACCGACCATCCGGAAGGCTGCAAGCTGTTCGGATGGATGCAGGGCCCGATCGAATTCTACGACGAGAACGCCGTGCTGGTCGACACCACCGACGTCTGGTGGTTCATCAACCACTACGAGACCTACTGCCGCGAGAACGGCATCGCCATCAACCCCAAGCTC